>NZ_SMKI01000306.1 GCF_004348415.1 Streptomyces hainanensis
GGGCGGGGGCGCGGGGCGGAGGCCGCGTGGCCGACGGCCACGGCGCCCATCGGGTCCCAGTCGGCCGGCAGGGCCAACTCGGCCCGCACCACGTCGCGGCAGAACATCGTCGACGACACCCAGGCCGAGCCCAGACCCTCGCCGGCCAGCGCCACCAGCAGGTTCTGCACGCCGGCGCCCATCGCCACCACGAACATCTCCCGCTCCGCCGTCGCGCGCCGCTCGTCCGGATAGTCGTGCGCGCCGTCCGCCACCAGGCAGGGGACCACCAGATACGGCGCGGCCCGCAGCACCTCGCCCCGCCGCACCCGGCGGGCGACGGACTCCTCGGACTTCCCGTCCCGCCGCAGGTCGGCGATCCAGGCGTCGCGCATCGCGTCGAGCAACCCGCGCCGCGCCTCGGCCGACTCGACCAGCACGAACCGCCAGGGCGTCGTGTGGTGCGGCGCCGGGGCCGTCACCGCGGCGGCCACGGCGCGCCGTACCGCCGCCGGGTCGACCGGCGCGGCCGTGAACTCCCGCACCGTGCGCCGCAGCGCCACGGCCTCCCTGATCGCCTCCGACGTGCCGAGCCGGAACATGTCGGAGCCGGCGTCCCGCACCAGGTCACGGGCGGTGGCCGGGCCCTCGCCCACCAGGTGGGCCAGGCCGCGGACGACCGCCACCGGCAGCCCGGCCGTCTTGCCCTTCACCAGCTCGCCGGCCGCGGCCAGTTCGTCGGCGACCGCGGTGACGGTGACGCCCAGCTCGTTGCCGTGCGGGTCGGTCGACCCGCGCAGGTCGTCGAGGACGGTGAGCCCGGCGGCGCCGATCGCCACGTCGGTCTGCCCCTCGCGCCACGGGCGGCCGAAGGTGTCGGTGATCAGCACCCCGACGTCCACGCCGAGCAGTTGACGCAGCCCGCGCCGGATCCCGGCCGCCGAGGCGTCCGAGTCCTCCGGCAGCAACAGCACGGTCCCGGCCGGGGTGTTGGAGGCGTCCACGCCGGCCGCCGCCATCACGAAGCCGTGCCGCGACTCGACGATCCTGGTGCGGCCGCGGCGGGCCACCACCCGGACGGCCTCCTCGTCGATGGCGGCCTCGCGGTCGTCGGCCCGCCTGACCCGCCCCTCCGCCTTGCTGACGATCTTGGAGGTGACGACGACGACGTCGCCGTCCACCAGGGCCGGACCGCCGGTGGGCGCCGCCGCGGCCGACACGGCCGCGGCGATCAGCTTGGCCAACTCGTCGCCCGGCGCCACCTCGGGGATGCCCGGCAGCGCCCACACCGAGTACGCGGGAGCCCGCAGCTGGGTCGTCATGCGGCCGTGACCTCCCCGGCCAGTTCGAGCGCCGCGGTGGCCATCGCGGCGGCCGCGTCGAGGTCCGTCATCATCAACGGCACGGCCCGGCAGCGGATGCCGTCGTCCTCCACCGCCTTCACCGCGTGCGCGTCCACGGTGTCCACCAGCCAGCCGTCGAGCAGCCCCGAGCCGTAGTGCTGGGCCACGGCCGCCGCGGTGGCCTCCACGCCGACCGCCGCGAGCACCTTGTCGGCCATGCCGCGCACCGGCGCGTCGCCGACGATCGGGGAGAGGCCCACGACCGGCACCCCCGCGCTCGCGATGCCCTCGCGCATGCCGGGCACCGCGAGGATGGTGCCCACGCTCACCACCGGGTTGGACGGCGGGAAGACGATGACGTCGGCCGCCTCCACGGCCTGGAGCACGCCCGGCGCCGGCTTCGCCTGGTCCGCGCCGACCGGCACCACCGCGTGCGCGGCGACGGCGGCCCGCAGCCGCACCCAGTACTCCTGGAAGTGCACCGCCTTGCGGCCGCCGACCCCGTCGTCGATCAGCACATGGGTCTCGACCCGGTCGTCCGTCATCGGCAGCAGCCGGACGCCCGGCTGCCACCGCTGGCACAACGCCTCGGTGACCGCGCTGAGCGGGTAGCCGGCCTCCAGCATCTGGGTGCGGACGATGTGGGTCGCGAAGTCCCGGTCGCCGAGCCCGAACCACTCGGGCCCGACGCCGTAGGCGGCCAGCTCCTCCTTGACCGTGAAGGTCTCGTCCGCGCGGCCCCAGCCCTGCGCCTCGTGGATGCCGCCGCCCAGCGTGTACATCACGGTGTCGAGGTCGGGACAGACCTTGAGGCCGAACAGATGGATGTCGTCGCCGGTGTTGCCGATGACGGTGATGTCCGCGTCGGGAGCGGCCCGCTTGAGCCCGCGCAGGAAGCGGGCGCCGCCGATGCCGCCGGACAGAACCACGATGCGTCGCATACCCGCCAGTCTGTCAGCAGGCCGCCGTCGAACGGGGCACGGGTGCGGAATGCGCCCGCTGGTGCATCCGCATCTGAGTGAGGCCGGGGAAGTAGACGTGCAGGCTGACGGCCGGCTCCAGCGAGGCGTTGACCATCTCGTGCACGAAGCCCGGCGCCAGCACCCGCAGCGAGCCCGGCGTGAGGACCCGGCCGCCGCGACCCACGGTCGACTCGGTCAACGCACCACCCAGCACGGTGTAGACGCCGCTCGACTCGCCGTGGTCGTGCAGCCCGCTGCCCTGCCCGGGCACCCAGCTCAGCAGCCACACCTCGTATCCGGGGCCGGTGCGCAGCCGGTGGTACCAGCGGCTCGCCGCGTCGTACCGCACCAGGGGCGCCCAACACTCACGGTCCCCGGCCAGCGCGGTGGCCAGGGCGGCGAACTCCGCCACGGTCGTGGGGTGCTCGGGAACGGGTGGCAGCAGATGCGGGATCGCCAGCGGATCGCCGGCGATCGCGTTGTCGTTGTCCATGGAGTCGGGGTACGCCTCGGTGAGCTCGGTGATCGAAGTCGGACTCGAAGGATGCCCTACTGGAACGAGTCGGGCCGCACGTCCGTCAACTGAACGCGCGACCTGGACCATTGTTTCATCACTTCCGGTCGCTCCGGTCCCCGAATGGTTTATGAGGGGATCCCACCGGACAGGTGCCGCGTTGCCCATCCGTGATGCGGCTGTGATCTACGTCGCTGCCCGGCGTCGGTTGCAACAAATCCGGCGCCCGGTACGTCCCTCCTTGTAAAGGAGAAGCGGCAGGTGCCGCAGGACGGATGAACGCGCATAATTTGTGGCGATTTGAACACTTTCCGTATGGCTGTGGTGCCACAGGGTGAATCATCGGGTGAATGGCAGATCGTGGCTTGTCCGGGCGGCGACCCCACTTGTAATTTCACTCATGTCGTTCGAGCGGTATCGATAACGACGGCATCACGGGGACGCAAAGAAGACGAGGGGCGCGCATATGACCGAGCTGTTCCAGCAACTGCTGGTCGACGAGGCGGACGAAGAACTCGGCTGGCAGGAGCGCGCGCTGTGCGCCCAGACCGACCCGGAGTCCTTCTTCCCCGAGAAGGGCGGCTCCACACGCGAGGCCAAGAAGGTCTGCCTCGCCTGCGAGGTCCGCTCGGAATGTCTCGAATACGCCCTGGCCAACGACGAACGGTTCGGAATCTGGGGCGGATTGTCCGAGCGTGAACGCCGCCGCCTGAAGAAGGCCGCCGTCTGACGGCGGTTTGACAGCCGCTCGACGGCGGTCCCCCACGACGAGGGGCCCAGGCACCGGCAGCCGCTAGTGTGGTGCGACGTCCACCACCGTCCAGCGAACCGGGGTCCGCACCTCGATGTCCGTGCAAAGCCATCCCGAATTCCCCCAGCACGTCGTCACGGCGGTGCTCGTCTCACACGACGGCGAACGCTGGCTCCCCGAGGTGCTTGCCGGGCTGCTCGGCCAGGACCGCCCGGTCCAGGACGTCATCGCCGCCGACACCGGCAGCGCCGACTCCTCCGCCACCCTGGTCAGCGACGCCCTCGGCGCCGAACGCGTCCTCCACCTCGCCCGCCGCACCGGCTTCGGTGCCGCCGTGGCCGAGGCGGTCCGCGCCGCGCCGGTGCTCACCGCGGACGACCTCCCCTACCTCAGGCGGCCGAACGCCTGGGACCCGGTCACCCGGACCTGGAACAACGACGTCTACGACCTGCCGGAACTCCCGCACGGCGAACCGGTCCACTGGCTCTGGCTGCTGCACGACGACTCGGCCCCCGCCCCCGACGCGCTCCTCGAACTCCTCCGCCAGGCCGACGCCAGCCCGTCCGCCACCGTCATCGGCGCCAAGCTCCGCGGCTGGTACGACCGCAGGCAACTGCTCGAGGTCGGCGTCTCCATCGCCAACAGCGGCCGCCGCTGGACCGGCCTCGACCGCCGCGAGCAGGACCAGGGCCAGCACGACCAGGTCAGGCCCGTCCTCTCCGTCTCCACCGCCGGCATGCTCGTCAGGCGCGACGTCTTCGAGCGGCTCGGCGGCTTCGACAGGCGACTCCCGCTGATGCGCGACGACGTCGACCTCTGCTGGCGCGCCCAGGCCGCGGGACACCGGGTGTTGATCGCTCCGGGCGCCGTCCTCCGGCACGCCGAGGCCGCCTCCCGCGAACGCCGCGCCATCGACTGCGGCGGCCGGCTCGGCGGCAACCCGCACCGCGTCGACAAGGCCGCCGCCAGCTACGCCCTGCTCGTCAACGCCCGCACGGCCAACCTGCCCTGGGTGCTGTTCCGGCTCGTCCTCGGCACCCTGCTGCGGGTACTCGGCTACCTCGTCGGCAAGCTCCCCGGCCGCGCCCTCGACGAGGTCACCGGGCTGCTCTCCACCCTGCTGGTCCCCGGCCGGGTGCTCGGCGCCCGGCGCCGCCGCCGCGACATCACCGCCCCGGACAGCGACCCCAAGGAGCTCCGCCCCTACTTCCCGCCGGCCGGCGCCACCCTCCGCACCACCGTCGAACAGGTCGTCAGCAACTTCGGCGGGCGCTCCGAACCCGCCGCCGCCTCCGGCGGCCGACACGGCGCCGTCGAGTCGGGACCGAGCGACGACGAGTCCGACTCCCTGGAGATCGAGCAGTTCGCCCGGCTGCGGCGGCTGGCCCGCCGCCCGGGGCCCATGCTCTTCCTGATCCTCTTCCTCGCCTCGCTGCTCGCCTGCCGCGAACTCCTCGGCACCGGCGCCCTCAGCGGCGGCGCCCTGCTCCCGGCGCCCGCCGAGGCGGGCGCGCTCTGGGACCGCTACCTGGACACCTGGCAGCCCGTCGGCACCGGCGGCGACACCTCGGCCCCGCCCTACCTCGGCCTGCTCGCGCTGCTTTCCACCCTGCTGCTCGGCAGCCCCGGGCTCGCGATGACGCTGCTGTTCGTCGCGTCCGTCCCGCTGGCCGGCGTCAGCGCCTACCTCTCCTCCGGGCCGCTGGTCATGTCCCGGCTGCTCCGCGCCTGGGCCAGCGTCGCCTACGCCTTCCTGCCCGCCGTCACCGGCGCCCTGGCCGGCGGCCGGATCGGCACCGCGGTGCTCGCCGTGCTGCTGCCGCCGCTCGCCCGCACCGCCGTCGCCGCCGCCGGCTTCGCCGGCGGCGGCCGCGGCTCCTGGCGCGCCGCCTGGGCCTGCGCCCTGCTGCTCTGCTGCGCCGTCGCCTTCACCCCCGTCGTCTGGCCGATGGCCGTGCTGCTCGCGGCGCTGGCCGTCGCCCTGCCGCTCCGTCAGGAGCCCGGCGCCCGCCGCGCCCGCGTCCCGCGGCTGGCCGCCGCGCTGCTCACCCCCGCCGTGCTGCTCGGCCCCTGGTCCTGGTCGGTGCTGCTGAGCCCGTCGGACTTCCTCGACGAGGTCGGGCTGCCGTTCACCACCGACCAGGCCAGCGCGCAGCACCTGCTCAACATCAGCCCCGGCGGCCCCGGCACCCCGAGCACCTGGCTGCTGGCCGGCCTGGTGCTCGCCGCGCTCGGCGCGCTGCTGCGCACCGAGCGGCGGCTCGCCATCCTCGCCGCCTGGTCGGGCGCGCTGGTCGGCCTCGGCTTCGCGATCTGGTCCGACGGCGAGGGCTGGGCCGGCCCCGCCACTCTGGTCTACGGCCTGGCCCTGCTGTGCGCCGCGGCGCTCGGCGCGGACGGCGCCCGCTACCGGGTCGCCGCGCAGAGCTTCGGCTGGCGCCAGCCGGTGGCCGTGGCCATCGCCGGCGCCTCGGCGGCCGGCCCGCTGCTGGCCGCCGCCGGCTGGATCCTCGGCGGCGCCTCCGGGCCGCTGGAGCGCGCCAACCCGGTGCAGGTGCCGGCCTTCGTCGCCGAGGAGGGCTCGGCACGCGACCAGGCGCGCACCCTCGTCCTCGCCGGCACGGGCGGCGCCGACGGCGCGCTGCCCGAGCTCATCGACTACACCCTGGCCCGCGGGTCGGGCGCCCGGCTCGGCGACGCCGAGCTCAGCGAACTCGTCGGCGACGACACCGACCTGGGCCGCGCGGTCGGCAACCTCGCGGCCGGCTCGGGCGCCGACCAGACCGCGGTCCTCGCCGACTACGCGATCCGCTACGTGCTGGTCAAGGACGGCTCGCCGCGTGGCCTGCACCGTGTCCTCGACACCACCCCCGGGCTCCAGCGGCTCAGCCAGGAGGACGGCAGCGCCCTGTGGCGGGTCGGCCGCGAGGTCTCCCGGGTCACCGTGCTGCCCCCCGAGGGCGCGGAGGGCGAGGCCGCCGAGCCGATCGCCGTCCCGGCCGGCGCCGTCGAGGTCCACGCCGACCTGCCCGAAGGCCCGGCCGGCCGCACCCTGCGCCTCGCCGACGCCGCCTCCGAGGGCTGGGTCGCCACGCTCGACGGCCAGCCGCTGACCCCGGTCACCGTCGGCGGCTGGGCCCAGGGCTTCGAACTGCCCGAGGGCGGCGGCCGGCTGGCCGTCCTCCACGAGACGCCCACCGGGCACACCGTGTGGGTGTGGGTCCAGGGCTTCGCCCTGCTGGTGCTGGTCGTGCTCGCACTGCCCGGCCGGCGCCGCGAACTGGACGACGACCTGCCCGAGGAGGACGCCCCGCCGGCGGAGGCCCCGACGGGCCGCCGCGCCCGCCGGGAGGCCGCCGCCGAGGCCGGGGCCGAGCCGCCGGTCGAGCCGACCGAACAGCCGCGGGAGCCGGAACCCGCCTACGTCCCCCAACCCGCCGGCCACGACCAGTGGGCGGACGCCGGCTACCGGACCCAGCCCTACCAGGGCCAGGACCAGTACCAGCAGCCCGGCTACCAGGACCCCGCCGGATACCCCGGGACCGGCCAGCCGATCCCGCAGCAACAGGGCTACGGCGGCTGGGACGAGCGGGGCTACGACCAGCACCACGACCAGCGTCCCGACCAGCGTCCCGACCAGAGTTACGACCAGACGTACACAGCCCCCTATGACTACCCGGGCGACTACGGCGACGGGAGCGACCAGCGGTGAACCGCGCGACCATGTCCCTGCTGGCCGGCATCGCGGTGCTGGCGGCCCTCACCGGCGTCGCGGCGCTCCGCCCGGCCGACGACGTCCAGATCACCACCCTGGAGCTCAGCTCCCCGCGGCCGGTCGAGCGCAGCGCGCTCACCTGCCCCCGGCCGACCGCCTCCGAGGGCGCCACCACCTGGTACACCGCCTTCACCCCGCCGCCGCTCAGCCCCGGGTTCGAGCAGGACGAGACCGGCAGCGCCGCGCTGCTGCCGGCCCCCGAGCACTCCGCGGGCTCCGTCGTCGACGACGACTCCGACGAGGAGCCGCCGGCCGAGTCCGACCCGGTGGTGCCGCTGGAGGAGGCCGGCGCCCCGGTCACCGTGACCGTCACCGACTCCGACGCGCCCGCGCTGACCGGCACCGCGGAGGCCGGCCTCGCCCCCGGCTGGACCGTGCAGCAGACCACCCGCGTGGAGACCGGCAACGGCCGCGGCCTGCTCGGCACCGCCTGCCAGACCCCCGACACCGAGTTCTGGTTCGCCGGCGCCAGCACCGCGGAGAGCCGCGGCGACTACGTCCACATCACCAACCCGGACGCCGCCGCCACCGTCGTCGACATCGAGCTGTTCGGCCCCGAGGGCCGGATCGAGACCGACACCGCCGAGGGCTTCACCGTGCCGGGCGGCACCACGGTCCCGGTCCGCGTCTCCACCCTGACCGACGAGGCGGTAGGCGACCTCGCCGTGCACGTCACCGCCCGCACCGGCCGGATCGGCGCCCAGATCGAGGCCGTCGACGCCCAGCGCGGCGCCGACTGGCTCACGCCCTCGACCGCCGCCGCCGGCGGCCCCGTGGTGCTGCCCGGCATCCCGGCCGCGGCCACCGGCGTCCGCCTGGTGGCGTTCGCGCCGGGCGACGACGACATCACCCTGGAGGTCGGCCTGGCCGGCCCCGGCGGCACCATCACCCCGGCCGGCTTCGAGACGGTGGCGCTGCGCTCCGGCGAGCTGACCGCCCTCGACCTGGGCAACCTGACGCAGGGCGAGGCCAGTTCGGTGGTGCTCACCCCGGCCGGCGGGTCTGGCTCCGGCCGGGTGGTGGCGGCCCTCCAGGTCGTCGGCGGCGAGGAGGACGCGGCCGAGATGGCGTTCATCCCCGCCACCTCGGCCGTCGAGGAGCGGGCCACCGTCTCGGGCAACACGACGTCCGGCACCACCCTCGCCCTGACCGCCCCCGGCGACGCGGCGGAGGTCTCCGTCACCATCTCGGCCGGAACCGAGGGCGGCGAGCCGGTCACCGAGACCTACACCGTGGACGGCGCGACCACCCTCACCGTCACCCCCGAGCTCCCCGACGGCACCGGGGGCAGCTACGCGATCACGGTCCAACCCGGCGGCGGCGGCCCGCTGTTCGCCGCCAGGACGCTCACCATGGGCGACGAGGACGCCCGCGTCTTCACCGTGCAGACCCTCCCCGACGACCAGTCGGCCGTCGAGGTCCCCGACGCCCGGCAGGACCTGTCCGTCCTCCTCGACTGACCCCGGGACCGCCGCCGGCCCCGGCCCGTGTCCGGCCCCTCAGTCCTGGCCATATCTGGGGTCCACCGACTCCGGGGCCAGGCCGAGCAGCTCCGCCGCCTGCTCCACGCACACGTCGTGCACCAGCTGGGCGCGCTCCTCGCGGTCCCGGCTGCGCAGCTCCACCGGGCGGCGGTACACCACGATGCGGTCCGGGCGGCCGCGCCGCCCCCTGACCACCCCGCCGAGCGGCACCACGTCCGCCCCGTCGGGCCCAGGACCCGTGCCGTCCAACCAGGGCACCTCCTGCACGGCGAAGTCCACCGAGCCGAGCTGTGGCAGCCGCCGCCGCAGCCGCTCGGCCGAGTCGTGTACCAGGGAGTCGAAGGTCTCCGCCCGGCTGGCCGCCAACGGCACCTGCGGGGGAGCCACGGGGCCGCGCATGCCACGGCCGTGCCGGTCCCGATGCCGGTGACCGGTCGGTCCCGAGGGGGCGGGGGGGACGCTGCTGGATTTGTCCATCAACCATCGACCATAGAGGACGAGACGCCCTCCGGTCAGAACGCCGACCGTCCGACGACCCGGAAGCCCCGGGACAAGACAGAACCTTGAGACGAATCACCACAGCGCGGGCACGCCCGGGACGACACGGGCGGGTGACGCCACCCGGAGTCGTCGCGGCCCGCTCAGGAGTGCGGTACGGTCCAACATCGTGAGCCCCGTCCGTCGCTGTTCGCGCACCGCGTGCGCCCGCCCCGCCGTGGCGACGCTGACGTACGTCTACGCGGACTCCACCGCCGTCCTCGGCCCCCTGGCGACCTACGCCGAGCCCCACTGTTACGACCTGTGCGCCGAGCACTCGGAGCGGCTGACCGCGCCCCGCGGCTGGGAGGTCGTCAGGCTCGCCATCGACCCCGCCGCGGCCCGGCCCCGCGGGGACGACCTGGAGGCCCTGGCCGACGCCGTCCGCGAGGCCGCCCGCACTCCGCCCCGGCGGACCCCGCCGCCCCAGGGC
>NZ_SMKI01000307.1 GCF_004348415.1 Streptomyces hainanensis
CGGTGGTGGTGGCGAGGACGGCCGGGCGTCGGAGTCGGACCTGGAGCGCATCCTGCCGACCTTCCGGGCGTCCGACGTCGCGGTGCAGCCCGACATCGCCGCCGAGAACGGGTCGAGCCCCGGATACACCCGCTGGATCCCGCAGGAGGAGCTGGGCGTCTCGGTGCCGGAACCGCTCGGCGGCGGCGGCGAGTTCAGCGCCATGACGCCGCTCTGGGGCACCCCGCCGGAGGCCGGCAACGCCTTCTGGACCGCCATGGACGAGGGCATCGGCGTCCGGATGAACTGGCAGACCCAGGACGGCAACACCTACGGCGAGCGGCTGGGCGCGGTGCTGGCCGGCAGCGACATACCCGACCTGGTCTGCATCCCCAGCTGGGAGCTCACCGGCCAGATCCCGCAGGCCGTCAGCAGCCGCTTCGCCGACCTCGGCCCCTTCCTCTCCGGCGACGCCGTCCTCGACTACCCCAACCTCGCCGCCATCCCCACCGCCGCCTGGCAGCCGTCCGTCTTCGGCGGCGCACTGCGCGGTCTGCCCATGCCGGCCGCTCCCATCGGCGGCGTGGCGCCCTTCTACCGGCAGGACATCTTCGAGTCGAACGGCTGGGAGGTGCCCACCAACCCGGACGACTTCGTCGCCCTCTGCCAGGAGATCACCTCGCCGAGCGACCGGGTCTGGGCCCTGGAGGCGAACGTCAAGTGGGCCGCGTGGGTCATCTTCGGCGTGCTGCCCGAGCGCCCCAACTACTTCGCCCGCGGCGACAACGGCCAGCTGGTCAACCGCTACGAGACCGACGAGTACCTGGAAGCGCTGGAGTGGACCCGCCGTCTCTTCGACGCGGGCGTCGTCCACCCCGACTCGGTGGCCGTCTCCGGCGACGCCAGCCAGCGCTTCACCTCCGGCGAGTCCCTGATGATGTTCACCGGCGACGGCGTCTGGCACAACATGGTCGTCGAACAACTCTCCGCCAACGCCGACTTCCGGATGAACGCCTTCGACTACTTCGGCGCCGGCGGCAACGACCCGGTGCTCTACCTGGGCAACGGCTCCACCATCTGGACCTTCGTCAACCGGAACCTCTCCGAGGACCGCATCCGCCAGGCGCTGCAGATCGCCAACTACACCGCCGCGCCCTACGGCACCGTGGAGAACCGGCTGCGCACCTTCGGCATCGAGGGCACCCACTACGCCCTGGAGGGCGGCCAGCCGGTCCGCACCGACCTGGGCCAGACCGAGGTCATCCCGGAGACGTACACCTTCGTCGCCACCCCGCAGCACACCATCGCCTGGTCCGACACCCCGCAGGTCGTCGAGGACCAGACGGGCTGGCAGAAGCGGAACCTGGCCTTTGCCCGGGAGCCGCTGTTCTACGGCCGGCAGATCCAGGAGCCGGCCCGGCTCGCCAACATCAACGACGGCTTCGAGGACCTGGAGGACGACGTCGTGCGCGGCCGCCAGTCCATCCGCGACATGCAGAACGCCGTGGCCGACTGGCGCCGCAACGGCGGCGACGAGCTGCGCGACTTCTACCAGGGACTGCTGGACGAAGACGGCGCCTGAGCGTCCCGACCTGCCCTAAGGAGCCACCGTGTCCCAGAGCACGGTCCCCCGTCCTCCGACCCCCACGGAGGGCGGCGATCCTTCGACCGAGCCGGCGCCGCCCGGCTCGGGAGGCCGCCGCCGAAGCCGCCGACGCGCCGACGCCCTGCCGCCCGGCGGCATCACGTTCCGACACCGGCTGCGCCGCGACTACGTCCTCGTCCTGATGACGCTGCCGGCCGTCGCCCTGCTGGTGGTCTTCGCCTACCTGCCGATCGCCGGCAACGTCATCGCCTTCCAGTTCTACAGCCCGTACGCCGGCGACGGCTTCTTCGACTCCATGGCCAACAGCGCCTGGACGGGCTGGGAGAACTTCCAGCGGATGATGGAGGACCGCGACTTCTGGCGGGCCGTCCGGAACACCCTGATGTTCTCCGGGCTCCAGCTGCTCTTCTACTTCCCGGTGCCCATCGCGCTGGCCCTGCTGATCAACAGCGTGCTGCACAGCAAGGTCCGCGCCTGGTCCCAGGCCGTGCTCTACCTGCCGCACTTCTTCTCCTGGGTGCTGGTCATCACCGTCTTCCAGCAGCTGTTCGGCGGCGCGGGCCTGGTGGCCCAGCTGTTCCGCGAGTGGGGCTGGTCCGACGGCTTCGACCTGATGACCGACCCCGGCTTCTTCAAGTGGCTGATCACGGCCCAGGTGATGTGGAAGGACGCCGGCTGGGGGATCATCGTCTTCCTCGCCGCGCTCTCCACCGTCAACACCGAGCTCTACGAGTCGGCCGCCGTCGACGGCGCGGGACGCTGGCGCCGCATGTGGCACGTCACGCTGCCCGCGCTGCGCCCCGTCATCGCGCTGCTCCTGGTGCTCCAGGTCGGCAACATGCTGACCATCGGCGGCGAGCAGTACCTCATCCAACGCACCGCCGTCGGCCCCGGCGCCTCCGAGGTGCTCGACACCTACGTCTGGCACCGCGGCATCGAGGGCGGCGACTTCAGTTACGCGGCGGCCATCGGCATCGTCAAGGGAATCTTCAGCGTGGGACTGGTGCTGGCCGCCAACCGGGTCGCCCACGCGATGGGCGAACAGGGGGTGTACTCGCGCCGATGAGCGACACCAGCGTCCTCGTGCACGACGGCGAGGAGAAGGAGGTCGGCAAGCGTCAGCGGCCGGCCTGGGAGGAACCACCCACCCGGATCGGGCAGACCGCCAAGGGCACCATCCTCGGCATCGCCCTGCTCGCGATCCTCTTCCCCCTGTGGATCGTCCTCGTCACCTCGCTCTCCGACGCCGAGACGATCTCCCGCAGCGGCGGCCTCGTCGTCTGGCCCCAGGGCATCAGCCTGGACGCCTACCGCGAGCTGCTGAGCGGCGGCGAGGTCTCCCGGGCCATGGCGGTCTCCATCGGGGTCACCGTCGTCGGCACCCTGCTCTCCATGACCGTCTCGGTGCTGGCCGCCTACGGGCTCTCCCGGCTCGGCTCGCTCTGGCACCGCACCCTGCTGTTCACGCTGATGGCCACCATGTTCTTCGGCGGCGCCGGCATCATCCCCACCTATCTGCTGATCCAGAGCCTGGGGCTGATGAACAGCTACGCCGCGCTGATCCTGCCGATGGCCGTCAACGTCTTCAACATCCTGGTGCTGCGCGCGTTCTTCATGAACGTCGGCCAGGAGATCATCGACTCCGCCCGGATCGACGGCGCCAGCGAGGTCCGCATCCTGTGGGGGATCGTGCTGCCGCTCTCCCGCGCCGTGCTCGCCGTGATATCGCTCTTCTACGCCGTCGCCTACTGGGGCAACTGGTTCGCCGGCTTTATCTACATCACCGACCAGGACAAGCTGCCGCTGCAGAACGTCCTCCAGCAGATCGTGGTCGCCGGTGAACGCCCCGCCGGCATGGCCCAGGCGATCGGGACCGGGCAGATCCCCAGCCTCGCGGTGCAGACCGCCGTCATGGTGCTGGCCCTGCTCCCGGTCGCGGTGCTCTCGCCGTTCGTCCAACGGCACTTCAAGAAGGGCATGCTGATCGGTGCCGTCAAGGGCTGAGGAACGAGTACGAGGAGACACCATGGCAGGGCTCGGAGACGCGACACGCGGCCGGCTGTTGTTCGGCGGGGACTACAACCCGGAACAGTGGTCGCCCGAGGTCTGGCGGGAGGACGTCCGACTCATGAAGGAGGCCGGGGTCAACCTGGCCACCGTCGGCGTCTTCTCCTGGGCCACCCTGGAACCCCGGCCAGGGGCGCGGAACTTCGGGTGGCTGGACACCGTGCTCGGGCTGCTGCACGACGCCGGCGTCGGCGTCGCGCTGGCCACCCCCACCGCGTCGCCGCCGCCATGGCTCGGCGCCCGCCACCCCGAGACCCTGCCGCGCGACGAGACCGGCGCCGTCGTCTGGTACGGCTCGCGCAACCAGTTCTGCGCCTCGTCCCCGATCTACCGCGAGCACGCCGCCCGCATCACCGAGGACCTGGCCGCCCGCTACGGCGACCACCCGGCGCTCCGCGTCTGGCACATCAACAACGAGTACTGCACCCCGTGTTGGTGCGACGAGACCGCCCGCCACTTCCGGCGCTGGCTGCGCGACCGGCACGGCACCCTGGACGGGCTCAACGACGCCTGGGGCACCGCGTTCTGGAGCCAGCGCTACGACTCCTGGGACGAGATCATCCCGCCCCGCCGCGCCCAGTACCTCAACAACCCGGCGCAGCTCCTCGACTTCCGGCGCTTCACCAGCGACGCCCTCCTGGAGTGCTTCACCGCCGAACGCGACATCGTCGCCACGCACAGCCCGCACGTCCCCGTCACCACCAACTTCATGCCGCTGTTCGCGGGGCAGGACGGCTGGCGCTGGGCGGCGGAGGAGGACATCGTCTCCGTCGACATCTACCCGGAGCCGGCGGCCGGTCTCGACAACCCGGCCGGGCCCGCCCACGGCGCGCTCGTCCAGGACCTCACCCGCTCCCAGGCCCGCGGCCCCTGGATGCTGATGGAGCAGGCCGCCTCGGCCGTCAACTTCCGCCCGGTCAACGTGCCCAAGCCCGAGGGCACCACCCGGCTCTGGTCGCTCCAGGCCGTCGCCCGCGGCGCCGACGCCGTCTGCTTCTTCCAGTGGCGGCAGTCCCGGCAGGGCAGCGAGAAGTTCCACTCCGCGATGCTGCCGCACGCCGGCGAACGCTCCCGGGGCTTCCGCCGGATCGCCGGCCTCGGCGCCGAACTCGGCGCGCTCGCCTCCGTGGTGGGCACCTCCGTACCCGCCGACATCGCCATTCTCCACGACTGGTCGGCCTGGTGGGCCAGCGGCCAGCCCGGCCGGCCCTCGGCCGAGCTCGACCACGCCGCCCTGCTGGCCCGCTGGCACCACGCCCTGTGGCGGCGCAACCTCACCACCGACCTCGCCCACCCCGAGGCCGACCTCGACCGCTACCGGATGGTCGTCATCCCCCAGCTCTACCTGCTGAGCGACGCCGCCCTCGACAACCTGGCCGCCTGGACCCACGCCGGCGGCACCCTGGTCTGCGGCTTCTTCACCGGCGTCGCCGACGCCGACGACCGGATCCGCGAGGGCGGCGTCGACGCCAGGCTGCGCCGCGTCCTCGGCCTGGAGACCGTCCACGAGTGGTGCCCGCTGCCGGCCGGCTCGTCCGTCCGCCTCGACGACGGCACCGCGGGCACGCTGTGGAGCGAGGACCTGGAGCCGGCCGACGCCGAGACCCTGGCCGCCTACGCCGAGGGCGAGCTGGCCGGCCGTCCCGCCATCACCCGCGCCCGACACGGCGCCGGCTCCGCCTGGTACCTCTCGACGCTGCCCGAACCCGCCGCGCTGGCCGACCTGTTGGCCGACGCCGCCGCCAGCACCGGCCTGGCGCCCGTGCTGCCCGCGCTGCCCGACGGCGTCGAGGCGGTCCGGCGCGGCCCGCTTCTCTTCCTCCTCAACCACCGGGCGGAACCGGTGACCGTACGCCTCCCGGCGCCGGCCACCGACCTGCTCACCGGCGCGCACCACGAGGAGGAGGTGACACTGGACCGCACCGGCGCGGCCGTGCTGCGGTCCTGAACCCCCCCCACACCGAAAGGGAGACGCACCCACCGTGATACGAGCCGCACGCAAGCTCTTCCTGAACCGCGTCATCACGCCGCTGATCGCCGTGCTCGCGGCGTTCGGCCTCACCCTCACCACCGCCACCTCGGCTCACGCCGCCACCTGGGAGAGCTCCGACCAGTGGGGCACCTGGAACAACGGCGGATACATCCTCTACAACAACATCTGGGGCTCGGGCGCCGGCTCCCAGACCATCTGGGCCAACAGCTACAGCAACTGGGGGGTCTGGGCGAACCACCCCAACACCGGCGGCATCAAGTCCTACCCCAACGCCAAGCGGATCGTGAACCGGCCGCTGAACCAGCTCAACTCGCTGACCAGCAACTACAACGTCACCGTCCCGTCGTCAGGCGCGTACAACACCACCTACGACATCTGGGACACCGACTACGACCACGAGGTCATGCTCTGGATGAACTGGACGGGCCCGGTCGGCCCGCTGGGCACCTACCAGACCCGGGTCACCCAGGGCGGCCACACCTGGGACGTCTACCGGGGCAGCAACGGCGCCAACAACGTCTACTCGTTCCTCCGCGTCGGCGGCAACTCCTACTCGGGCTCGGTGAACATCCTGCCGATCCTGCGGTGGATCGCGACGCAGGGCTGGTGGCCGTCGAACGAACCCATCGGTGACGTCCAGTTCGGCTACGAGATCACGTCGTCGGCGGGTGGGTTGAACTTCACGACCAACTCGTTCGGCGTCAGCTACAGCTGACATCCGGCGTCGCCCGGCGGTACCCACCGCCGGGCGACGCGGGACCGGTCGTTCAGCGGGCCCCGGCCGACGGCGCGTTGGCGACCGGCACACCGGCGGCCGGCCCGGTGCTCGCCCGGACGGTCAGCGTCGGCGGCAGCAGCTCCGTGTGGGTGGCGGCCGGCGCGCCCGTGGCCTCGGCCCGCACCCGGGCCATCACCAGCTCCACGGCCCGCCGCCCCATCTCGAAGGCCGGGATGGCCACCGACGTCAGGGCCACCGCCTGCTGGGTGGCCACCTGCTCGGGGCAGACCGCCACCACCGAGATGTCCTCCGGCACCGCCCGGCCCTGCTGTCGCAGCAGGCTGAGCATCGGGCCGATGACCTCCTCGTTCTGCACGATGATCGCCGTGGTGCCCGGGCGCTCGTCGAAGATCCGGGAGAGCGTGCCGGCCATCGACTCGTAGGTGCCCTCGCAGGGCCGGTGCAGCACCCGCACCCCCAGCTCGGCCGCCCGCTCCCGCACCCCGAGGATGGTCCGCTCGGCGAAGCCGGTGCGCCGCTCGTAGACCGCGGCCGCCTCGCCCACCATCGCGATCTCCCGGTGCCCGAGACCCGCCAGGTGCGTCACGCACTGCCGCCCGGTCTCCGCGAAGTCCAGGTCCACACAGGTGAGTTCCCCGGTGTCCGCCGGCAGGCCGATCAGCACGGCCGGGCGCCTGGTCTCGCGCACCAGCGGCAGCCGCTCGTCCTCCAGCTCCACGTCCATCAGGATCATCGCGTCGGCCAGCCCGCTGCCGGCCACCCGCCGCATCGCCTCCGGGCCCTCCTGGCCGGTCAGCAGCAGCACGTCGTGCGCGTGCTCGCGGGCGGTGGTGGCCACGGCGATGGCGATCTCCATCATCACCGGGAGGTACATCTCGGTGCGCAGCGGCATCATCAGCGCGATGATGTTCGACCTGCTGCTCGCCAGCGCCCTGGCTCCGGCGTTCGGGTGGTAGCCGAGCTCCCGGATGCTCCGTTCCACCCGCTCCCTGGTCTGGGCCGAGATGGTCCGCTTTCCGCTGAGGACATAACTCACCGTGCTGGCTGAGACGCCGGCGTGCCGGGCGACCTCGGCGAGCGTGACCATATGCCCTCCCAGGTGGAGTGAAGCGCTTCGACGGCGAACGGCAGTGTAATCGCGTTGACCATAGACCGATCAACTCTGCGTGTCCATAGATGTATCGAAGCGCTTCAACGGCCGGGCGACGACGCTTCCGCGCCCCCCTCGGATGGCCTCGACGACACCCCTTCGTCACTCTTTCGAGGGGCAGATTCCGACTACTGTCCGAGCTTCGACTGATACGCGGGGCCGCACATCGGGTAACAACGGAATGACACCTTCCGAGGACGCCGCCGACGGCGAGGGCGAGGTGAGCGTGCATGACCGTCTCCGAGGACGAGGCCCGCCGGGTGGCCGAGGGCGCCAGGCAGCGCGAGTGGCGAGGACCGAGCTTCGCCCGCGAGCTGTTCCTGGGCCGCCTGCGGCTCGACCTGCTCCATCCCCGCCCCCAGCCGGATCCGGAGGCCGCCCGCCACGGGCAGGCGTTCCTCGACCGGCTCCGGGCCTTCGGCGAACGCGAGATCGACGGCGCCCGCATCGACCGCGAGGGCCGGGTGCCGGACACCGTGGTCGCCGGGCTGCGCGAGATCGGCGCCTTCGGCATGAAGATCGCCCCCGAGTACGGCGGGCTCGGGCTCAACCACCTCTACTACAACCGCGCCCTCGCCCTGGTCGGCTCCGCCAGCCCCGCTGTCGCCGCGATGCTCTCCGCCCACCAGTCCATCGGGGTGCCCGAGCCACTGAAGCTCTTCGGCTCCGAGGAGCAGAAACGTGCCTTCCTGCCCCGCTGCGCCGCGGGCGAGATCTCGGCCTTCCTGCTGACGGAGCCCGACGTCGGCTCCGACCCCGCCCGCCTCGGCACCACCGCCGTCCGCGACGGCGACGACTACGTGCTGGACGGCGTCAAGCTCTGGACCACCAACGGCGTCGTCGCCGCCCTGCTCGTCGTGCTGGCCAAGGTCCCCGAGGCCGGCATCACGGCCTTCGTGGTCGAGGCGACGACCCCCGGCGTCACCGTCGAGCACCGCAACGAGTTCATGGGTCTGCGCGGCCTGGAGAACGGCGTCACCCGCCTGCACCGGGTCCGGGTGCCCGCCGCCAACCGGATCGGCGAGGAGGGGCAGGGCCTGCGGATCGCCCTGACCACCCTCACGACCGGCCGGCTGGCCATGCCGGCCACCTGCGCCGCCGCCGGCAAGTGGTGCCTGCGGGTGGGCCGCGAGTGGTCCCAGGCCAGGATCCAGTGGGGCAAGCCCATCGCCCGGCACGAGGCCATCGGCTCGCGCCTCGCGTTCATCGCCGCCACCACCTTCGCCATGGAGGCGGTGCTCGAACTGGTCAGCGAGATGGCCGACGAGGGCCGCCGCGACATCCGCATCGAGGCCGCCATCGCCAAGCTCTACGGCAGCGAGATGGCCTGGCGGATGGCCGACGACCTGGTCCAGATCCGTGGCGGCCGCGGCTACGAGACCGCCGACTCCCTCACCGCCCGCGGCGAACGCGGCATCCCGGTCGAACAGCTCCTGCGCGACCTGCGGATCTACCGGATCTTCGAGGGATCGAGCGAGATCATGCGGCTGCTCATCGCCCGCGAGGCCGTGGACACCCACCTGAAGGTGGCCGGCGGGCTCATCGAGCCCGACTCCTCCCTCACCGAGAAGCGCCGCGCCGTCACCTCGGCCGGCCGCTTCTACGCCCGCTGGCTGCCGTCCCTGGCCGTCGGGCGCGGCCAACTCCCGCTCGCCTACGGTGACTTCCACGTCTCCCGGCACCCCAACCTGGCCGCCCACCTCCGCTACGCGGAGCGCGCCGCACGCCGGCTGGCCCGCGAGACCTTCTGGGCGATGTCCCGCTGGCGGGGCCGCCTGGAGACCAAACAGCGCCTGCTGGCCCGCATCGTCGACATCGGCTCCGAGCTCTTCGTGATGACCGCCACCTGCGTGCACGCGGAACGCCTCCGCGACGAGGACGACCATGGCCGGGAGGCCTACCGGCTCGCCGACGTCTTCTGCCGCCAGGCCCGCCAGCGGGTCGAGGCCCTCTTCGCCGAACTCCTCCACAACGCGGACGCCGCCGACCGCGCCCTACACCTGGCGGATGTCCAGGGAACGGGCCGGCTCGGGCGCGCTCGGCGACATCGGCGCGCACGCCGTCGACCTCGCCCAGTTCCTCACGGGCGAGTTCGTCAGCGGCGTCAGCG
>NZ_SMKI01000308.1 GCF_004348415.1 Streptomyces hainanensis
CCCGGTACGCCCCCGCCAGCCGGCCGGCGTTGGCCGCGGCCAGGAAGTCGCCGCCCGCCCCGGCGAGCGCCGGTGCCGGCACCACCCCGCCGGGCGACCCGGTCTCCCGCGCCACGTCCGCCGGCGTCCTGACCTCGCGCCACAGCACCCGCCCGGCCAGGTCGAGGCCCGCGGCCTCGACCGTCGCCAGCAGCCGGTCGGCCGCCCGGTCCGCGACCCCGGGCGCGTCCCAGTCCAGGCCGCCCGCCCCCTGCGGCGGCGCCGGCGCGGACAACACCGCCGTCTCGTGCGCCGCGTCGGGCCGTAGCGCCGGATCGTCGGGGCGCGCCACCCGCACCGGCGGACGGTCGAGCTCCGCCGGATGCACCAGGGTGCGGTGCGGGGTGCCGGCCGGCCGCGCGCCGCGCAGCGCGAGCAGCACCGTGAGCCGGCCGGTGGCGTGCGGGGCCACGGCGCCGAGGCCCGGCGCGCCCCACACCACCTTGTCCGCCGGCAGCGTGCCGCCGTCCGCCGACTCGACACCGCCGGCCCGGCCGTCCCTGGCCAGGATCCGGGTGACCTCCGTGTCGAAGACGAACTCCACGCGGCGTTCACGACACCGCTCGTACACCGCGTCGGCCAACGCCCGCAGCCCGCCCGCCGGATACCAGCTGCCGAAGCTCCGCTCCAGGTACGCCAACACCGCCGCGCCCGGCGGCGCGAGCGCCGGATCCACCCCGTACTCCCACGCCGCGCCGGTCGGCAGCGCCGCCAGCCGGGGATCACGCAGTTCGGCCGCGGCCAGCTCGGCCAGCGTGCCGGGCACCCGGCGGCGCAGCAGGCCGCGCCGGGACGGGTGCGGATAGGGGTCGTCGGCGAGCGCGGCGCGTTGCTCGGGCGCCGTCAGCGGCTCCTCGACCAGCGGGCGCCTGGTGGACTCCCACACCTGCCGGGCGTTCCGCAGCAGCGCCGCCCAACGCTCCCCCGCGCCGCCGCCGAACGCCTCGTCCAACGCCTGCTGGGCACCGCCGAGCGCCGCCGGCAGGCGCACGGACACGCCGTCCGCGAACCGGTGCTCGACGCCCGGGTCCACCCGGTTCAGCTCGACGCACTCGCCGAGCTCGCGTTTCCCGGTCTTGATGAACAGATCCCGCCACACGGCCGGAAGATGCAGCAGCGCGGGCCCCGTGTCGAAGGCGAACCCGTCCCGCGCGAAACGACCGACCGCGCCGCCGTACGTCCGCCCACGCTCCACCACCGTCACCCGGTGGCCGGCCGTGGCCAACCGGGCGGCGGCGGCCATGGCGCCCATACCGGCGCCCACCACCACGATCCGAGCCATGGACCAGCACGTTACCCGGGCGGTCGAAGTGTCGACCGATCGGTACCCCACCCGGTGCGACCTGGGTACCTGATGAGTATCCGCCTGAGTAGCGGCACGGATGGGGCGGAGGCACCGCGCACGGCAGGGTGAACCCCGTCGACCCGACCAGTCGGCGACCCGGCGTCCGAACCGCCGTCACGGGGCGGCGGATCGGACGTGGCCGGGCCGTGGCGGGGGGTGGAGTCTTCCCCGGGCACGTCAGCCGGGGTGAGGGGAACCGCCGGCGTCAGCCGGCGGATGGGGCTCCACCTGCCCGCCCGCGGCAAGACCGCCCCGCAGCAGCTGCGAGATCGCGATCCCGACCTCGCCCGGCGGGCGCTCCGCGTGGAAGGTCTGCCAGTCGAGCGCGGCCACCACGACCATCCCCACCATCGCCCCGGCGATCAGCTGGACGTCCAGGTCCTCGCGCAACTCGCCCCGCTTGACGCCCTCCTGGAGCACCTCCTCGACGACCCCGGCCAGCTGCCGGCGGACGTCGACGAGCGTCGCGTGCCAACTGCGGTTGGTACGCCACTGTTCGGCCACCAGCAGCCGGGTGAAGTCCGGGTTCCCGATGATGAAGTCGAGCCCGGCGCCGGCCATCGCGTCCAGCGCGTCGACCGTGTCCCCGCCACGCGCCGCCGACCCGCGTGCCGCCTCGCGCAGCGACACCGTCAACGGGCCCACCCCGTGCCGCAGCAGCCCCTCGAACAGCTCGGTCTTGCTGGCGAAGTTGTAGTAGACGGTCCCCTTGGCCACCCCGGCCCGCTCGGCGATCTGCTCCACCGTGGTGGAGGAGAAACCCTGTTCCGCGATGAGGGTGACCGCGGCCTCGTAGAGCCTCAGCCGGGTCGCACCACGACGGGTGCTCGTCCTTGTCATGGGCCGATTCTCTACCTGGCGCGAACGCGGTATTGCCGCAAGCGGCAATGACCGGCCGGGAATTGTCAGTGCCATCCGTCACCATGTGCCCAGATGCGCAGACTGTGCGGACTCTGCGCCCCTTTCGGGGGCAACGGCCGCGCGTGAGCGCTGGATGACGACGGACTGGAGGCTCGTCATGACCGGACTTCCGACCGATGTGCACCCTGTGTCGCGCCGGGCGTCGGCCCCGCCGGCCGCGCTCGATCTGCTGGGCCAGGCGGAGCGCGGGCTCACGGAGGCCGCCGGCCTCGCCGACCCGGGCGAGGCATACGTGGCCGCGCACCTCGCGGCGCTCCGCACGGCGGCGGCCGTGCTCGCGGTGCGCGGCCGCCCCGAGGCGACGCCCCGGGCCCGGAGCCGCATCCGCAGCGTCTGGGAGGTGCTGCCCGAGATAGCCCCGGAGCTCGCCGAGTGGAGCCTGCTGTTCGCGGCGAGCGCCGCGCGGCGGCAGCGGATAGAGGCCGGTATCCGCGGCCTCGCGAGCGAGATGGACGCCACCGAGCTGCGGCGCGCCGCCGGCTTCTTCCTCCGCCTGGTGGAGGAGATGCTGTTGCGCCAGCCGGTGCTGCGGGCCGACTTCGGTGATCCTGGCGGCGCCGTGCCGAAGTAGTCTTGCCGGATACGGTGGCGCGGCCGAATCGGCCGAATCTCACCCCACGCACCTCAGCAAGGAGCAGCAGCAATGCCGTCAGAGTCGAGGGTTCGCGACGCGGGCGGCCCGGCCGCGGGAACGCATGCCGCGCTGCGCACCGGAGTCGTGTGGGACGTGCTGCGCGAGGCGCTGCGTACCCGCGCGGCCACCACCGGGCGCTCGGCGCTCGACGTGCTGGACACCGGCGGGGGCAGTGGGAGTTTCGCCGTGCCGGTGGCCGGTCTCGGCCACCGGGTCACCGTGGTCGACCCCAGCCCCGACGCGCTGTTCGCGCTGGAACGACGGGCCGCGGAGCAGGGGGTCGCCGCGCGGGTGCGAGGCGTCCAGGGCGACACCCACGACCTGCTCGACGTCGTCGAGCGCGGCGCGTTCGACCTGGTGCTGTGTCACGGGGTCCTGGAATACGTGGACGACCCGGCCGCCGGGCTGCGCGCCGTCGCCGGCGCGCTGCGGCCCGGAGGCGGCACGCTGAGCGTGCTCACCGCCGGGGTGGGCGGGGCCGTGCTCTCCCGCGCGCTCGCCGGCCGCTTCTCCGAGGCCAGCCACGCCCTCGGCGACCCGTCGGGGCGCTGGGGGGACGCCGACCCGGTGCCGCACCGCTTCACCGTGGACGGGCTGCGGGCGCTGATCGCCGACGCCGGGCTGCGCCCCGGCCAGGTACACGGGGCGCGGATCTTCGCGGACCTGGTCCCGGGCGCGCTGGTCGACACCGAGCCGGACGCGCTGCGCGCGCTGGCCAGGCTGGAGACGGAGGCAGCCGCCCTCCCGGCCTTCCAGGCCATCGCCGCTCGCCTGCACGTTCTCGCTGAGCGACCAACCACTCCATCGGGCGAACGATAGTCGGACTCCTCGTATCATCGAGATGAGCCCTCCGGCATGACCCGGAGCCGCTGGGGGAATGACTTGTCCACCCCCATAGGGTCCGGCGGACTGCGCATGGTGGGCGAAAATGGCGTACAGGGGTGGGTTTCACAGGGAGACTTCCCTGCCTATCCTTGAAAGGTCGGATCCGGTCGCCACCGCGACCGACGAGTAGGAGGACTCCGTGCCGCTCTCGGACCACGAGCAGCGCATGCTCGAACAAATGGAGCGAGCGCTGTACGCCGAAGATCCCAAATTCGCGAGCTCGCTCGAGGGTAATGAGCTGCGCACGTACACCCGCAAGCGGGTTTACCAAGCGATCGCCGGGTTCCTGGTAGGCATCGGCCTCCTCATGGGAGGCATGGTCGCGCAGCTCATCTGGCTCAGCGTCGTGGGCTTCCTGATCATGCTCGGCTGCGCCGTGGTGGCCGTCACCGGCTGGCGCCGCCGGCTGGCTGGCGCCGCCGCCGGAATACCAGGCCGGCGGCGTGTAGTCGATGGTGAACTGCCCCGTGGTCTCGGACTCCTCCTCAAGGAGCTCGTCATCGGGGCGTTCGTCGGCGGAGCTCTCCTCCGCGGTGCGAACCCTGTCCCGGTCGCTGTTCACGACGCCTCCCGCTGCTGGTCATGCCTCTGATCCGCATCCCTGTGGTCCGCTACGCGGATGACGGACCGGATCTCCCGAGCGGTTCCCCCGGCACGGGCTCAGGCCATTCTGTACGGCACGCCTGACGTGCCCACCATCACCCTAGTCGCCACCTCCGGAACTCCCCCACCCCTCCCCAGGAGGTACGGGTTCCCTCACAACGCGAACGTCGCTCATGTCGCCACCAGTTGGGGGAAATGGGGGGAATCGTGCCACTCTGTCACCACTGTTGCCCGAGGTCGCCTCGGGCGTCCCCCTCCACCGAGCCCTCAACCGCCCCCGGAACCGGTGCGCTCAGCCGGTCGGGTCGAGCCGGCTCGGGTTGCCGAGCAGCCCCGTCTCGCTGTCCGTCGGCACCATCCGCACCAGCCGCCGCGAGGTCCTGGTGCACCAGAGCACCGCGTCCTCGGCGAACGTGGACAGCGCCTCCGCCTGTATCTCCGGCAACGCCATGATCCGCCCGATCCGCCCGGCCTCCTCGGGAGACACCCGCTGGATCCCCACCAGCGCCGCGCGCTCCAGCAACCGGGGCGCCGCGGGGCTCAGATAGGGGAGCAGCGTCAGCACCGGCTGCCAGGGCGCCGAGGCCACCCGGCCCCGCGGCGGCCGGGTGCCGCAGTCCCGCACGACGAGCACCGGGCTGCCCAACGTCGCGCCCAACGGGGGCACCCGGCCCACCTCGTGCAGCGTCATGCACTCCACGCCGCCGTTCGCCGCCTGCGCGAGCCGCGCCCAGACAGGCGCCCGCGCCGTCTCCACCGCGACCCGCGCTCCGGTGGCGACCGCGCGCAGCGCCAGCACCTGCGCCGCCCAGACCCCACCGATCACCACCATGTCGTACGGCACGGGGTGGTGGATCCCCAGCACCGCGGGACGGGACCGGGCGTCGACGCCGACGATGATGCCGTCGTCCCCCACCGGCAGCGCGAGCGCCGCCAACGCGTCGGCGGACAGCACCTGTGTTCCCCTGGCCATCAGCGGACACCGCCCAGCGGCAACGTGGCCCGCACCCCGGGCAACTGCTGCCGGTCCATCCGGGCCAGCGTCACCCGGGAACCGCGCGCCGCGGTCAGCAACTGGCGGCTGACCGCCCGCAGTTCGGCCTCGCTGCGACCGGTGACCCGGACATGCCCGCCGAGGGCCACGGAACGCGGGCCCTGCCGGCGCAGCGTGAGCGAGAACGTGGTGGCGAAGGCGGGCAGCGAGGTCAACAGCGCCACCAGGCCCGGCAGCGGCGTCGCCCCGGGGCCGAGCGCCGGCCAGCGCACCACCCGGAACGTGGTGTGCCAGCGGTCGTCACAGCGCCACACGCGCGCCCCCTCCGCGGTGCGCCGCGGGCGCGGCCCCTCCGCCTGGCCGATCAGCGTGGTGGCCGCCGGGTCGGAGCTGGTGCAGGCCGCCACCGCGGCCAGCAGCTCGCCCTCCGTCAACACCGTGGCCCGGAAGCCGGCGGCGGCCAGCCGGCTCGCCAACTGGTCGGCCGCCCGCGCCAGCGCACGCTGCGCCCCCGGCAGGCCGCCGCCCCGTTCGGCCACCGCGGCCGGGCACAGCTCGGGATCGAGCCGCAACGCCACCCACGTCAGCCGCAACGCGGGCGCCCCGCCCGGCCCCTGCGGCTGCAACAGCGCGTAACTCGCCCCGGCCACCGACCGGTCGGGCAGCTGCGGCGCCGGCGCCGGCTGGGTGTGCTGCACCGACTGCACCGACTCCAGACATATCCCGTCCGTCTCCAGCGCCTCGTGGAGCAGGGACAGCGGCAACGGCCGCACCCCGTGGCCGGGTTGCAACGGCGCGAGCGACGCCTCCACCCGCAGCGCCGCGGTGAGCGAACCGCCGTCGGCGACCATCCCGATCTCGCGCCGATCCCGCCCGGCGAACGGGTGACCGACCAGCCCGGGCACGCACTCGGTGGCCAGCGACACCAGCGGATCGCCCCCCGCCGGCAGCGGCCCGGCCGCCTGCCGACCGCGCCGCCGCAGCGCCAGCGCCGACCCCACCCGGACCGGCAGCGGCTCGCCGAGCCGCCAGGCCGCCGCCACGAGCACCAACAGGGCCACGGGCAACGCCGCCAGCGCCCACACCACCGGGCGCCACGGGCCACTCACGGCGAGACCGCCCACCACCAGAGCGCCGGCCGCCTGGAGACACACCAGCGGCCACAGCACCAGCAGGCCACCCGAGCCGGCCGGCGGCCGTGGCACCACCGGCCCGGCCGGCCCGGCGTCCGCGGCGGGCCGTGCCGTCGTCGCAGCCGTCGCCATGCTCCCCGCCCCCTCCTCACCGTGATCGGATCGTCACCCGGCATAGTAGATCTTCGGTCTGACAACCGATCGCACGGGTGCGGTTCACGGTACGGGGGAGGAGCGCTCAACCATGGCGTCGCGGAAGGACGAGCTCAACGCCTACACGTTCGCCAAACGCCGCACGGTGGCGGCGTTCCTCCAACCCGACCCCGGCGGCACCGAGGAGGGCGCCCCGCGCCCGCTGCGCTCGGTCGTGCCCGGCATGGTGGTGGGCGCGCTGGTGATGGTCGGGTTCGGCGCCTGGGGGCTGTTCCGCCCGGCCGTCCCCGAAGGTTGGGACGAGCCGGGCCGGAACGTCATCATCGGCAGCGACTCCACCACCCGTTACGTGGTCCTGGAGACCCCGGGCGGCGGCCCACAACTCCACCCGGTGCTCAACCTCTCCTCCGCCCGCCTCCTCCTCGGCGACCCCGCCGACGTCGACATCGTCAGCGTGGACGAGGCCGAGCTCGACAGCGGCGACATCCCCCGCGGCCCGACCCTCGGCATCCCCTACGCCCCCGACCGGCTGCCGTCCGCCGAGGACTCGGCCGAGGCCAAGCGATGGGCGGTCTGCCAACAGCCGGGCAGCGGCGGCGAGTACCAGCAGGCCACCTTCGTCCTCGCCGACCGCGACGCCGGCCGGGTCGACGGCCGCGGGCGACTCACCGAAGGCGAGGTGCTGTACGTCCAGTCCACCGAGGACGACGCCGGCTACCTCGTCGACGGCACCGGCACCAAGTACCTGATCGACGAGGCCGATCCGGGCAACCGCGACGTCCTGCTCCGTCTCCTCACCGACGGGCGGCCCCCGCAGCGCGTCGGCCGGGAATGGCTCGACACGTTCGCCGACGGCTCCCCGATCGCCTTCCCCGAACTCTCCGCCCCCGTCGGCTCGGAGGCCGCCGTGCCGGGCCTCCGAGCCGACGCCGACCAGGTCGGCATGGTGCTGACCGCCCCCACCGGCGGCGGCCCGCAGAACTACCTGGTGCTGCCGGGAGAGGTCGTCCCGGTCTCCGAGTTCACCGCGCACCTCATGCTCAACAGCCCGCACACCGAGCCCCTCGGCCAGCGCGGCACCGCCTTCGAGGTCGGCGCCCAGGACCTCGAACCGGCCCCGCCCGAGGCCGGCATCGACCACGAACTCACCTGGCCGGAAAGCCGGATCAGCCAGGTCAACGACCCCGAGCGGGCCACCCTCTGCTCCGTGCTGCGCTCCGTCGACCCCGAGGACGGCTCGACCGAGGTCACCACCTGGGCCGGCACCGCCTACCCCGCCACCATCGCGTCGGGCGCGTCCACCGCCTACGTCACCCCGGGATCCGGCCTCCTCTACCGCCAGGTGCAGGGCGAACAGGCGGCGGCCGGCGGCGTCTTCCTGGTCACCGACACCGGCCTGCGCCACGCCGTCCAGGCCACCGCGACCGGCGCCGAGGAGGAAGAGGTCCAAGCACAGATCAAGCTCGGCTACGGCGACGTCACCCCGGTGCCGGTGCCGGCCCACTGGTCGCAGTTCCTGCCGACCGGACCCCGCCTCGACATCGACGGCGCGAGGCGGCCGCAGGGATCATGACCAGGCACAGAACCGTCCGCGCCGCCGCCGCGCTCGCCCTGCTGACCGGCGCCGCCCTCACCGGCGGCACCGACACCGCCCGCGCCACGGGCGCCCAGTGCGCCTTTCCGGCCGAACCGATCGCGGAGCGCCCCTGGGCGCTCCAGCGCGTCCGGCTCGACCAGCTCTGGGAGATCAGCACCGGCGCGGGCGTCGCCGTCGCCGTCATCGACAGCGGTGTCGACACCCGGAACCCCCAACTGGCCGGCGCCGTCGCCGCCGACCGCGGCACCGACCTCACCGACGACGAGGGCGACCAGACCACCGACCGGGTGGGCCACGGCACCAGGGTCGCCGGCATCATCGCCGCCCGGGCCAGCGACGACACCGGCTTCGTCGGCCTCGCCCCCGACGCCACCGTCATCCCGATCCGGGCCAGCGACGCCGACGGCGAAGGCGACGTGGCGACCCTCGCCGCGGCCGTCCGGCACGCCGTCCGGGCCGACGCCGACGTCATCAACATCTCCCAGGACACCGACCGCCGGCTGGCCGAGGACTCCGACCTCCGCCGAGCCGTCGACGAGGCGCTCGCCGCCGACGTCGTCGTCATCGCCTCCGCCGGCAACGACGGTGCCGACGGCGAACCCGGGGAGACGTTCCCCGCCGCCTACCGGGGCGTACTGGCCGTCGCAGCCTCCGACCGCAACAACGAGCGCGCCCCGTTCTCCCAGTCCGGCGACTTCGTCGGCATCGCCGCGCCCGGCGTCGACATGGTCTCCACGGTGCCGCTCGGCGGGCAGTGCGTGGACAACGGCACCAGCTTCGCCGCCCCCTACGTCGCCGGCGTCGCCGCCCTGCTGCGCGCCGCCGAGCCGGACTGGACCGCCGAGAACGTCGTCGCCCACCTCCAACAGACCGCGGAACGCGCCATCCCCGGGCCCGACGCCCACCTCGGCTGGGGCGTCGTGGACCCGGTGCGCGCCCTCACCGAGCGGCCGACCGTCCCGCCGACCGAACCCGTGCCCGACGAGGCACCGCCGGCCGCCCCGGCCCCCGACGTCCCCGACCTCGTCCTCGGCGAGACCCACGCCGAACGGGCCGAGCGGCTCGGCACCTACGCCGTCCTCACCGCCGCCGTCCTCACCGCCGTCATCGCCGGCGTCGCACTGGTACGCCGCGACCTGCGCCGCCGACGGGCGTGACGTCGCCGGCGCGCGGGAAAACGGCTCGCCGGAAAACGGCGCGCGCCTAACTGCCTGCTGTGGCACCCTCGCCCCCATGCCGCAGCCATCCTGGACGCTCGACGAACTCGCCCACGCCGGCCCGGAACACCTC
>NZ_SMKI01000309.1 GCF_004348415.1 Streptomyces hainanensis
GGGAAGCCCCGCGCGCAGCGAAAAGGGCGGGTAGGTGGGGGAAGCCCGGGACCGCCCGTGAGGGGCCCGTCAGGACTCCGTCCGGTACATGAGGTCCACCTCGAACGTCCGGAACCCCAGCGACTCGTACAGCCGCACCGCCGACCCGTTGTCCGCGTCGACGTACAGCATCGCCGTGTCCAGGCCCGGCCTGGCCGCCAGGTGGCGGAGGCCGGTCGTGGTGAGGGCGCGGCCGAGGCCGAGGCCCTGGGCCGCGGGTGAGACGCCCAGGACGTAGATCTCGCCGAGGCCCACGGCCCGGTGTTCCTTGGTCCAGTGGAAGCCGAGCAGCTCGCCGTCCGACGTGCGCTCGGCGAGGAAGAAGCCGGCCGGGTCGAACCACGGTTCGGCCATCCGCGCGTCGAGGTCACGCTGGGTGAGCGATCCCTGCTCCGGGTGGTGGGAGAAGGCGGCCGCGTTGAGGGCGAGCCAGGCCGCGTCGTCCTGGCCGGGGACGAAGGTCCGCATCCGCACGCCGGACGGCGTCGTCGCCTCGGCCGTGCGGAGGCCGCCGAGCGGGCGGCGCAGCTGGCGGAGCTCGCGGAAGAGCGTGAGCCCCAGCGCCTGCGCCAGGTGGCGCGCCGGCGGGTGGCCGCCGTGTGCCCAGAGCCGGAGCCGGTGGCCGGACTCGGCCAGCAGAGCCCGGCCGAGCGTCCGGCCGTGGCCCTGGCCGCGCCGCTCCGGGTGGACGACGAGTTCGCCGGCGGACGGCTCCACCGCGTCGGTGCCGTCCAGTTGGGCGTAGCCGGCCAGCCCGTCCGCGTCCCGGAGCAGCAGGTGCCGCACCCCGGCCCGCGGGCCGCCGCGCAGCAGCAGCCGGCCCTGCTCGGACACCGCGTACTGGCCGTCGACCTTCGCCGCCGCCTCGATCAGCTCCTGGATCAGGGGCAGTTCGTCGCCCGTGACCTGGTCCCGCTTCAGCACCTCACTCATGCCATCGACCCTAGGACACCCATGCGCGGGTGATCCAGATCACATCTGGGCGCGCGCCGGCCGCCCGCGCCCCGAACGTGCCCGAATCCGCCCGTCCCCTTCCTTTCATCTCGTCGTTACACACATCCCCCTGCCGGGCTACGCGCGTAGCCAATAGGGTGCGGCCCATGCACGCACGGATGTTCAGACTGACCGCGGGTGCCGCCACACTGGCAGCTGTCGGGGCGCTCGCCGTCGCCCTGCCAGCCGCGCAGGCGAAACCCGATGACCACCAGAACGGTTCGAGACCCGGCCAGGGCCCGACCGTCGACCTCCAACTGCTGGCGATCAACGACCTGCACGGCGCCCTCGAGCCGCCCACCGGCTCCAACGGCGAGGTGACGTACCGGCACGAGGACGGCACCACCGAGCAGATCCGCGCCGGCGGCGTGGAGTATCTCGCCACCGGGCTGCGCGAGGCGCGCCGCGGCGAGGCTCGTTCCCTGACCGTGGCGGCCGGCGACCTGATCGGCGCCACCCCGCTGCTGTCCGGTCTCTTCCACGACGAGCCCACCATCGAGGCGCTCAACCGGCTGGAGATGGATGTCGCCGGCGTCGGCAACCACGAGTTCGACGAGGGCTGGGAGGAGCTGACCCGGCTCCAGGAGGGCGGCTGCCACCCGGTCGACGGCTGCTACACCGAGGACCGCGAGTTCGAGGGCGCAGACTTCCCGTACCTCGCCGCGAACGTGGTGAACGAGGACACCGGCCGCCCGATCCTGCCGCCGTACACCATCCAGAACGTCCGCGGCGTCAAGGTCGGCGTCATCGGCGTCACGCTGGAGGGCACCGCCGACATCGTCACCCAGCAGGGCATCGAGGGCCTGGAGTTCCTGGACGAGGTCGAGACCATCGACCGCTACTCGCGCGAGCTGCGCCGCCGCGGCGTCAACGCGATCGTGACGCTGATCCACGAGGGCGGCTACCCGTCCAACACGGCCTACAACGCGGACTGCGAGGGTGGCGCCGACGGCGGCATCTCCGGGCCGATCGTGGACATCGCCCGCAACGCCAGCTCCGACGTGGACGTGATGATCACCGGCCACACCCACCAGCCCTACGTGTGCTCCATCCCCGATCCCTCGGGCCGGGAACGCCTGGTGACCTCGGCGGCCTCCAACGGCCGGCTGTTCACCGAACTGAACATGAAGTACGACATGCGCTCGGGCGACATCGTCCGCGCCTCGGTCGAGGGCAGCAACCGGGTGGTGGACCGCGAGCAGCGGCCGGCCCGCGACCTGACCCGGCTGCTTGAGGACTGGAACAGGCTGGCCGCCCCGGTGGCCAACGCGCCGATCGGCTACATCACCGAGGACATCAGGGGCCGCGGCGCCGGCACACCCGAGTTCCCGCTCGGCGACCTGATCGCGGACGCCCAGCTGGCGCACGCGCGTGAGCTCGACGAGTCGACGACCATCGCGCTGATGAACCCGGGCGGCGTGCGCGCCGACCTGACGTACGCGGCCTCCGGCGGAGAGGGCGACGGCGTGGTGACCTACGGCGAGGGCTTCACCGTCCAGCCGTTCTCCAACACCGTCAACCTGCTGGACGTGACCGGCGAGCAGCTGCTCCAGGTGCTGCGCGAGCAGGTGTCCGGCGCCAACGCGGCGTCGCCGAAGATCCTCCAGCCGTCGGCCGGCCTGACCTACACGCTGGACATGACCCGCTCCGGCGCCGACCGGATCGTGGCCGACTCGGTCCGGATCGACGGCGAGCCGCTCGACGCGGCGGCCACCTACCGGATCGCGGTCAACAACTTCCTGGCCGGTGGCGGCGACGGCTTCGCCACGCTGGCCGACGGCGAGAACCCGGTGGTCGGCAACGACGACATGCGGGTGTTCGCGGACTACCTGACCGCCAACTCGGCGCCCGAGGCCCCGATCGCGGCCCCGGCCGCCGACCGCATCACCGTGGTGGAGTAGTCCCCCCGAGCACCCCCGAACACCACCGAACACCACCGAACACCCCGCACCATCCGGAACGGCCGGGCCCCCGTGGGCCCGGCCGCTTCCCGTTCGGCGGGGCGGCGCCCTCAGCGCGGCACCCTCAGCGCGGCAGCGCGATCGCGGTGACAAGCAGCCCGTCCTCGGCCAGCCACCGGCCGGTGAACTCCTGGTGCCGGACGCCGTCCACCACGGGCCCCGGCACCAGCAGCCGGGCGGTGAAGGTGCCGGCCACGCGGTCGAAGTCGAGCGCCGCCTCCTCGAAGTCCAGCCACTTGCCGGTGAGCGGGTACCAGACCTTGTAGACGCTCTCCTTGGCGCTGAACAGCAGCCGCTCCCAGCACACTTCGGGGTACACGGCGGCCAGCCGGCGCAGCCTCGGCCGCTCCTCGGGCAGCGAGACCAGGTCGAGCACGCCCGGGTCCCGCAGGGGCTCGTTGGGCTCGGCGTCGATGCCGAGGCCGGCGACCGCCTCCCGGCGGGCGACCGCCGCGGCCCGGTAGCCGTCGCAGTGCGTCATGCTGCCGACGAAGCCCGGCGGCCAGCCGGGCGCCCCCCGCTCGCCCGGCAGCAGCGGCACCCGCGGCCCGCCGAGCGCGGCGAGCGCGACGCGGGCGCAGTGCCGCACGGTGCCGAACTCCCGCCGCCGCTTGTCGACGGCGGCGGCCACGTGTGCCACCTCCTCGGGGAACAGCTCGGGCGGCTCGGCCGGGTCCCCGAACGACTCGACCACCTCGACCGGCTCGTGGGCCAGCAGCTTGCCGAGCACGCCGCTCACCTGCCGGCCACCGCGGCCGGCAGGATCGGCACCAGCCGCCCCGGTTCCGTGGAGCGCGGCTGCCACTCGCGCGGGTAGCCGAGCGAGACCTCCTGGTGCAGGATCCCGTCCACCCGTATCTCGCGCGGGATGTGCAGGTGCCCGTAGACCACGGACGCGGCCCGGAAGCGGCGCGGCCAGTCCGCGCTGGCCTCGGTTCCGCACCACAGCGCGAACTCCGGGAAGCGCAGGATCCGCGTCGGCTCGCGCACGATCGGCCAGTGGTTGACCAGGACGCTCGGCAGCCCCTCGGGCAGCTCCGCGGTCAGCCGCGCCTCGGTCGCCGCGAGGCGGGCCCGACACCACGCGTCCAGGCTGGGGTGCGGGTCCGGGTGGATCATGAACTCGTCGGTGCACACCACCCCGGCCGCCTCGGCCACCGCCAGCGCCTCCGCCTTGGTGCGGGTGCCGGCCGGCCGGAAGCTGTAGTCGTACAGCAGGAACAGGGGCGCGATCACGGCCGGCCCGCCCTCGCCCTCCCACACCGGGTACGGGTCCTCGGGCGTGACGACGCCGAGCCGGCGGCACAGCTCCACGAGGTACGCGTAGCGCGCCTCGCCGGTCAGCCGCACCGGGTCGTCGGGCGGTGTCCACAGCTCGTGGTTGCCCGGCACCCAGATCACCTTGGCGAACCGCTCGGCCAGCAGCGTCAACGCCCACTCGATGTCCGTCGTCAGCTCGCCCACGTCGCCCGCGACCACCAGCCAGTCGTCGTCGGACGCCGGCCGCAGGCCCTCCACGATCCGCCGGTTGTCGTCGTACCGCACGTGCAGGTCGCTGATGGCGACGAGTCTCCTCGCCTTGCCCATGCGCCTCTCCCTCCCACGTCGATCCCACATCGATCCCACATCGGCCTCAAGAGATCCCAAGAGATCCCAAGAGAATCTCAAGAAGACTTGAGGTCTGCGCTACCCTCGGCGGCATGGCCCAGACCACGATCGCGAAGGAACTCACCATCGGGCAGCTTGCCCAGCGCAGCGGCGTCGCCACCTCGGCGCTCAGGTTCTATGAGGAACAGGGCCTGATCGCCAGCCGCCGCACCTCGGGCAACCAGCGCCGCTACCACCGCGACATGCTGCGCCGGGTGGCCTTCATCCGGGTCTCCCAGAACGTCGGCATGCCGCTGAGCGCCATCCGTGACGCCCTCGGCAAACTACCGGAGGGCCGCACCCCCAACCGGGACGACTGGGCGATCGTCTCCGAGTCGTGGCGGGTCGACCTCGACCGCCGCATCCACCGCCTGCGGCAGCTGCGCGACGACCTGACCGGCTGCATCGGCTGCGGCTGCCTCTCCCTGGAGAGCTGCCTGCTCGCCAACCCCGACGACATCTGCGCCCGCCGCGGCAGCGGCCCCCGCCGGCTGCTGGAGAACGACATCGACGGCACCGTCGACGGCGCCCGCGGCGACGGGCGGGCTTCCGACTCCTGCCAGGTGCCCGAGAACGAGCCGAGCTGCCGCTAGTACAGGCCCTGGCCGGCGCCCTCCGGTGGCGGCACGGGCGCGCCCGGGAGCCGCAGCACGGCCTCCGTGCCGCCCGCCGCGTCGCGTGCCGGGTGCAGCGAGACCTGGCCGCCCGACTCGCGCACCGTCCTGGCCACGATGGACAGGCCGAGCCCGGACCCCGGCAGACGGCGGGCGCCCGGGGCCCGCCAGAACCGCTCGAAGACGTGCGGCAGTTCGTCGGGCGGGATGCCGGGCCCGCGGTCGCGGATCAGCAGCATGCCGTCCCGCAGCGTGACGTCCACGCCGGCGGCCGCGTTGGGCCCCTCGGCGCCGAACTTCACCGCGTTGTCCAGCAGGTTGACCACCACCCGCTCCAACGCCGACGGCTCGGCGCGCACGAACCACGGGTCGAGCGCCGCGTTGATGGGCATGCCCCGCGCCCGCAGCCTGGCCCTGGCCACCGCGCGCGCCGCCACCTCGTGCAGCCCGACCACCTCCACCCGGCCGCTGCCCGCCGCCCGCTCCGGGCGGGACAGCTCCTGGAGGTCCCCGATCAGCGCGCCGAGCTCGGTGAGCTGCGCGGTCACCGACGCGAGCAGCTGACGCCGGTCGTCGGGCGGCAGCGGCCGACCGGTCTCCTCGCTCCGCACCAGCAGCTCGATGTTGGTGCGCAACGACGTCAGCGGGGTGCGCAGCTCGTGCCCCGCGTCCGCGATCAGCTGCTGCTGGAGCTCCCTGGACGAGGCGAGCGCCGCCGTCATCGAGTTGAACGAGCGGGACAGCCGGGCGATCTCGTCGTCGCCGGCGACCGGGATCCGCACGCTCAGGTCCTCGGTGCGGGCGATGTGCTCGGTCGCCTCGGTCAGCCGGTCCACCGGCCGGAGCCCGGCGCGCGCCAGCGCCACGCCCACCCCGGCCGCGCCCACCACGCCGCCGGCCGCCACCAGCGCCAGCACCACGGCCAGCGAGCGCAGCGGGTCGTCCACCTCGGACAGCGGCCTCGCCACCGTCACCGTGACCTCGCCGGCCGGCGTCCTGACCTGCCGGGTGATCACCCGGTACGCGGCGCCGTCGGAACCGGTGGCGTCGTGCAGCGACTCGCGCTGGCGGCCCTGCGCCACGGCGAGGTCGGAGTCGGAGACGTGCAGCGTCGCGTTGCCCTGGATCAGGCAGGCCTCGCCGTCGGGCCGCACCACCTGGGTGACGAAGCCGAGCGGCGACGGCACGTCGTCCGCCAGCTGGTCGGGGTCGGTGACGCAGCGGCCGCTGACCGCCTGGTCCGCCAGCATGGGGCCCTGGACGGAGCTGCCGCGCAGCGTCTCGTCGACCGACGACCTCAGCTGGCCGCGGACCAGGAACCACGCCGCCCCGGCGCAGGCCGCGACAGCGACTGCCACCGCGAGCGCGGTCAGCAGCGCGAGCCTGGACCGCAGCGGCAGGTCGCGGAACCGGCGCCTCATGTCCCGAACCTCATGTCCCGCACCTCACGATCCGCACCTCACGTCCCGGGGGCGCGCAGCACGTAGCCGACCCCGCGCACGGTGTGCAGCAGCCGCGGTTCGCCGCCCGCCTCGGTCTTGCGCCGCAGATACATGATGTAGACGTCGAGGGAGTTGGACGTCGGCTCGTAGTCGAAGCCCCAGACCGCGTGCAGGATCTGCTCCCTGGTGAGCACCTGGCGCGGGTGGGCCATGAGGAGCTCCAGCAGGGTGAACTCGGTGCGGGTCAGCTCCATGGGCCGCTCGCCGCGCGCGACCTCCCGGGTGGCCGGGTTCATCCGCAGGTCGCCGAAGGACAGCCATTCCTCGTCGGCCGCCGCGCCCGGCTCCCCGTCGGCACCGGCCCTGGCGTAGGAGCCGCGCCGCAGCAACGCCCGGAGCCGGGCCAGCAGCTCGTCCAGCTCGAACGGCTTGACGAGGTAGTCGTCGGCGCCGGCGTCGAGCCCGCTGACCCGGTCGCCGACGGTGTCACGCGCGGTGAGCATCAGGATGGGCACCCGGTCCCCGACGGCGCGCAGCCGCCGGGCCGTGGTGAGTCCGTCCATGCGGGGCATCAGCACGTCGAGCACGATGGCGTCGGGCGCGTACGTCTCCCGCTTGGCCAGCGCGTCGACGCCGTCCACGGCCGTCTCGGTGGCGTACCCCTCGAAGGCCAGGCTGCGGCGCAGCGCCTCCCGCACGGCCGGCTCGTCGTCCACGATCAGCACGCGGGAACCCTCGCTCATGGGGCCAAGTCTCGCATCAGGCGTTGTCGCCGGTCACCGCGTCGGAGCCCGCGCTGTGCAGGAACTCCTTGACGGTGTTGATCGGGATCGCGAAGCCGAGGCCGGCGCTGCCGGAGTCCTGTCCCGTGCTGTACATGGCGGAGTTGACGCCGATGATCTCGCCGCGCATGTTGACGAGCGCGCCGCCCGAGTTGCCCGGGTTCAGCGAGGCGTCCGTCTGGATGGCCTCGTAGCTGGTGGTGGACGAGCCGACGTCGCCGTTGTAGCGGCCGCCGCCGAACTCGAACGGCCACTGCTGGGTGCCGTCGCCCTGCCCGCCGCCGCCGTCCTCCCTGGCCACGGTCACCTCGCGGTGCAGCGCGGAGACGATGCCGCTGGTGACGGTGCCGGTCAGCCCCTCAGGCGAGCCGATGGCGACCACCTGGTCGCCGACGGCCACGGTGTCCGAGTCCCCGAGTGTGGCGGCGGTCAGCCCGCTGACGTCGCCGGCCTCGATCAGCGCCAGGTCGGTGTCGGGGTCCGTGGCGGTGACGGTGGCCTGCGCGGTCGAGCCGTCGCTGAACGTGACCTCGACGGTGTCGGCGCCCGAGACCACGTGGTTGTTGGTGAGGATCTCGCCGTCCGAGGTGAGGACCACACCGGAGCCGGTCGCGCTGCCGGTGGAGATTTCGACGACGCTGGGGCTGACGGCGGTCGCCACCGAGGAGATCGTGCCGGTGGAGCCGACCGAGACGGCCGAGGCGCTGGTGCCGGAGCTGGCGGAGGACGATCCACCGTCCGTCGCGGTGTCGAGCAGCGCGGCCGTGCCACCCCCCGCGGCCGCCGCGACGATGGCCACGGCGGCGAACAACGCCACCGGCCGCCGCGCGCGCTTCCGGTGCCTGGGCTGACCATCGACGAGCGGCTCGTACGCCGGCTGGGGCGGGTACGCGTTTCCCTGGACTGGCTGGTCTGCTGCCTGGTTTTCGCTCATGGGACGACGGTGCGCCCGGAAGATGAGAGGAGTCTGAGGCCCGGCTCAGAATCTTCTACGGATCAGCCGCCGCAACCGCAGGAGCGGCGGATCTTGAGCTGGACGGGGAACTGCCGCAGCCGCTCGTTCTGGAGATCCTCGGGGTCGCCTATCGCCAGTTCGACGGCCGCCCTGGCCATCGCCATCCGGTCGGAACCGACGGTGGTCAGCGGCGGATCCGTGAGCGCCGCCTCCTTGACGTCGTCGAAGCCGACGACCGCCAACTCGCCCGGCACGTCGATCCGCAGCTCGCGGGCGGCCCGCAGCACGCCGATCGCCTGGTCGTCGGTGGCGCACATCAGGGCCGGCGGCCGATCGGGCCCCGCGAGCAGGTCGAGGGCGACGCGGTAGGCGTCGTAGCGGTTGTAGAGCGCCTGGAACAGCCGGCCCTCGGTGGGCAGCCCGGCCTCGGTCATGGCCCGCCGCCAACCGGTGACGTGGTCGGTGACCGGGTCACCCGACTCCGGCGTCGAGTCGACGCCGCCGAGGCAGGCGACATACGGATAGGCGTGGTCCACCAGCAGGTGCCGGGTTATGCGCTGGGCGCCGCCGATGTCGTCCACGTGGACCGCCACGTCGTCGATCGAATCGGGCCGCTCGTGCAGCAGCACCACCCGGGCGTCCCAGGCGTCGATCTCGGCGGCGGCGTGCTCGCTCGGGCCCTGGCTGATCAGGATCAACCCCGACACCCGCATCCCGAGGAACGCCCGCAGATAGTGGACCTCGCGCTCGTCCCGGTAGTCCGAGTTCCCGACCAGCACCATCTTGCCGCGCTCGTCGGCGGCCTGTTCGACGGCGTACGCCAGCTCGGCGAAGAACGCCTGCCGGGCGTCCGGAACGATCAGACCTATCAGGTCGGTGCGCTGCGAGGCCATCGCCTGCGCGACCCGGTCCGGCCGGTATCCCAGCTCCTTGATCGCGGCGAGCACCCGCTCGCGCGTACCCGCGGCCACCGGGCGCGGGCCGTTGTTGATGACATAGCTGACGACGGCGGTCGAAGTCCCCGCCAGCCGCGCCACGTCGTCCCGCGTCACCTTGGCCACGGCGCGTAGTCTACGCGCGCAACCCTGGTGCGCGGTACGGGGTCCTGGCCGGACGGCTTGGCCGGTGGGGGGTTTCGCCCACCCACCCAC
>NZ_SMKI01000030.1 GCF_004348415.1 Streptomyces hainanensis
GGGCGGGGTGGTGGGCATCTCGATGGCGATCGGTCCGATCCTCGGCGGCGCGCTGGTCAGCATCTTCGACTGGCGCGCCATCTTCTGGATCAACCTGCCGATCGGTCTGACGGCGCTGGTGCTCACCATGCGCTTCGTCCCCGAGTCCCGCGCCCCGCGTCCGCGCCGGCTGGACCCGGTCGGGCAGCTGCTGGTCATCGTGCTGCTGGGCTCGGTCACCTTCGGCATCATCGAGGGCGGCAAGGAGGGGTGGGGCTCCCCGATCCTGCTGTGGAGCTTCGCGGTCGCCGTCCTGGCGCTGGGTGGGCTGCTCCGGTACGAGCCGCGCCGTGACGAGCCGCTGCTGGAGATGCGTTTCTTCCGCAGCGTGCCGTTCAGCGGGGCGTTCGGGATCGCCGTGCTGGCGTTCGCCGGGCTCGGCGGCTTCCTGTTCCTGAACACGATCTACCTGCAGAACGACCGGCATCTGTCGCCGTTCGAGGCCGGGTTGTACCTGCTGCCGATGGCCGCCGTGACGTTGTTCGCCTCGCCGCTTTCGGGCTACCTGGTGGGCCACTTCAACGCCCGGGTGCCGCTGCTGCCCGCCGGGGTGGCGATCCTGGCCAGTGGTCTGCTGCTGACCAGGTTGGAGCCGGACTCGTCGCTGGGGCTGCTGTTCACGGCGTACGCGCTGTTCGGGGTCGGCTTCGGCCTGGTCAACGCGCCCATCACCAACACGGCGGTGACCGGGATGCCGCGCACCCGGGCCGGGGTGGCGGCCAGCATCGCGTCGACGGGCCGGCAGGTGGGGTCGGCGCTCGGCGTGGCGGTGGTGGGCACCACCCTGGCCAACGGCTCGCGGACCGCCGGCTGGTGGGTGATCGCCGGCTGCGGGGCGCTGGTGCTGCTGCTCGGGCTGCTGACGACGGGCCGTCGGGCCAGGGCCACGGCCGAGCGCGCGATGGCCTCGTTCGCCGCCGAGCCGACCGCCGGGGAGCAGCGCCGCTGACCCCCGTCGGTGGCGCCATCGTCGCAGGCCACACCGCACGAAGAGACGTTCGACGGTGAAACATGGGCGTCATCGTTCCGGGCTATGATCCGTTTCACATCCGATCATGTTCGGCCCGACGGCTGGTCCACGCCGTCGGTCGCCCTCGCCCGCGTGATCGCGTCCCACCCGTGGACCTGTGCGGTTCCCTCGACGGCTTTCGGTGATGACGGGAGAGTGCGCGATAGCACTAAGGATTTGGCTCAGCAGCGCGGGAGCGGCCACGACGCAGGTGATCCGGATGTTGCGGGACAACCCCGACGCGACCCCGGTCCGGATCTACGGCACGAACGTGGACCGCGGCGCGGCCGCCCTGGCGGCCTGCGACGTGGCGGAGGTCGAGCCGCGTCGCGTGGACAACCACACCTACGCCGAGTTCGCCCTGGACTTCTGTCGGCGACACGGCATCGACGTGCTCGTCCCGCCCCGGCGGCTCGACGCCCTCGCGGGCCGGGCCGACGACTTCGCGGCGGTCGGCACCCGGCTGATGTGCTCGTCGCCGGCCGCGATCGACGTGCTCACCAGCAAGAGCCGCACCTACGAGGTGGCCGCGGCGATCGGTGTGCCGGTGCCCGAGTGGCGGGTGGTGCGGGACGCCGAGGGGCTGCGGGCGGCGGTCGACGACCTGGCCGGGGCCGGCGAGACCGTCTGCATCAAGCCGGCCGGCGAGTACTCGGCGTTCGGCTTCCGCATCCTGGACGACAGTCCGCTCAGCATGCGGGACCTGCTCGAACCGGCCAGGCCGCTGGTCTCCGTGAACGCGGTGGCCGACGCGCTGAAGCGGGCCGCGGACGCGCGGGAGAAGGTGCCCGCCTTCCTGGTGATGCCCTATCTCGAAGGGCCCGAGGTCAGCGTCGACTGTCTCTCGACGCCCGACGGCCGGCTGCTCGCCGGCATAGCCCGCGCCAAGGAGGGCCGCTACCGGCTGCTGCTTGACGATCCCGTCTACCCGGAGATCGCGGAGCGGTTGGTGAGCCACTTCGAGCTCGCCTACCTCTCCAACGTGCAGCTGCGCCACCGGAACGGGCGGCCCATGCTGCTCGAGGCCAACCCCCGCCCCTCGGCCGGCATCTTCCAGACGGCCTTCGCCGGGGTGAACCTGCCCTGGGCGGCCGTCCGGCTGCTGCTCAGCGGCGATCCCGGGCCACTCCCGGTGCCGCGCCTCGGCGGCCGGGTGGCCGTGACCGAGACCGCCACCGAGGTCCCGGCCGGCGCCCTCGCCGTGGCCGGCGGGTAAGCGCTCTCGTCGAAGTCCGATGCGGTACTGCGGCCCGTAAGGGGCGCGGAGCCCCGGCACGGGCGGCTCCATCGGGTGGGCGCGACCAACCGCCCCGGCCCGCATTGCCCGCCCGCGCTTCCAGCGGAGCGTTGAGGCAGCGGCCCGCCCACCGGCGGGCCGCCGACATCCGGCGGTCCCTCACTCGGGGGGCGGCGCCGTCGTCCCCCGGGGCACGAAGCGGACCGTGGGCGACCAGCGCCGCACCACCGGCACCCCGTCGATCAGCTCCAGGGCCGTGAGCCCGACCGAGACGCCGAACTGGTGCACGTCGCCCCGCATGGTGGACAGCGCGGGCGTCGCGAGCTGGCACATCGTCGAGTCGTCCCAGGCGACGAGCGAGAGCTCGTCGGGCACCGCGACGCCCAGTTCCTTGGCCACGCCGAGCCCGGCGACGGCCATCACGTCGTTGTCGTAGAGGATGGCCGTCGGCCGCTCCGCCTCGCGCAGCAGCCGGGCCGTCAGCGCGGCCCCGCTCTCCGCCGAGTAGTCGCCCTCCACGATCACCGGCTCGATGCCGGCCTCCCGGCAGGTGTCGAGCAGCGCCCTGGTCCTGGCCACGGTGTGCAGCAGCGGGGCGGGGCCGGTGACCCGGGCGATCCGCCGGTGCCCGAGGTCGAGGAGGCTGCTCAGCGCCTCCCGCACCGGTTCGACGTCGTCGGTGGGCACCGGCGCGATCCCCGGCTCGGACTGCCAGGCGCCGACCACCACGGTGGGCATGGAGAGCTCGCGCAGCACGGCGGGGCGGCGGTCGCCCGCGGTCAGGTTGACCAGGACGACCGCGTCCACCAGCCCGCGCTCCGCCCAGCGCCGGTGGGTGGCGATCTCCTCCTCGTGTCCCGGCACCACGTGCAGCAGCACGGAGAGCCCGCGCTCGGCGAGGGTCTCCTCGATGCCGGCGATGAACTCCATGAAGAAGGGTTCGACGCCCAACAGCCTGGCGGGCCTGGCGAGGACCAGGCCCACCGCTCCGGAACGCTCCACCCTCAGACCCGACTCGGCGGCGCGGTCAGCGAGTTGACGCTGCGCAGCACCGGCGCCTCGGTGAACCGCGCCGGGTCGACGGTGGCCGTGGTGCGCACGGTGAAGGTGTGGCTCTCGCCGGGGAGCAGGGTGACCAGCATCTCGTCGACCTCGGCGTCCGGGGCGACCCGGTCGGCGAGGATCGCGACGTCCCTGGCGAAGGACTCGGCGCGCACCTCGACCTGGTAGCCGTCGGCCACGGCGGTGGCGCGCGCGCTCAGCGCGGCCGGGTCGTAGGCGAGGTCGCGGTCCTCGCCGAACAGATGGACGGTCCGCACCCCGTCGACGGCTGCCACCAGCACCTCCCCCGCCGGATCCACCGGCTTCACCAGCGAATCGGCCAACTCGAGCTCGGCGACCGAGCGCGCCGACACCTCGAGGGAGATGGTAGCGCTGTCGCGCACCTCGCCACCGAACGTGATCCGGCGGACGACGATGTCGCCCGACCAGGCCGTGCCGGTGTCGTTGACGGCCACCAGGGCGGGGCGGTCGCCGCGCGGCTGGACGGTGAGCAGTCGGGGCGCGTAGGCGTGCCGCAGGCCGTACCAGAGCGGCTTCCTGCGCTCCTCGCCGTCGACCGCGGCCCAGGAGGTGACCGGCCAGCAGTCGTTGAGCTGCCAGACCAGGGTGCCGGCGGTCCGCGGCCACCAGGAGCGGAAGTGTTCGATGCCGAAGGCGACGGCGCGGGACTGGTTGAGCTGGGTGGCCCAGTGCCAGTCGGTGAAGTCGGCGGGGTCCGGCAGGTGCGGGGCCATGCCGCGGTCCAGCTTGCCGTTGCCGTCCTCGGCCTTCTGGTGGAGCAGGAAGGCGGGCGAGGTGGGGGTCAGCGGCTCGTCGTGGATCCAGTCGGTGAGGGTGGCCCAGGTGGGCGGGCCCTGGAAGCCGAACTCGGAGCAGAACCGCGGGACGTGGTTGCGGTAGGTGGTGTAGTCGACCCGGTTCCAGACCTCCCACTCGTGGCGGGTGCCGTGGTCCTGGTCGTTGGGGTGCTTCTCCTCGGGCGCGAAGCGGGGGCTGTAGGGGCTGCCGTCGGAGTAGGCGCGGGTGGGGTCGAGTTCGGCGACGATCCGGGGGAAGAGGTCGGTGTAGTAGCCGAGGCCCCAGGTGCGGCCCTCCAGGCGCTCCTGCCAGCCCCAGTCCATGTAGCCCCAGAGGTTCTCGTTTCCGCCGTTCCACAGGGCGAGCGAGGCGTGGGAGGTGAGGCGGGCCACGTTCTCCCGGGCCTCGGCCTCGAACTCGTCCCAGAGCGGGGCCTCCTCGGCGTAGGAGGAGCAGGCGAGCGGGAAGTCCTGCCAGACGAGGACGCCGCGCTCGTCGCAGACGTCGTAGAAGTCCTCGGTCTCGTAGATGCCGCCGCCCCAGACGCGCAGCATGTTCATGTGGGCGTCGACGGCCTGGTCGACCCGGCGGGCCAGGCGCTCGCGGGTGATCCGGGTGAGGAAGTGGTCGTCGGGGATCCAGTTGGCGCCCTTGGCGAAGATCCGCTGGCCGTTGACGACGAAGGTGAAGGGGGTGCCGGTCTCGTCGGGGGTGGTGTCGACGGTGATGGTGCGGAAGCCGATCCGCCGGTCGGCGCCGTCGAGTTCCGGGTTGTCCGGGTCGCCGGCGGTGCGCAGCGTGACGCGCAGGTCGTGGAGCGGCTGGTCGCCGTAGCCGACCGGCCACCACAGCCGGGCGTCCGGCACCTCGACGAGGGCGACGCCGGTGGTGGCGCCGGCCGGGATGGTGGCGGTCGCGGTGTGCTCCCCGACGGTGGCGGTGAGGGTGAGCTCGGGGTCGTCGCCGAGCCCGGCGCGCTCCACGGTCACGTGCACCTCGGCGCGGCCCGTGCCGTCCTCGGCGACGGTGACCAGCGGGCGGACCTCGGCGAGGCGGGCGGTGCGCCAGCGCTCCAGCCGGACCGGCTTCCAGATGCCGGCGGTCTGGAGGTCGGGGCCCCAGTCCCAGCCGAAGCTGCAGGCCATCTTGCGGACCATGTTGAAGGGGTGGTCGTAGGCGTGCGGGCGGGCGCCGAGCTCGCGTTCGACCTCCTCGGCGTGCTCCAGCGCGGAGCGGAAGCCGACCACCAGGTCGGTGGGGGTGCCGTCCAGCGCCTCGCGGACGTCGAAACGGTAGGTGCGGTGCATGTTGGCGGTGGTGCCGAGCACCGTGCCGGCGAGTTCCACGGTGGCGACGGTGTCGAGGCCCTCGAAGACCAGGTCGACACGCTCGTCCTCGGCGGCGGGGGCGGCCTCGACGGTGGTGGCGTAGCGCCAGTCGGTGCGGTGCGCCCAGACCAGCTCGGCCTCGTTGCGGTCGAGGTAGGGGTCGGGGATCAGACCCGCGGCCAGCAGGTCGAGGTGGGCGCTGCCTGGCACCTGGGCCGGCACACGGCGGCCCGCGATGTCGGCGGGTACCGGCCCGGCGGTCGCCGTGAGATGCCAACCGTCGTGCAGGGCGTGGCGGATCATCGTTGAAATCTCCCAAAGACTCTTTCTCTGCCTCAGACCGGTAGAGATTCTTATGCAAGCGAATAAAGTAAGTCAACAGATCTGGACACCCTTGGGCATCACCGAACACAGTTAAGGACGTCTCCCCCCGTGGTACCTCCCTCCGCACCCGCCGACCCGCCGGGTCACGACCTCCACCACCTGCGCGCGGCCGGGGTGAGCCTGGTGCTCGACCTCGCCGGCGCCTCGCTGCCCCGAGTGGCGCACTGGGGCGCCGACCTCGGCCCGCTGTCGCCGGCCGAGCTCGCCGACCTGCTGCTCGCCGGCCGCCCCCAGCCCATCGGCTTCTCCGTCGACGGCGAGGTGCCGGTCGCCGTGCTGCCCGAGCAGTCCGCCGGCTGGCTCGGCACCCCGGGGCTGGTGGGCAACCGCGGCGGCGGGCACTTCTCCACCGCCTTCCGGGTCCTCGCGGCCACCCTCGACGAGGCGGCCGGCCGGCTCGCGGTGCGCGCCACGGACCCGACGGCCGAACTGGGCCTCGACCTCACGATCGAGCTGACCCCGACCGGCCTGGTCAGGCAGCGCGCCACGGTCACCAACGAGGGCTCCACGCCGTTCGCCGTGGACGCCGTGCACCTCACCCTGCCGGTGCCGCCGCACGCCGCAGAGCTGCTCGACTTCACCGGCCACCACCTGCGCGAACGGGCCCCCGTGCGCACCCCGTTCACCCAGGGGCTGCGGATGCGGGAGAACCGCACCGGGCGCACCGGGTACGACGCGGCGTTCCTGCTGGCCGCCGGCACCGCCGGCTTCGGCAACCGCGTCGGCGAGGTGTGGGCCGTGCACACCGCCTGGTCCGGCAACCACCGCACCTTCGCCGAACGCACCTTCCACTCCGTCTCGTTGCTCGGCTCCGGCGAGCTGCTGCTCTCCGGCGAGGTCTCGCTCGCCCCCGGCGCCGCCTACACCACGCCCTGGCAGTACGGCGCCCACGGCACCGGGCTCGACGAGGTCTCCGCGCGCTTCCACCGGCACCTGCGGTCCAGGCCGGGACATCCGCGGACCCCGCGACCGGTGGTGGTCAACACCTGGGAGGCCGTCTACTTCGACCACGACCTCGACCGGCTGCGCGGGCTCGCCGACGCCGCGGCCCGGGTGGGCGCCGAGCGTTTCGTGCTCGACGACGGCTGGTTCGGCTCGCGCCGCGACGCCCGCCGCGGGCTCGGCGACTGGTACGTCTCGGACGAGGCGTGGCCGGACGGGCTCGGGCCGCTGATCGACCATGTGACCGGCCTCGGCATGGAGTTCGGGATCTGGGTGGAGCCCGAGATGATCAACGAGGACTCCGACCTCGCCCGCGCCCACCCGGACTGGATCATGGCCACCGGCGGCCGGCTCCCCGGCCGGGCAAGGGACCAGCAGGTGCTCGACCTGGGCAGGCCCGAGGCGTACGCCCACATCCTGGAGCGCCTGGACGACCTGCTGAGCCGTCACCGGATCGGCTACCTCAAGTGGGACCACAACCGCGACCTGGTGGAGGCCGGGCACCAGCCCGGCGGCCGGGCCGGAGTCCACGACCAGACGCTCGCCGTCTACCGGCTGCTCGACGAGCTGCGCCGGCGCCACCCGGGCGTCGAGATCGAGTCCTGCTCGTCGGGGGGCGGCCGCGTCGACCTGGAGATCCTGGAGCGCACCGACCGGATCTGGGTCTCGGACTGCATCGACGCGCTGGAGCGGCAGCGCATCCAGCGCTGGACCAACGCGCTGGTGCCACTGGAACTGATGGGCACCCACGTCGGCTCCGGCCTGGCGCACACCACGGACCGCCGGCACCCGCTCGACTTCCGCGCCGGCACGGCGCTGTTCGGGCACTTCGGTATCGAGTGGGACCTGAGCCGCGTCGAGCCGGCGGAACTCGACCGGCTGACCGCCTGGGTGGCGCTCTACAAGGAGCTGCGCGGGCTGCTGCACTCCGGGACGGCGGTACACGCCGACCATCCGGATCCGGCGTACCAGGTGCACGGCGTGGTCGCCGAGGACGGCTCGGACGCGGTGTTCGCGATCGTGGCCGCCGCCACCTCCGAGCTCTACCCGCCCGGCCCGGTGCGGCTGCCCGGGCTGCTGCCCGACGCGGTCTACCACGTGCGGCCGCTGCCGCCAGGCGACCTGCCGGACGGCAACGCGAGCCGCTGGGGCGTCCCGCTGCCCTGGTGGACGCCCGCGGGGGTACGCCTGCCCGGACGCGCGTTGGCCGCCGCCGGGCTGCAGGCCCCCGTCCTGTTCCCGGAACGGCTGGTCCTGCTGCGCGCGACGGCGGCCTGAACGGGCCCGCCTGACGGGGCCCGACCCGGCCTGATGGCCGGGTCGGGCCCCGCTCACACCTGCGTCCGGTCGCCGCCGGCCGGGTTGGCGGCGGCGACGGCGATGGGCCGGGCGTTCTCGAAGGACACCCAGGACCCGGTGGTGTGGTCGTAGGACCTGGCCAGGTCCTGCTCGTCGATGGCGCCCGGCAGTTCGGCGAGCGACCGCCCCCGCTTCTCCGGGTTGGGGGCGGCGGAGGCCAGCAGCCTCGTGTACGAGTGCTGCGGGTTGAGGATCACCTCGTCCGCCGGCCCGCGCTCGACCACCCGCCCGCGGTACAGCACCAGGATGTCGTCCGAGAAGTGCCGTGCGGTGGCGAGGTCGTGCGTGATGTACAGCACCGCCAGGTCGTCCTCCCGCTGGAGCCTGGCCAGCAGGTTGAGCACGCCGAGCCGGATCGAGACGTCCAGCATGGACACCGGCTCGTCGGCGATCACCACCTGGGCGCCGGGGGCCAGCGCGCGGGCGATCGCCACCCGCTGCCGCTGGCCGCCGGACAGCTCGTGCGGCCGCCGGGGCGCGAAGTCCTCCGGCGGGGTGAGGTTGACGCGCTCCAGGAGCTCCTCGACCTGCCGCCTGGTGTCGACCCGGCCCTTGGACTTGTGGTGCAGTTGCAGCGGCCGGGCGATGTGGTGCTCGATGCTGTGGAACGGGTTGAGCGAGGCGAACGGGTCCTGGAACACCATCTGGACGTGGTCCCGGTACGCCCGGTCGCCCACCCTCCGGCCGTCGGGACCGGTGGCCACGATCTCGCCGCCGGTCGGCCGCTCCAGCCGGGAGATCATCCTGGCGATGGTGGACTTGCCGGAGCCCGACTCCCCCACCAGGGCCACGGTGCGGCCCGGGTGCAGGGTGAACGAGACGTGGTCGACGGCGCGCAGCCGGGAGCTGCGCAGGCCCGCCCGGATCCGGAAGTCCTTCACCAGGTCGCGGACTTCGAGCGTGGTCATCGCGCGGCCCCCTCGTTCACGTCGTTCGCTGCGGTGCCGCCGGCGCGCACGAACGCGCCGCGCTCGCCGGTGAGGCTCGGGAAGGAAGCGAGCAACTGCCTCGTGTACGGGTGGCTCGGCCGCTCGTAGATCTGGCCGGACGGCGCGTACTCGACGATCTCGCCGGCCTTCATCACCGCGATCCGGTCGCTGAGTTCGAGCAGCAGCGGCAGGTCGTGGGTGATGAACACGACGGCGAAGCCGAGTTCGTCGCGGAGCCGGATGATCTCGCGCAGGATGCCGCGCTGGACGACCACGTCGAGCGCCGTGGTGGGCTCGTCCATGATCATGACCTGCGGGTCGAGCAGCATGGCCATGGCGATCATCACGCGCTGCCGCATGCCGCCGGAGAGCTCGTGCGGGAAGGAGTCGAGCCGGCGCGGGTCGACCCCGACCAGGCGCAGCACCTCGGCGCAGCGGGCCCGCCGTTCGGCCTTGCCCATGTCGGGCTTGTGCGTGGTGAGCACGTCGTCCAGCTGCTCGTGGATGGAGATCACCGGGTTGAGCGAGTTCATCGCGCCCTGGAAGACCATCGAGAGCTTGGACCAGCGGAACGCCCGCAGTTCCTCGTCGCCGAGGTTGAGCAGGTCGATGTCCGGGCCGCCCCGGTCGTGGAAGGTGACCGTGCCCGAGGAGACCTCGGCGGGCGGCCGGTGCAGCCGGTTGATGGCGTAGGCCAGGGTGGTCTTGCCGCAGCCGGACTCGCCGGCCAGGCCGAGGATCTCGCCGCGCGCCAGGGTGATGGACACGTCCTTGACGGCGTGCACGGGCTTCTCGGTCTGGTAGACGACGTTGAGCCCCTCGACGGTGAGCACCAGTTCCCGGTCGGGCTGGTCGGGCGCGGGCGACACGGCGGTGGCCGCGGCCCGCGCCTCCTTGGCGACGCCGCCGGCCTTGGCCTTGGCGGTCCTGGCGTCGACGCGCAGCTTGGGGTTGATGATCTCGTCGATGCTGAAGTTGATCAGCGAGAGGCCGCAGCCGAAGAGCGCGATCAGCAGACCCGGCGGGACGAACCACCACCACGCCTCCAGCTGGAGTGCCCAGCCGTTCTGCGCGTAGTAGAGCATGGTGCCCAGGGTGTGCTGGCCGTTGGCGCCCAGGCCGAGGAAGGAGAGGCTGGCCTCGGAGATGATGGCCGCGATGATCGCGAAGACGAACTGCGAGGCGAGCAGCGGCAGCAGGTTCGGCAGGATCTCCACCGTGACGATGCGCCAGCGCTTCTCGCCGGCCACCCGTGCCGCGGCCACGTAGTCGCGGTTGCGCAGCGACAGGGTCTGCGCGTGCAGCACGCGGGCCGAGGCGGCCCAGCCGGTGATGGCGAGGACCAGGATGATGGTGGAGAGGCCGCGGTCCTCGGCCGGCACGAAGCCGGCGATGACGATCACCAGGGGCAGCCCCGGGATCACCAGCATCACGTTGGAGAAGAGCGAGAACGCCTCGTCCAGGAAGCCGCCAGTGTAGGCGCCGATGATGCCGAAGAACGCGGAGAGGACGGTGGCGAGCACGCCGACCAGGAGGCCGATCTGGAGCGAGCCCCGGGTGGAGTGGGCCAGTTGCGCCAGGACGTCCTGGCCGGTCTGGGTGGTGCCCAGCAGGTAGTCGCCGCTGGGTTCGGTCATGCCGATGCTGCTGATGGCGTCCGGATCGCCCACGAGCATGGGGCCGAGGACGCCGAACAGCGCGATGCCGATGACGAGGAGGAGTCCGACGCCCAGCCTGGCCGACCAGGTCGGCAGCATGGCGCGGAAGCCGCCGCGTCGCCTGACGGGCTTGGCGGTGGCCGCGTCCGGTGTTTCGGCGAGCGGGCTTGTCTGAGTCATGGTTGCCTGCTCCTTCCGCTCAGTTCCTGACCCGGGTACGGGGGTCGATGAAGCCGTAGAGCAGGTCCACGATCAGGTTGGCGCCGAGCACGGCGAGCGTGATGACCAGGAAGATGCCCTGCATCAGGGCGTAGTCGTTGTTCTCCACGGACTGCAGCAGCTTCATGCCGATGCCCGGGTAGGAGAAGACCTGTTCCGTGATGACGGAGCCGGAGACCACGAAGCCCAGCGAGATCGCGAAGCCGGCCAGCGAGGGCAGCACCGCGTTCCGCGCCGCGTAGCGGGTCAGGATCCGGCGGTCGCGCAGGCCCTTGGCGCGGGCGGTGAGGATGTAGTCCTCGGAGCCGGTCGACACCATCATGTTCCGCATGCCGAGCAGCCAGCCGCCGACCGAGGACACGACGATCGTCAGGGCGGGGAGGAAGCCGTGCTCGATGGTGGAGCTGATGAACTCCCAGTTCCAGCCGGTGGCCAGCGACACGTCGTAGCCGCCGTTGAGCGGGAACCAGTTGAGCGTGGTGGAGAAGATCAGAACGAAGATCAACGCCAGCCAGAAGTAGGGCACGGCCGCGAGCACGGTGGTCGCCGGGATGACGCTGTCCAGCCAGGAGCCGCGCCGCCAGCCGACCAGCGCCCCCAGGCCCACCCCGATGACGAACGACAGCACGGTGGCGATGCCCACCAGCATGATCGTCCACATCATCGACTGCGAGAGGACCTGGGAGACGGTGGCCGGGTACACGCTTACTGAGACCCCGAGATCACCGCGGGCGAGGTTGCCCAGGTAGGAGAAGTACTGGTCCCACAGGGGCTCACCTGAGTTGGTGCCGAGCAACAGCTCGTAGGCCCGACGGGTTTCGGGGCTAACCGAGCCGCCACGCTGCTGGAACTTGGCCAGCAGCGTGTCGACCGGGTTGCCCGGCATCATTCGTGGAATGAAGAAGTTGAGGGTCAGCGCCGCCCACAGGGCGGCCGCGTAGAACCCCAGCTTCCGGGCGTAGTACCTCATGCGTTACTCGTCACTCACCGTTGGGCTCGAGGTTCCGGAAGATCTCGGCCTGGTCGGGCTTCTGCCAGATCGCCGGGAAGGCGTAGAGGTCGACCTCGGTGGGCCAACCGCTGAACTTGTCCGCGTTGTACTCGCTGACCGTGGCGTTGGCGAGGACCGGGATGTACGGCATGTCCTGCTCGATCTGCGCCTGGATCTGGTCGTACAGCGGCTGACGGGCCTCCAGGTCGGTGGGGTCCATCTGGCCCAGCTGCGCCACGGCGTCGTCCACGTCCGGGTTGGAGTAGCGCGCGTAGTTCGGGTTGGCGGGGCTGCCGACCTCGGCGGTGTTGCCGGTGGTGAAGAAGTAGTTGTAGTTCCAGTAGGGGTCGGCCGTGGCGCCCGGGGAGAAGCTGTCGATCATCAGCTGGTAGGTGCCGTTGACCCGCGAGTCGCTCATCTCCTGGAAGGCGACCTGGTTGACGTTCAGCTGGATGCCGACGCCGGACAGTTGCTCGGCCATCGTGTTCAGCGTGGTGACGTAGTCGTTCCAGCCCGTGACCACGGTCACGGACATCTCGAGGCGCTCACCGTCCTTCTCGTAGATGCCGTCGCCGCCACGGCTCCAACCGGCGCCCTCGAGGATCTGCTCGACCTGGTTGGCGTCGGCGGTCGCCGGCGCGGTGCGGTCGGTGAGCTCCGCGGAGACGTAGGCCGCGTCACGCTCGGGGAGGGCGAAACCGGGGGAGATCTCGCCGGCCAGGCCCTGGAAGGCCAGCTCGTTGATCTGCGTGCGGTCCATGGCGTAGTAGATCGCGCGCCGCACGGCCGGGTCGGTCTGCGGGCCCTCGCAGCCGAGCTCGGCGTTCGAGCAGGTGCTGAGCACGACGGGGAAGACGTTGACCGTCAGCGCCTTGTAACCCTGGTAGTTCCGCTCGATGTTGGCGATGTCCGGAACCGGGCCGGTGTTGAAGTCGATGTCGCCGGCGGCCAGCGAGTCGGCGGCGGCCTGGTTGCCGGAGAGCGACCGGTACTGGACGTTCTGCAGCGACGGCTCGCCGTCCCAGTAGTCGGCGTTGGCGGTCAGCGTGAAGGCCTGCGGGCGGAACTCGCCCACCGTGAAGGGGCCGGTGCCGACGGGCTCGGTCATCGGGTCGGTGGAGGGGTCGGCCACCGAACTCCATATGTGCTCGGGGACGATCCAGACCTTGCCGAGGATCTGCGTGGCGTCCATGAAGGCCGGGTTCTCGAAGGTGACGCGCACCTGGGTCGGGGAGACGACCTCGGTCTCCCCGGCGAAGCCGACCGTGTTCATGGCCTCGTTGCCGGCGATCATGTCGAACGTGAACTTGACGTCGTCCGCCGTGAAGTCCTCGCCGTCCGACCACGTGACCCCCTCGCGGAGGTTGATCGTCAGCTCGGTGCCGTCCTCGTTCCAGGCGAAGTCGGTGCCGAGCCGCGGGGCTGGGTCGTCCGCGCGGGCGATGTTGTAGAAGAAGAGTGGCTCGAAGATCGTCCCCGCGCCCTCGATGTTGCCTGACGCCGCGTAGGGGTTGAAGTTCGCCACATAGTCGCCGGACTGCCCGTTGTAGACGACCAGGGTGTCGGCGGGACCAGAACCGCTGTTGCCGTCGTTCGAGCCGCCGCAGCCTGCGACCAGCAACCCAACCGAAACGGCACCGATGACCGCGGTACGCGCGCGCCGCCATCTCACGTGCAGGGACATTCTCGTTCCTCTCATGGCCTGCCCCACCGTTGGGGCATGGGCGGAGTCACCCGGGGGTATGTGATTGTTAAGCCGCCGAATTAACAAAGTCAACCCTCCAAAGACACGAACAGACAACGACGCGCGCACATCTGCGGTCGCAATCCGTCACCAATGAAGCACAAGCCGCCACACTGGACATCGCGCCAGCTTTTCGCGCGAACCCACTGGCGCCGGGCTTCGTCAAGCAAATAAACTAAGCAACGCGCAGCGTTACCCCCACAACGCGCAGTGAAGTCGTGAACTCCCGTGAACGATGCGGAGGAAGCAGTGAGCGGACCGGCGGGAGCCACTCCCCACGCCAGTAGCCGTGCGGCCATCCTCGATGTGATCCGCGCGGCTGGCACGATCAGCAGAGTCGGTCTCGTCAGGGCCACGGGCTTCACCGGCGCGACCATCTCCACCGTGGTCAGACGCCTGATCGACGACGGCCTGGTGCTGGAGACCGGCCGGGCCGAGTCGACCGGCGGCAAGCGTCGGGTGCTGCTACAGCTCAACCAGTCCTCCCGGTTCGCCGTCGGCGTGCATCTGGACCACGCGGGGATCACCTATGTGCTCACCAACCTCGGTGGCTCTGTGGTCGCCCGGATGTCACGCGCCGGAGTCGGGACCGACGATCCGCCGGCCGTGGTGGCCAGAATGGCGACGGAAGTCGACGCCCTGATCGACGGAGCCGGCATCGACCGCAGCAGGATACTTGGACTCGGTCTCGTCGCACCCGGCCCCATGAACCAGACCAGTAGCATGCGCCTCGTACCCCCCGCGATGCGACACTGGGAGCACTTCCGGTTGGACCGCGAGCTGTTGGCCGCCACCCGGCTGCCCGTGGTGCTCGACAACGACGCCACGGCGGCCGCGCTCGGCGAGCACTGGTCGGGGGACGTGGGCGGCACCGCCACCTTCGCGGCGATCTACATGGGCACCGGCATCGGCTCCGGCCTGATGGTCAACGGCATCACCTTCCGCGGCGCCTCGGGCAACGCGGGCGAGATCGGCCACATCTGCCTCGACGCGAACGGCCCCGAGTGCTGGTGCGGCGCGCGTGGCTGCACCGAGGTGCTGGCCGGCCCGGGCGCGGTGGTCGCCGCGGCCCGCGCCGACGCCGCGTTGGCCGCCGAGGCCGGGCTCGCCGCCGACGCCGCCGAGGAACGCCCGCGTCGGCTGGCCGACTTCGCGGCGGTCACCCGCGCCGCGCTGCGCGGCAACGCGGCGGCCAGGGAGCTGCTCGAGAACTCGGCCGGCCATCTCGCGGTGGCGGCCCGCACCCTGGCGAACATCATGGACCTGGACCAGATGGTGCTCACCGGGCCGAGCCTGGCCATCGCCGGCTCGATCTACCTGCCGGTGGTGCAACGCGAGCTGGACCGCGCGTTCTTCTCCCGGGCCACCCACCCGGTGACGGTGCGGCTGTCCCGCTCGGCGGCGACCGCGCCGGCGATCGGCGCCGCGGCGCTGGTGCTCCAGGCCGAGTTGGTGCCGTTGCGCGAGGGGCTGCGGCTCCCCGGCAACCTGGCCGACGCCGAGCCGGGCGGCGTGTCGGCCACCCGCTGACCGCCGCCGCGCCCTCCCCCGGCGGCGCCGGTCGCCGTCAGGGGAGCAGGTCGAGCGCGGCGCCCTCCAGGGTCGTGTACAGCGGGTCCCCGGTGAACTCCGGGCCCGTCTCCTCCCCGAGGTAGACGTCCAGGTGGCGTTCACCGCCGAGCCCAGGCGTGAACTCGTCGCGGATCTCCCAGGTCGCCGCCGTCAGCCGGGCGCAGACGTCGGGTTCGATCGCCGAACCGTCCTCGGCGGTGCCGCAGTCGGCGATCCGCAGCGTCCGCCCGCGCGGCAGGACGTCCCCGTCGGCCGCCGCCGAGACGAAGGGTTCGAGCGGCCGGCCGTAACTGTCCCTCGGTGCCACGTCCAGCCAGTAGCCGGTGTCGTGCGACCAGTTGAGATAACCGCCGGCGTACGGCCCGGTCGTGAGGCGTCCGGTGCCCTCGTCGCGGACGGCCGCCACGAAGTCCGCCGGGTGACCGCCCAGGTCCTCGGTGCCGTGCGCGCAGTCGAGCCGCGGGCAGCCGGTCACCGGCACCGACTCACCGTCGTGGTAGGACTCGACGGCCGTGTAGTACACCGTGACCAGCCAGCCGTCCGAGGGCTCGGCGGTCGGCCCGCCACCGGCTCCACCACCCGCGCCGCAGGCCGCGAGCAGCGCCGCCGCGGCCAGGGTCGCGACGCTCCGACGACCCCGCGATTCGATTACTCGCACTGTGCACTCCCCACAACTCGCGCCCCTGGACAGGCTCCACGCCACGGCACGCGCCAGGGCGCTCAGCGGTTCCCGGGCCCCGTCAAGCCCCGGTGAGCACACTACGCAGCGTAGGATTTCCGTAAGGATCTACTCCGGATCCGTCCCACTCAAGGGTTAATTTCCGCCCGTCGGCACATGACCGGGCTGGCACGGGGGGACACCATCGGTCGTCCAGCCGAATGGCTGACGCGAATGGCGCCGTGAACCCGATGGGAGCCCCGGAGTGGATACCTCCGACACCGTATGGACTTGTCCGTTCGACTTCGCCGACGGCCTCGAGTTCGACCCGTTGCTGCGGCAACTGATGACCGAGGCGCCCATCGCCCGGATCAAGATGTCCTACGGCGAGGGTGAGGCCTGGCTGGTAACACGCTATGAGGATGTACGCATCGTCACCACGGACCGCAGGTTCAGCCGGGCCGCCGTCGCCGGCCGGGACTTCCCGCGGATGACGCCCGAGCCGATCGTGCAGTCCGAGTCGATCAACCTGCTCGACCCGCCGGCGAGCAACCGGCTGCGCAAGCTGGTGGCCCAGGCGTTCACCGCGCCGAAGGTGGACGCGATGCGGCCCAAGACGCAGGCCATCGTGGACCGGTTGCTCGACGAGATGGAGGAGCACGGGCCGCCGGCCGACCTCGTGAAGCACGTCTCGATGGAGCTGCCGCTCACCACCATCTGCGAGGTGCTCGACGTCCCGGCCGACGACCGCCCCGAGTTGCGCCGGCGGGCCGTGGCCATGATGAACGTCACCGCGGCCAACAAGGAGAACGCGATCCAGGCGAAGGCCGAACTGCGTTCCTACTTCCGCGAGTTGACCCAGGCCCGGCGGGCGGAGCCCGGCGACGACCTGATCAGTTCGCTGGCCACCGCGCGGGACGGGGACGACATCCTGGGGCCCGACGAGCTCATGGTGATGGCCATGGTGCTGCTGATGACGGGCCACGACACCAGCACCTACCAGCTCAGCAACATCACCTACACCCTGCTGCGCAACCCGGAGCAGCTGGCGAAGCTGCGGGCGCGGCCGGAGCGGATGCCGCAGGCGCTGGAGGAGTTGCTGCGGTTCATCCCGTTCCGCAAGGGCGTCGGCATCCCGCGGATCGCCACCGAGGACGTCGAGGTCGGCGGCGTGCTGATCAGGGCCAACGACACGGTGCACGTCTCCTACCTGGCGGCCAACCGGGACCCGGCCCGCTTCGCGTGCCCGGACGACCTCGATCTCGACCGGTCGCCGGCGCCGCACATGACCTTCGGCTGGGGAGCGCACCACTGCATCGGCGCCCCGCTCGCGCTGATGGAGCTGGAGCTCGCCATCAGCACCATGCTCCGCCGCTACCCGCGGCTGGCGCTGGCCGTCCCGGCCGAGGAGGTGCGCTGGAACAGCGAGTCGATCTGGCGCTACCCGTACGAGCTTCCGGTCACCTGGTGACCGGATCAACCACCGCAGAAGAAAGCGACCCCGCGGCACGCGCCCGGCGCGCGACCGCGGCTCGGGGAGGGGAATCATGGCCACTCTGTGCAGGCCGTCCATCGCAGTTCCTGAACACGTGCTCACCCAGGAGCAGACCCTCGAACTGGCCCGCACCCTGCATCCCGACCATCCGCAACTCCCCCTGGTGTTGCGGCTGATCGAGAACACGGGGGTGCGCAAGCGCCACATCGTGCAGCCGATCGAGGAGACGCTCGACCATCCGGGCTTCGAACACCGGAACAAGCTCTACGAGGCGGAGGCCAAGCGGCGGGTGCCGCAGGTGGTCTACCAGGCGCTCGACAACGCCGGCGTCGGCGCGCGGGACATCGACCTGATCGTCTACGTCTCCTGCACCGGGTTCATGATGCCCTCGCTGACGGCCTGGCTGATCAACGCGCTGGGCTTCAGGAACGACACCAGGCAGCTGCCCATCGCCCAGCTCGGCTGCGCGGCCGGCGGGGCGGCCATCAACCGGGCCCACGACTTCTGTCTGGCCTACCCGAACTCCAACGTCCTCATCGTGGCCTGCGAGTTCTGCTCGCTGTGCTACCAGCCGGTCGACGTGGGCGTCGGATCCCTGCTGTCCAACGGGCTGTTCGGCGACGCGGTGGCCGCCGCGGTGGTCCGCGGCCGCGGCGGCACCGGCGTCCGTCTCGAACGCAACGGCTCACACCTGGTGCCGGACACCGAGGACTGGATCAGCTACGCGGTCAAGGCCACCGGCTTCCACTTCCTGCTCGACAAGCGGGTGCCCAAGACGATGCAGATGCTGGCCCCGGCACTGCGCGAGCTGGCGACGCTGCACAACTGGGGGGAGGTCTCCGGCTTCGACTTCCACATCGTGCACGCCGGCGGCCCCCGCATCCTGGACGACCTCTGCCACTATCTCGGGGTCGCGCCCGACATGTACCGCTACAGCCGGGCCACGCTCACCGAGCGCGGCAACATCGCGAGCTGCGTGGTCTTCGACGCGCTGGACCGGCTGTTCGCCGACGGCGGGGCGACGGAGTCGGCCCGCGGCGTGATCGCCGGCTTCGGTCCCGGCATCACGGCCGAGATCGCGCTGGGGAGGTGGACCACGACCCGAAGGACCGTCGGCGGCCAGGGCCGCCGGGCCGAGGCGGGCGTCGCCTGACGAACGCGCCGCCCAGCGGAGCGGGGTGTCGCCCGGGCCACCGGGCGGCACCCCGCGGTGTCAGCGAAGCGCGAGCTCGCCGGTGAAGAACGCCTTGACCACCTCGGTGTGGGTCGGGAAGGCGAGCGGCACCGGCTCGTGGACGACCAGCCACTCGCTGGCCTCCGGGGTGGCCGCCGGCGCGGGCAGCATGCCGGCGTCCCTGGGCGGGAGCAGGGCGAAGAGGTTGAGGGTGCGCTCGGCGCCGTGCACGCCGAACAGGGTGACGTCCTCGGCGCCGGCGATCAATCCGGTCTCCTCACGCAGTTCCCGGACGGCGGCCTGCTGCCAGCTCTCGCCGACCTCCATGTAGCCGCCGGGCAGGGCGAGTTCACCGCGGCAGGGCTCGATGTCGCGGCGCACCACCACCAGGCCGGTCCGCCCGGCGTCCCGCACGGGCAGCACCGCCACGGCCACCGGAACCGGGTTGGCCCAGCTGGTCTCACCGCAGCCCGGACAGTCCCGCGGCCACCCGGCGTCGGCCAGGTAGGCGCCGCCGCAGTAGGGGCAGTGGGTGATGGTCCGTCCGTAGGTGTAGGCCACGGGTCGATCCGCCTTTCTCGCGCCTGCGGTGGATCCTAGTTCGATCTCTCTCTCCGAGTCGACAAAATGACTGCCTCGTCGGGGGAGACGGATGCCGGTCCCTGGAGCAGCGTCCCGATCTCCCGCGCCGCCGCCCGCCCGGCCCGGTTGGCGCCGATGGTGCTGGCCGACGGGCCGTAGCCGACCAGGTGGACGCGGTGGTCGCGCGCCACCCTGGTGCCGTCGAGCCGGATGCCGCCGCCGGGTTCACGCAGCCGCAGCGGGGCCAGGTGCTCGATGGCGGCCCGGAAGCCGGTGGCCCAGAGCACGGTGTCGGCGGGCACCCGGTGGCCGTCGGGCCAGACCGCGCCCTCCGGCGTCAGCGCCTCGAACATGGGGTGGCGCACCAGGACGCCGTCCTCCCTGGCCCGCCGCATCGCCTCGGTCATCGGCAGCCCCGTCACCGAGACCACGCTCCGCGGCGGCAGCCCGCGCCGTACCCGCTCGTCGACCATGGCGACGGCCGCCCGGCCCTCGACCTCGCCGAAGCCATCGGTGCGGAACACCGGCGGGCGCCGCGTCACCCAGGTGGTGGCGGCCGCCACCCCGGCGATCTCCAGCAGGTGCTGCACGGCCGAGGTGCCGCCGCCCACCACGATCACCCTCTCACCGGTGAACGCGGCGGGCCCCGGGTACTGGACGGTGTGCAGCTGGCGGCCGCGGAAGACGTCCTGGCCCCGCACCCTCGGCCAGAACGGCCGGTCCCAGGTGCCGGTGGCGTTGACCAGCGCCCGGGTGTGCCACTCCCCCGCCGACGTCACGACCAGCAGCCGGCCGTCCCCCGCCTCCCGTACCGCCTCCACGTGCACCGGGCGGCGCACCGCGAGGTCGAAGGCGTCCTCGTAGGCGGCGAAGTAGTCGCCGATCACCTCGGACGACGGCCGGTCGGGATCGGCGCCGGTCAGCTCCATCCCGGGGAGCGCGTGCATGCCGTGCACCCTGCCGTAGGTCAGCGTGGGCCACCGGAACTGCCAGGCGCCGCCGGGGCTCGGCGCCTGGTCGAGGACGACGAGGTCCCGGCCGGGCACCAGGCCCAGCCTGCGCAGATGGTAGGCGGCGGAGAGGCCGGCCTGGCCGGCCCCGATGACCACGACGTCCACGGAGTTCATGTCCCCTTCAACCGCCGACCGGCGCGGAGGCTTCCCGCCGGGTTTCCTTAAGGGTGTGGAGTGCGCGTTCTGCTCGATCGTGGCCGGCGAGACGGCCGCCCACGTCGTCCTGGACGACGACACGGCGGTGGCGTTCCTCGACGCCAGGCCGCTGTTCCCCGGCCACACGCTGGTGGTGCCGCGGCGCCACGTGCCGACGCTGACGGACCTCACGGACGCCGAGACCGGGCCGTTCTTCGTCCGGGTGCGGCGGGTCGCGGCCGTGGTGGAGCGGGCGATGGACGCCGAGGGCTCCTTCGTGGCGGCGAACAACCGCGTCAGCCAGTCCGTCCCCCACCTGCACGTCCATGTGGTCCCCCGCCGTCGCCGGGACGGCCTCCGCGGCTTCTTCTGGCCACGCCACCGCTACGAGAGCGCGGAGGAGGCGGAGCGGGTCGCCGACCTGCTGCGGGACGCGCTCCGCGACTGACCGGACGGCGGTCAGTGCGGGCGGTGCGGGGTGAGGACCTGGCCCAGGTCGTAGCGGACGGGCTCGGCCAGCTGGTCGTAGCCGCACGAGGCGGGGTCGCGGTCGGGGCGCCAGCGGCGGAACCTCGCGGTGTGGCGGAAGCGGTCGCCCTGCATGTGGTCGTAGGCCACCTCGCACACCCGCTCGGGACGCAGCGGCACCCAGGAGAGGTCCTTGCCGCCGGTCCAGCGGCTGGGCGCGCCCGGCATCCGGCGGCCGGCGTGCGCCTCGGCCCGGGCCCACTCGGCCCACGGGTGGTCGTCGGCCGAGTCCAGGATCAGCGGCGTGAGCTCGTCGATCAGCTCCTGGCGGCGCTTCATCGGGAAGGCCGCGCTGACGCCGACGTGCTGGAGCCGGCCGGCCCCGTCGTACAGGCCGAGCAGCAGCGAGCCGACCACGGGACCGCTCTTGTGGTAGCGGAGGCCGGCCACCACGCAGTCGGCGGTGCGCTCGTGCTTGACCTTGACCATGGCCCGCTCGTCGGGGCGGTAGGTCAGGTCGAGCGGCTTGGCGACGATGCCGTCCAGGCCGGCGCCCTCGTACTGCTCGTACCACCGCTCGGCGGTCGCGGGATCGTCGGTGGCGGGGGCGACGAAGAGCGGCTGGCGGGTGTCGCGCAGCGCCTCGGTGAGGGCGGCGCGGCGCTCGGTGAGCGGCGCGTCGAGCAGCGAGGCGTCGTCGAGGGCCAGCACGTCGAAGGCGACGAAACTGGCCGGGGTGCGCTCGGCGAGCATCCGCACCCGGGAGTCCGCGGGGTGGATCCGCTCGAGCAGCGCGTCGAAGTCCAGCCGGGGCCCGCGCACGACGACGATCTCGCCGTCGAGGACGCAGCGCTCCGGCAGCAGGTCGAGCAGCCCCTCCACCAGCTCGGGGAAGTAGCGGGTGAGCGGCTTGGTGGTGCGGCTGCCGATCTCGAGCTCGGGGCCGTCCCGGAAGACGATGGCCCGGAAGCCGTCCCACTTGGCCTCGTAGTGCATGCCGGCCGGGATCCGGGCCGCGCTCCTGGCCAGCATGGGTTTGACGGGCGGCATCACCGGAAGGTCCATGGTCCGGATTCTGCGGCCGGCGCGGGGCCCCCGCCCGCCGGCGGGCGCGTCCGGGTAGCGCCGCCTACCGTGGCGTTATGGCCGAGGCGACGGAAATCACGGTGGGTGACCGCACGGTCCGGGTGTCCAACCCGGGCAAGGTCTACTTCCCGGAGCGCGGCTTCACCAAGCTGGACGTGATCCGCTACTACGTCACGGTGGGCGAGGGGGCGCTGCGCGCGCTGCGGGACCGGCCGACCACCCTGGAGCGGTATCCGGACGGGGTGACGGGCGAGTCCTTCTTCCAGAAGCGGGCGCCGAAGAACCTGCCGGAGTGGATCCCGACCGGCCGGATCTCGTTCCCCAGCGGCCGGCACGCGGACGAGATCTGCCCCACCGAGCCGGCCGCCGTGGTGTGGGCGGCGAACCTGGGCTCGCTGACGTTCCACCCCTGGCCGGTGCGGCGCGGCGACACGGACCATCCGGACGAGCTGCGGATCGATCTGGACCCGCAGCCAGGCACCGGGTACGAGGACGCGGTCCGGGCCGCCGGGGAGCTGCGGGAGCTGCTCGACGAGCTCGGGCTGCGGGGCTGGCCCAAGACGTCGGGCGGCCGGGGCCTGCACGTGTTCGTGCCGATCGTGCCCGAGTGGACGTTCCCGCAGGTGCGGCGGGCGGCGATCGCGATCGGGCGGGAGTTGGAGCGGCGGGCCCCCGACCGGGTCACCACGGCGTGGTGGAAGGAGGAGCGGGGGGCGAGGATCTTCGTCGACTACAACCAGACGGCCAGGGACCGCACCATCGCCAGCGCCTACTCGGTGCGGCCGACACCGCGCGCCACGGTCTCGGCGCCGCTGCGCTGGGACGAGGTGGACGACGCCAGGCCGGCGGACTTCGACCTGGCGACGATGCCGGACCGGTACGCGGAGCGGGGGGACGTGCACGCGGACATGGTCGAGCACGCGTACCGCCTGGAGGCGGTGCTCGAACTCGCGGCGCGGGACGAGCGCGAGCACGGCCTCGGCGACCTGCCCTATCCGCCGGACCATCCGAAGGTCGCGGGCGAGCCCAAGCGGGTCCAGCCGAGCCGGGACCGGGACCGGCGGCGGGACGCCGGTGGTGGGTCGGCTACGCCGGGGTCGTCCGGCTGACCCGGACGAGGAACTCGGCGTTGTCCGCCGTGTCGCGGAGCCGGTCGAGCAGTTGTTCCACGGCCGATCGCGGGTCCCGTTCGACCAGGGCGCGGCGCAGCCGCCTGATGACGGCCAACTCGGTGGGCGGCAGGAGCAGTTCCTCACGGCGGGTGCCAGAGGGCTCGATGTCGAGGGCGGGGAAGACGCGGCGCTCGGCCAGGGTGCGGTCGAGGCGCAGCTCCATGTTGCCGGTGCTCTTGAGCTCCTCGAAGTAGAAGTCGTCGCCGCGGGAGCCGGTGTCCACCAGGGCGGTGGCCAGGATGGTCAGCGAGCCGCCGTTCTCGGTGGCGCGGGCGGCGCCGAAGAGCCGCTTGGGCTGGTGCAGCGCGGCGGCGTCGATGCCGCCGGTGAGGATGCGTCCGCTGGCCTTGCCGCCGTTGTTGTGGGCGCGGCAGAGCCGGGTGAGGGAGTCGAGGAGGAGGACGACGTGCTGGCCGAGTTCCACCTGGCGCTTGGCGCGTTCGACGGCGAGGGCGGCCACGGCGATGTGGTCGCGGGCCGGCCTGTCGAAGTGGGAGGCGATCACCTCGGCGGCCACGGACCGGCTCAACTCGGTGACCTCCTCCGGGCGTTCGTCGAGGAGCAGGAGCATCAGCCGGCACTCGGGATGGTTGCGGGCGATGCCGTCGGCGATGGCCTTGAGCACCAGGGTCTTGCCGGCCTTGGGCGGGGCGACGATCAGCCCGCGCTGCCCCCTGCCGATCGGGGTGAGCAGGTCCATGACGCGGGTGACGAGCTGGCCCCTGGTGGTCTCGAGCCGTAGCCGCTCGTGGGGGAACACGGGCACGAGGTCGGCGAAGTCGGGGCGGTCGGCGAGGAGTTCGGGCGGCAGGCCGTTGACGGTGTCCAGCCGGACCAGTCGGCGTTGGCGGTCGCGTCCGGTGGCGCCGCCGGTGACGGCGTCGCCGGGGCGCAGCCCGTGCCTGCGGACCAGGGCGGTGGGGATCCGGGCGTCGTCCGGCCCTGGCAGCCAGCCGTGGACGCGGAGGTGGTGGCCGCCGCTCGCCGTGTCGACGACGCCGGTGACGGCCTCGGCGGCGGGTGTGTCGGTGGAACCCTCGGTGGGGTTCTGGGTGCGGGGGATGGTGGTCGTCATGCGGGGTCCTTCGGGATCGGAAGAGCGTCGCGGTACGGGATGCGGGGATGCGCCGTGAGCACGGCTGATCGGGACGCGGGGCGCGGCGCGCTCGTCGCGTCGGGAGAAATCGGCCGCGGGTCTCGCCGGCCCGGAGGGGCGGGCGCCGACGGATGCGGCTGAGGGGAGAGGGCACGGGCGCCGAGTGCGGCGCGCTCACATGCTGTCTTCACGGTAACACCGTCGACCGGGGTCGTGCGATGCCTTGACAGGCCCGACGCCCGCTCGCACACTCCCCTCGCCGCGAACTGCGAATAAAAGTTCACCAGGCGAACGGTCGGACGGTGCGGGGCGCGAGGGCGTGCCGGCGCACGGAGCAAGGGAGCTCTCTCCATGACCAGACATCGCGAGCTGTTCATCGGCGGCGCGGACGTGCCGGCGGCCGGCGGCCGCGTCACCGAGGACGTCAGCCCGTTCACCGGCGAGCTCTTCGCCACCGTCGCGGCCGGTGGGCCGGGAGACGTGGCCGGGGCCGTCGCGGCGGCGGACGCCGCCTTCCCCGACTGGGCCGCGGTCCCGCCCGCGGAGCGGCGGGCGCTGCTGCTGCGGGCCGCCGACGTGCTGCGGGAGCGCGAGGCCGAGGTGGTCGCGCTGATGGCCGGCGAGGTCGGCGGCACGGCCGGCTGGGCCGGGTTCAACGTGTGGCTCGGCGCCGAGAACCTGCGCGAGGCGGCCGCCGCCGTCACCGCCCCGCGCGGTGAGGTGCTGGCCGCGCAGGAGCCGGGGGCGTTGGGGCTCGCGGTGCGCGAACCGGTGGGCGTGGTGGCCGCGTTCGTGCCCTGGAACGCGCCGGTGATCCTCGGCGTCCGCGCGGTCGCGGCGGCGCTCGCGGCCGGCAACACGGTGGTGTTGAAGCCGAGCGAGGAGGCGCCGCTGGCCTGCGGCTACCTGATCGCCGACGTGCTGCGGGCGGCCGGCCTGCCGGACGGCGTGCTCAACGTCGTCAGCAACGACCCGGCGGACGCGGCCGAGGTGGCCGAGGCGCTGATCGCCGAACCGGCGGTGCGGGCGGTCAACTTCACCGGCTCCACGCCCGTCGGCCGGTTGATCGGCGCCCACGCCGCCCGCCATCTCAAGCCGGCCGTACTGGAGTTGGGCGGCAAGAACGCGATCGTGGTGCTGGCTGACGCCGACCTCGACTACGCGGTGGACGCCGCCGTGTTCGGCGTCTTCAACAACGCCGGCCAGATCTGCATGTCGGGCGACCGGGTGCTGGTCCACGAGTCGTTGGCGGCCGAGTTCACCGAGCGCTTCACGGCGCGGGTCGCGGCCCTCCCGCACGGTGACCCGGCCGATCCCGGCACCGTGATCGGCCCGCTGGTCAGCGCGCGCGCCGCCCGGCGGGTGGCCGCCCTGGTGGCGGACGCGGCGCACCGGGGCGCCACCGTGCTCACCGGCGGCGGCGAGCCCGAGGGCGCGCTGCACCGGGCGACGGTGCTCACCGGGGTCACGCCGGAGATGGAGCTGCACCACGGCGAGGCGTTCGGGCCGGTCTGCGTGCTGCGCGCCTTCCCCGACGACGACGCGGCCGTGGCCCTGGCCAACGACACGCCCCACGGGCTGACCTGCGGCATCCTCACCGAGAACGCGGGCCACGGGCTCGCCGTGGCCCGGCGGGTGCGCACCGGCATCGTGCACGTCAACGACCAGACCGTGGCCGACGAGCCGCAGGCGCCGTTCGGCGGCGTGGGCGCCAGCGGCTACGGCCGGTTCGGCGGCCAGTGGGGCGTCGAGGCGTTCACCACCACCCGCTGGATCACCCTGGCCGGCCGGCACGCGCACTTCCCTTTCTGAAAGCACTTCCCGTCATCCCTGAGGTCCGTCCCCGACTCCCCAAGGACCGCCATGACCTCGCAATCCCCCGTGTCCCCCTCCCACGGCTTCCGCTCCGTGGCCCCGGTGCTCGCACTCTGCTGGCTCGCGGTCTTCTTCGACGGCATGGACGTCAACATCTACGGCGCCGTGATGCCGCACATGCTCGACGACGAGGGCCTGGGCCTGACCCCGTCCATCGCCGGCACCATCGGCAGTTGGACCACCTCCGGCATGCTGGTCGGCGCCCTGGTGGCCGGCAACGTCACCGACTGGATCGGCCGCCGGGCGACGATCATCGCCAGCGTCACGCTGTTCTCGGCCGGCTCCGCGGTCTGCGCGCTGGCCGCCGGCACCGGGTCGTTCGGCGCCGGGCGCTTCCTGGCCGGCCTCGGCCTCGGCGGTCTGATGCCGATCTGCCTCGCCGTGGTCATGGAGTTCGCGCCACCGCGGCGGGTGGCGCTGGCCACCGGGCTGCTGATGACCTCGTACCACGGCGGCGGCATGGCGGCCACCGGGCTCGGGCTCTGGGTGGCGCCGGACCACGGCTGGCGCTGGGTCTTCTGGGCCGGGGTGCTGCCGGCGGTGATCGCGGTGCCGCTGCTGCTGCGCTGGTTCCCCGAGTCCCCCGCGGTGCTGCTGGCGCGCGGCCGGCGGGCCGAGGCCGAGGCGGTCGCCGACCGGTACGGCATGGCCGCGCCGCGGCCGGCCGAGGCGCCGCCGGGCGGCGTGCGGGGTCGGGTCGACGCGGTGCTCGCGCTGTTCCGTCCCGAGTCGCGGCTCGCCACCCCGCTGTTGTGGGTGGCGTCCTTCTGCGGACTGCTGCTGGTGTACGGCGTCTCGACCTGGCTGCCGCAGCTGATGCGGGCCTCCGGCTACGGGCTCAGTTCCTCGGTCAGCTTCCTGATGGTGATCAACGCGGGCGGCATCCTGGGCATGCTGATCGCCGGCCACACGGCCGACCGCTACGGCGCGGTGCGGGTCTCGGCGCTGTGGTTCGTGCTGACGGCGCTCGGTGCCCTGCTGCTGCGCGAACACCTGACGCTGGGCGTCACCTACGTGGTGGTGTTCCTGACCGGGGTCTTCCTGTTCAGCGCCCAGGTGATGGTCTACGCGGCGACCGACGGCGTGTACCCGGCGTCCGAACGGGCCACCGGCCTCGGCTGGGTGACCGGGATCGGCCGCACGGGCGCGGTGGTCGGGCCCTGGCTGGGCGGGGCGCTGGTCGCCAACGGCGCCGAGGACTGGGGCTTCCTGATGTTCGCGGCCGCCGGCCTCACCGGCGCGGCGATGATCGCCCTGGTCCCGGTGGCCGCCCGGCTCGGCCGGCGGTGGGCGCCGGCCGGCGGGGCGGAACCGGTCACGGGATCCGAACGCGGGTGAACCGGCCGGCGACACGCAGGTCGTGCTCGATGCCGGCCGCCGCCTCGCGCAGCGCGGGCAGCAGTTCGGCCACGGCCCGCTCCGCGGTGCGACGACTGGCGTGCATCGAGACGTTGACCGCCGCCACCACCCGGCCTGAGCGGTCCAGGACCGGGACGGCGAGCGCCCGCAGCCCCTCCTCCAACTCCTCGTCGACCAGCGCGTGTCCGGCCTCGGCCACCCGGTCGAGCTCGGCGCGCAGCCGGTCCCGCGAGGTGATGGTGTGCCGGGTCAGCGGGGCGAGTTCGAGCCGGTCGAGGCGGGCGGCGCGCTCGGCGGCGGGCAGTCCGGCGAGCAACACCCGGCCCATGGAGGTGGCGTGGGCCGGGAACCGGGTGCCGACGGTGATGTCGACGCTCATGATGCGGATGGTCGGCACCCGGGCCGCGTACTGGATCTCGTCGCCGACCAGGACCGAGAGGGAGGCCGAGTCGTGCGTGGCGGCCACCAGGCGCACCAGGTGCGGCTGGGCGATCCGGGAGAGCGGCAGCCCGGAGAGGTGGGCGTAGCCGAGTTCGAGGACCCGCGGCCGTGGGCAGAACCTGCGCCCGTCGCTCCGGACGTAGCCCAGGTGTTCGAGCGTGATCAGCGAGCGGCGCACGGTCGCCCTGGGGAGGCCGGTGGCGTCGGCGAGCGCGGAGAGCGTGACGCCTTCGTCGCCGCCGGCGGCGCGGTCGAAGGCGGCCAGCACGCCGAGGCCGCGGGCCAGCGACTCGACGAACTCCGGGCCGAGTTCGAGCTTCGCGGCCCTGGCCAGCTCGGCGTGCCGGCCCGCCGGCTCGGGGGCGGGCTCCGGCGGCGGG
>NZ_SMKI01000310.1 GCF_004348415.1 Streptomyces hainanensis
GCTGTGTATAAGAGACAGCCCTCAGCGGGTCGAACGAGACGGCACCGGCACCCGCATCAAATCCTCGGCGATCGTCAGATCGCCCCGGTAGCCCGCCTCCCGCGCCTCCGCCGCGAACGCGTCGGCGTCCACGTACCGTTGCGAGAAGTGCGTCAGCACCAGGTGCCGGACCCGGCTCTCGGTCGCGACCCGGGCCGCCTGGCCGGCCGTCAGGTGGCCGAACTCCTCGGCCAGCGCCGCGTCCTGGGCCAGGAAGGTGGATTCGATGACGAGCATGTCGCAGTCCGCCGCGAGCGCGTAGACGCCGTCGCACAGCCGGGTGTCCATCACGAACGCGAACCGTTGGCCGGGGCGCGGCTCGCTGACGTCGGCCAGCCGCACGCCCCGCAGTTCACCGGCGCGCTGCAACCGCCCGACGTCCCGTCCGGTGATGCCGTGTGCGGCGAGGCGGTCGGGCAGCATGCGGCGGCCGTCCGGTTCGACGAGGCGGTAGCCGAAGGACTCGACGGGGTGGGAGAGCCGGTGGGCGCTCAGCGTGAAGCCGGGTGTCTCGGCGATCGGCCCCTCGGCGGTGACGGGGTCGGCGAGCACCCGGGCGGTCTCGCGGTAGGCGGTGGCGTGCCGGAGCCGGTCGTAGTACTGCTGGCCGCTGGCCGGGTAGTGGACGGTGACGGGGTGCGGCACCTGGTCCAGGTTGATGCGCTGGATGACGCCGGCGAGGCCGAGCGAGTGGTCGCCGTGGAAGTGCGTGACGCAGATCCGGGTGAGCCGGTGGGCGCTGACGGAGGCGAGCAGCAGCTGCCGTTGGGTGCCCTCGCCGGGGTCGAAGAGGATGGTGTCGGCGTCCCAGCGCAGGGCGTAGCCGTTGTGGTTGCGGTGCCGGGTGGGCACCTGGCTGGCCGTGCCGAGGACGACCAGCTCGCGGGCCGACATCAGCCGGGGGGCCATTCCAGACCGCGCCCGCCGAGCAGGTGGGCGTGCGCGTGGAAGACGGTCTGGCCGGCGCCGGCGCCGGTGTTGAAGACGACGCGGTAGCCGGTGCCGTCCACCTTCTCGTCGGCGGCGATCTCGCCGGCGAGCAGCAGGAGTTCGGCGGCCATCTCGGGCTCGGCGGCGGCCAGGGTGGCGGCGTCCGGGTAGTGGGCCCGGGGGATCACCAGCACGTGGGTGGGGGCCTGCGGGTTGATGTCCCGGAAGGCCACCGCGGTTTCCGTCTCCCGGACCACCGTGGCCGGGACCTCGCCCGCCACGATCTTGCAGAACAGGCAGTCTGCCTGCGGTTCTCCCGCCATCGCGCGGTGCCCTCCCGAAACGTCCGACAGCTCGATCCGATACGCACCGGATGGTATCGCGACCGGCCTCGGCGAGGACCTTCGCCGCTGCCCGCCGCTGCCCGCCGCTGACCGCGACGCCCGTGGGGACGGCGGGGCGCGACCGGCCCCGCCCGGCTACTCCGGGGCGGGCACGGGCTGCCCCGGCGGGGTGAAGGCGGCGAGCAGTGTGCCGGTGATGGCGTGCGGCGCGGCGGCCTCGTCGAGCCGGCCGGCGGTGATCTCGTCGGCCGCCGTGTGCAGCACCGAGAAGAACGTGGCGACCAGCCAGGGCACCGGGACGTCGGCGCGGAACGTGCCCTGCTCGCGGCCGCGTTCGATCAGTCGCTCGATGCGGCGCAGCGGTTCCTCGTGCAGTTCCCTGACCCTGCCGTGGGGCAGGCCTCGTTGGGCGGCGGTCAGCAGCGCGCGCGACTGGCTGACGATCCGCCAGGAGGAGCGGATCAGCGCCGTCATGGCCTGACGCGGGTCGCCCTCGATGTCCAGGTCGTCGAGCGCGGCGTCGGCGTGCCGCATGGCCCTGGAGAACACGGCGTCGAGGAGTTCGCCCCGCGAGGCGAAGTGGCCGTAGAGCGTGACGCGGCCGATGCCGGCCGCCTGCGCGATGTCCGCGACGCTCGCGTCGGGATCGCGGCTCAGGCACTCCACCGCGGCGTCGAGGATCGCCGTCACGTTGCGCCTGGCGTCGGCTCGTCGGCCCCGGGTCACCGGCATGTCGTGGCTCTCCCATCTCGCCGTTAGTCGAACAGCGGTGTTTGAGTTAGCCTAGCGCCAATAACTCGAACACACCTGTTTGACTTACAGGAGGTGCCCGGATGCGTCCGCATCCCCCCGCCCACGAACCGCCCGACCCGCTCCGCTGGCGGATCCTGGCGCTGCTCAGCGCCGCGCAGTTCATGCTGGTCCTCGACGTCACCGTGGTCACGGTCGCGCTGCCCGACATCGGAGCCGGCCTGGCGCTCGGCAGAACCCAACTGACCTGGGTCGTCACGGCCTACACGCTGATGTTCGGCGGGCTCATGCTGCTCGGCGGCCGGGCCGCCGACCTCGTCGGCGCGCGGCGGCTGGTGCTGGCGGGGCTCGCCGTCTTCACCGCCGCCTCGCTCACCGCCGGGCTCGCCGGCGACGCCGCCGTCCTCATCGGCGCGCGGATGCTCCAGGGGGTCGGCGCCGCGCTGCTCTCCCCCGCGGCCCTCTCCGTGGTCGCCACCACCTTCCACGGCCAGGAGCGGAACCGGGCGCTCGGGGTGTGGGCGGCCGTCGGCGGCACCGGCTCGGCGGTCGGCGTGCTGGTCGGCGGGCTGCTCACCGCGGGGCCCGGCTGGGAGTGGATCTTCCACGTCAACGTGCCCATCGGCCTCGCGCTGCTCGCCCTGCTGCCCGGCGCGCTGCCCGTCACCGCCCGGGCCACCCGCCGCGACCCGCTGGACATACCCGGCGCCCTGCTGGTCACCTCGGCCACGGCGGCCACCATCTACGGGCTCACCAACGCCGGCGACGACGGCTGGGGCGCGCCAGGCACGCTCGTGCCGCTCGCCGCCGGACTCGCGCTCTACGTCGCGTTCGGGCTGCTGCAACACCGGTCGCCGGCACCGCTGATGCGCCTCGCGCTGCTGGCCCGCCGCCCGGTGCTGACCGGCGCGTTCCTGATGCTGGTCGCCACCGCCCTGCTGATCTCGTCCTTCTTCCTCGGCTCCTTCTACCTCCAGGGGCCGGAAGGGCACGGGCCGTTGGCCACCGGGGCGCTGTTCCTGCCGGTGGCCGTCGGCACCGTGGTCGGGGCCCAGCTCGCCGGGCACGCGATGGGCCGCGTCGGGCCGCGGTGGGTGGCCGTGCCCGGGCTGCTGACGGCGGCCGGCGGCCTCGCCATACCCGCGGCGGGGGCCGGCACCGTCTCCCTGGTGGTGGGGCTGAGCGTGGCGGCGGCCGGCCTCGGCGCGGGCTTCGTCGCCGCGACCACCACCGCGCTGGCCCGGGTGGAGCCGGCCGAGGCGGGGCTGACCTCGGGCATCGTCAACACCTGCCACGAGTTCGGCGGCGCGATCGGCGTCCCGGTGGTCTCCAGCATCGCCGGCGCCGGCATCGCCGCGGGAGGCGCCGCGGCGCCCGACGGCCTCGCCGACGCGCTGACCTTCACGACCCTCACCGCGGCGGCCGCCGCGGTGGCCGCGCTGATCCTGGTGCCGGCGGGCCGCCTGCCAGCGGGGGCCGCGACCGCGCACGTGCACTGAGCGGCGGCCCCTGCCTGGCTACGCCCAGCGGCCGGTCCTGGTGAGCAGCAGGGCGGTGGCGGCGGTGCCGGCCGTCGAGGTGCGGAGGATGGTGGGGCCGAGGCGGTGGGCGCGGGCGCCGGCCGCCTCGAAGGCGGCCAGCTCCTCCGGCGTGACGCCGCCCTCGGGGCCGACCACCAGCACGATCTCGCCCTCGGCGGGCAACTCGGCCGAGGCCAGCGGCTCGGCGCCGGCCTCGTGCAGGACGCCGGCGAACGCGGCGTCCGCCAGCACGGCGGCGACCTCACTGGTGGTCAGCGGCTCGGCGATCTCGGGGATCCGCAACCGCCGCGACTGCTTGGCGGCCTCCCGGGCGGTGGCCCGCCACTTCGCCAGGGCCCTGGCGCCCCGCTCGCCGCGCCACTGGGTGACGCAGCGGGCCGCGGCCCAGGGGATGATCCGGTCGACGCCGGTCTCCGTCATGGTCTCGACGGCCAGCTCGCCCCGGTCGCCCTTGGGCAGGGCCTGGACCACGGTGATCGACGGCAGCGGCGGCGGCTCGTGGCGGAGCTCGGCGACCGCGACCTCGAGACGTTCCCTGCCGTCGACGGCGGCCACCGTGCCGAGCGCGCCGGCACCCCGGCCGTCGGTGAGGACGATCGGCTCGCCGACCCGCAGCCGCCGCACGGAGACGGCGTGCCGGCCCTCGGCGCCGTCCAGCGGCAGCAGCCCGCCGGGGCCGGCCGCCGCCAGCGACTCCACGAGGAAGACGGGCGCCGTGCTCACCTGCTCACCGCCGGCTCACCGACCGTTGAACGCGTCCTTCAGGCGCGAGAAGAGGCCCTGCTGCCCCGGCTGAAACTGGCCAAGCGGCCGCTCCTCGCCCCGCAGCTTGGCGAGCCGCCGCAGCAGCTCCTCCTGCTCCGGTTCGAGCTTCTGCGGCGTCTGCACCTCGACGTGCACGACGAGGTCGCCCCGGCCGTTGCTCCGCAGGTGCGTGACGCCCCGGTTGTGGAGCGGGATCGACTGCCCCGACTGGGTGCCCGGCCGGATGTCGACCTCCTCCATCCCGTCCAGTGTCTCCAGCGGGACCTTGGTGCCGAGGGACGCGGCCGTCATCGGGATGGTGACCGTGCAGTGCAGGTCGTCGCCGCGCCGCTGGAAGACCGGGTGCGGCTTCTCCCTGATCTCCACGTACAGGTCGCCGGCGGGGCCGCCGCCGGGGCCGACCTCGCCCTCGCCGGCCAGCTGGATCCGGGTGCCGTTGTCGACGCCGGCCGGGATCTTCACCGTCAGCGAGCGCCTGGTGCGCACCCGGCCGTCGCCCGCGCACTCGGGGCAGGGGGTGGGCACCACGGTGCCGAAGCCCTGGCACTGCGGGCAGGGCCGCGACGTCATGACCTGGCCGAGGAAGGAACGGGTGACCTGGGAGACCTCGCCGCGGCCGCGGCACATGTCGCAGGTCTGCGCCGAGGTGCCGGGCGCGGCACCCTCGCCGTTGCAGGTGCCGCAGACCGTGGCCGTGTCGACCTGGATCTCCTTGGTGGTGCCGAACGCCGCCTCGTTCAGGTCGATCTCGAGCCTGATCATGGCGTCCTGGCCGCGCCGGGTGCGGGACTTCGGGCCACGCTGCGAGGCGGTGCCGAAGAACGCGTCCATGATGTCCGAGAAGTTCCCGAAGCCGGCGCCGCCGAAGCCGGCACCGGGACCGGCGGCACCGCCGGGCCCCATCGGATCCCCGCCCAGGTCGTACATCTGCTTCTTCTGCGGGTCGGAGAGCACCTCGTAGGCGGTGTTGATCTCCTTGAACCGCTCCTGGGTCTTGGGATCCGGGTTCACGTCCGGATGGAGCTCCCGCGCGAGACGGCGGAAGGCCTTCTTGATCTCCTCCTGCGATGCGTCACGCTGTACACCGAGGATCGCGTAGTAGTCCGCCGCCACCTTAGTTCTCCGCGAGAATCTGTCCGACGTACCGTGCCACTGCGCGTACCGCTCCCATCGTTCCCGGATAGTCCATGCGGGTCGGTCCGACCACGCCGAGCTTCGCCACCGCCTCGCCTCCTGAACCGTAGCCGACGGAGACGACCGAGGTGGACGTCAGGCCCTCGTGAGCGTTTTCATGCCCAATCCGGACGGTCATACCCGGATCCTTGGCCTCCCCGAGCAACTTGAGGAGCACGACGTGCTCTTCGAGTGCCTCGAGCACCGGCCGGATCGTCAGCGGGAAGTCCTGTCCGAAGCGGGTGAGGTTGGCGGTGCCGCCGATCATCAGCCGCTCCTCCTTCTCCTCCACCAGCGTCTCCAGCAGGATGGAGAGGACCACGGAGACCGTGCCGCGCTCCTCGGACTCGAAGGAGTCCGCCAGGTCGGCCACCAGGCGCGGCACCTCGGCGAAGCGCTCGCCGACGATCCGGCTGTTGAGCCGGGCACGCAGGTCGGCGATCGACATCTCGCCGAACGGCGCCGGGCAGTCGACCATGCGCTGCTCGACGCGGCCGGTGTCGGTGATCAGCACCAGCATCAGCCGGGCCGGCGCCAGCGCCAGCAGTTCCACGTGGCGCACGGTGGAGCGGCTGAGCGACGGGTACTGCACGACGGCGACCTGCCGGGTGAGCTGCGCGAGCAGCCGCACCGTGCGGGCCACCACGTCGTCGAGGTCGAGCGCGGACTCCAGAAAGCTGTGGATGGCGCGGCGCTCGGCGACCGAGAGCGGCTTGACGTCGGCGAGCTTGTCGACGAAGAGCCGGTAGCCCTTGTCGGTGGGCACCCGGCCGGCGCTGGTGTGCGGCTGGGCGATGTAGCCCTCCTCCTCCAGCACCGCCATGTCGTTGCGCACGGTGGCCGGGGAGACCTGAAGGTTGTGTCGCTCCGTGAGCGCCTTGGAGCCGACCGGCTCCTCGGTGCCCACGTAGTCCTGGACGATGGCTCGCAACACCTCGAGTCTGCGTTCACTGAGCATGCCGCACACCTCCCGCCCGGCCGTCGTTCCTGCCTGCCCGCCCTGGCACTCAGCTGTGGGGAGTGCCAACCCTGTCCAGTGTACGGCCGGGTACCACGGCCAGGGAATCGTGAACGGGGAGACGGTATCGCGTGATCGGCCGTCTCCCGGGCCGGAGGTTCCTGTCGTGAGGCTAACGTCGCAGCATGACGACGCGATGGGAAGACCTGGCGCCGGGAGTGGTGCGCCGGCGGCTGCCCGGCTGGGACGAGACGGTCGGCGCGGTGGCCTGCGTCGACGGGGTGCTGCTGTTCGACGCGGGGCCCTCGCTGCCGGCCGGCGCCGAGCTGGGCGACGAGCTGCGCGAGCGGTTCGGCCGCCCGGTGACCCGGGTGGTGCTCAGCCACCCGCACTTCGACCACGTGCTGGGCGCCGGAGCCTTCCCGGACGCCGAACGGTACGGTCCGCCCCTGACCGACTGGTCCCCGGTCGCCGACGACGCGGTGCGGCAGGGGGTCGACCCGGCGCTGGCGCGGGCCGCGGCCGACGCGCTCGGCGCGCTGCCGCCGGCCCGCGAGGTCGCCGGGGAGCTGGCGCTCGACCTGGGTGGCGGCCGAGAGGTGGTGCTCGCGGCCCTCGGCGCGGCGCACTCGCCCCACGACCTGGTGGCGCTGGTGCCGGGGCCGGTGCCGGTGGTGTTCTGCGGCGACCTGGTCGAGGAGTCGGGCGAGCCGCAGGCCGGCCCGGACGCGGACCCGGCCCGCTGGCCGGCCGCCCTGGACCGGCTGCTGGCGCTCGGCGGCCCCGAGGCGCGCTACGTGCCGGGGCACGGCGCGGTGGTGGACGCGGCCTTCGTCCGGGCCCAACGCACGGCGCTCGCCGAGCGGTTCGGGGTGGCGCCGGCGGCCTCGTGATCTGATGAGCCCATGCGTGGAAGACAGTACGGCGGGCAGCCGGGCAGGCACTACGACCCGGACCTGACGCCACCGTGGAAGCGACGCGCCCCCGTTCCCGAGGTGCCGGCCGACCCCGGCCTCGTCGTCGAGGACGCCGCGACCGGATTCTGCGGCGCGGTGATCCGCTGCGAGAAGACGGCGCAGGGGCCGACGGTCACGCTGGAGGACCGCTTCGGCGCCCACCGGGTGTTCCCGCTGGAGCCGGCCGGCTTCCTGTTGGAGGGGAAGACGGTGACGCTGGTCCGCCCGGCGCACACCTCCGTCGCGCCTTCCGGGCCGGCCAGGACCGCCTCCGGCTCGATCGCGGTGCCGGGCGCCCGGGCACGGGTGGCGCGCGCCGGGCGCATCTACGTGGAGGGGCGTCACGACGCGGAGCTGGTCGAGAAGGTCTGGGGCGACGACCTGCGGATCGAGGGCGTCGTGGTGGAGTACCTGGCCGGCGTCGACGACCTGCCGGCCGTCGTCCGCGAGTTCGCACCCACCGCCGAGGCCCGGCTCGGCGTGCTGGTCGACCACCTGGTGCCGGGCTCCAAGGAGTCGCGGATCGCCGCCGGGATCACCGACCCCGACGTGCTGATCGTCGGCCACCCGTTCATCGACGTCTGGCAGGCGGTGAAGCCGTCGGCGCTCGGCATCCCCGAGTGGCCCCGGGTGCCGCGCGGCCAGGACTGGAAGACCGGCGTCTGCCGGGCCCTCGGCTGGCCCGAGAACACCGGCGCCGCCTGGCGGCGGATCCTGGGCGCGGTGCGGGACTACCGCGACCTCGAACCCGGTCTGCTCGGCCCCGTCGAGCACCTGATCGACCACGTCACGGTGGGCGGGCCGGCCTAGCCGTCCGGGTGGTCGTCCGGGTGGTCGTCGCGGTGGCGGACAATGGGGGCATGCCCTCCGTCCTCCCCGACGGCGAACCGATGCCAGCGGACGGCGCGCTCCCCGCGCCCGCCCTGGCCGGGGCCGCCGAGCGTCCCCTCGCCTTCTACCTGCACGTGCCGTACTGCGCGACGCGCTGCGGCTACTGCGACTTCAACACCTACACGGCAGCCGAGCTGCGCGGCTCCGGCGGGGTGCTGGCCTCCCGGGACGACTACGCCGAGGTGCTGGCCGAGGAGATCCGGCTGGCCCGCAAGGTGCTGGGCGACGACCCGCGCCAGGCCGCCACGGTCTTCGTCGGCGGCGGCACACCCACGCTGCTGCCGCCCGGCGCCCTGGCCGCGATGCTGGACGCCGTCCGGCAGGAGTTCGGCCTGGCGCCCGGCGCCGAGGTGACCACCGAGGCCAACCCCGACTCGGTGGACCCGGCCTCGCTCACCGCGCTGCGGGAGGCCGGCTTCAACCGGATCTCCTTCGGCATGCAGAGCGCCCGCCGGCACGTACTGGCCGTGCTGGAACGCACCCACACCCCGGGCCGCCCCGAGGCGTGCGTGACGGAGGCCAGGGCGGCCGGCTTCGAGCACGTCAACCTCGACCTGATCTACGGCACCCCGGGCGAGACCGACGACGACTGGCGCGCCTCGCTCGACGCGGCCGTCGCCGCCGGGCCCGACCACGTCTCGGCGTACTCGCTGATCGTCGAGGACGGCACGAGACTCGCCGGCCGGGTGCGACGCGGCGAGGTGCCGGCGCCGGACGACGACGTGCACGCCGACCGCTACCTGATCGCCGAGGAGACCCTGTCGGCGGCCGGCTTCGGCTGGTACGAGATCTCCAACTGGGCCACGTCGGCGGAGGCCCGCTGCCACCACAACGAGCTGTACTGGACCGGCGCCGACTGGTGGGGCGCCGGCCCCGGCGCGCACAGCCACGTCGGCGGCGTGCGGTGGTGGAACGTGAAGCACCCCGGCGCGTACGCCGCGGCGCTCGCGGAAGGCAGATCACCCGGCGCCGGCCGCGAGCTGCTGACGGCGGACGACCGGCGGGTGGAACGGATCCTCCTCGAACTCCGCCTCGCGGCGGGCGCGCCGCTCTCCCTCCTCACGGCGGACGGCCTGGCCGCGGCGCGGAGCGCCGTCGCCGACGGCCTCCTCTCGGCACCGGCCTTCGCGGCGGGCCGGGCGGTTCTGACCCTGCGGGGGCGCCTGCTGGCGGATGCGGTGACGCGGGATCTGACGTAGGGGGTTCTCCCCCACCC
>NZ_SMKI01000311.1 GCF_004348415.1 Streptomyces hainanensis
GTATGGGCGCGGTCATCGCTTTCGAGGTGGCTCGACGAACCCGCCGCGGAACCGGCCTCCCTCGACCACCCGTTCGCCCGCGAACGGCATGTCTGGCTCTCGCTCCACGCCGCCGCGACGAGGAGCCTGGCCCAGGGCTCGATGATCGTCTTCAGCTGACGAGCGAACCGGCCCGGAGGGCCGGATCGCCTCGCCTTGCCTCGCCTGTGCGTGGGCTGCACCACGGGTGGCCGAGGCAGCCACCCGGCCGCGCCGGCTCCGCCGGCGACGGCAAGGGTCCGGAGGCCCCGTCCCGAACCGGGCGGCCCGCAGGGCTGTGGGGCTTCGCCCCTATCCCCCGTCCGGCCCGGAGGGCCGTGAAGGCCCCGTGCCGCCGGTGACCGCTCCGGCCCGGAGTGCTGGGGCTTCGCCCCCACCCCGGTCGGCCCGGAGGGCCTCGGCTCTGCCGGGCTCCGTCCGCCCCGAGGGCCGGTTCCGCCGGTGACCGCCCTGGCCCGGGCGGCCCGCAGCGTTCCCGTCGGCGCGGACGGCCGCGGCTCTGCCGCACCTCGCTCACCGTGAGGCGCCGACCACCGCAGGGGCTCGGATGGCTGAGGCTTCGCCCTGTACCGGGTGGCCCGCAGGGCTGTGAGGCTTCGCCCCACTCCGGTCGGCGCGGAGGGCCTCGGCTTCGCCGGGAACCGTACCGGCCCGGCGGGCCCGTCCTGGACCGGGCGGCCCGCAGCGTTCCGCGGCTTCGCCCCACCCCGGTCGGCCCGGAGGGCCTCGGCTCTGCCGGGCTCCGTCCGCCCGGAGGGCCTCGGTTCCGCCAGCCACCGCACCGGCCCGGCGGGCCCGGGATCGCCAGGTCGGCAGGTCCAGCTCGCCATGGACCGGGCGGCCCCCAGGTCGGTGCTCCGTCCGGCGCCGCTCTGCCCGAAGGGGCAGGGGCTCCGCGCCGGCCGGCCCGCAGGGCCCCGGCACCGGCCCGCAGGGCCCGGCTTCGCCCCGCCGCGTGTGGCCCGCCGTGCGGGAATCCGGATCGGCCGGCCCGCGAGGGCCCCGGCACCGGCCCGGAGGGCCGGACCCGGGACGGGGGCGCGGCCGGCCCGCGAGGGCCTCGGCGGCCGGTTGGCGGGCGGCGGGGGCGTCAGCCCCGTGACGTTGTCGGCCGTCGCTCGAAAGGGTGGAAGTCGGGGCACGGGCCCCACGCCGTTAGGCTGCCCTGCGTGAGGATCCTTGTCATCGGCGGCGGCGCCCGCGAACACGCCCTGTGCCACGCTCTCTCCCGCGACCCGGCCGTCACCGGGCTGCACTGCGCGCCCGGCAACGCCGGGATCGCCGAGGTGGCGACCACCCATCCGGTCGACGCGCTGGACGGCGCCGCCGTGGCGGCGCTCGCCGGGCGGCTCGGCGCCGAGTTGGTCGTGGTGGGGCCGGAGGCCCCGCTCGTCGTCGGTGTGGCGGACGCGGTGCGGGGCGCCGGGATCCCCGCCTTCGGGCCCTCGGCCGAGGCCGCCCGGCTCGAGGGCAGCAAGGCGTTCGCCAAGGAGGTCATGGCCGCCGCCGGCGTCCCGACCGCCAGGTCGTACGTCTGTGTGGGCGCCGCCGAGGCCGACAAGGCGCTCGACGCGTTCGGCCCGCCCTACGTCGTCAAGGACGACGGCCTGGCCGCCGGCAAGGGCGTCGTCGTCACGGAGGACCTGGCCGCGGCCCGCGCGCACGCCGTGTCCTGCGAGCGCGTCGTCATCGAGGAGTACCTGGACGGCCCCGAGGTGTCGCTGTTCGCCGTCACCGACGGCGAGACCGTCGTGCCGCTCCAGCCGGCCCAGGACTTCAAGCGCGCGCTCGACGGCGACCAGGGCCCCAACACCGGTGGCATGGGCGCCTACTCGCCGCTGCCGTGGGCCGACCCCGGTCTCGTCGACGAGGTGCTGAGCACCGTGCTCCAGCCGACCGTCGACGAACTGCGGCGCCGCGGCACCCCGTTCGCCGGGCTGCTCTACGCCGGGCTCGCGCTGACCTCGAACGGGGTGCGGGTCGTGGAGTTCAACGCCAGGTTCGGCGACCCGGAGACGCAGGTGGTGCTGGCCCGGCTGCGCACCCCGCTCGCCGGGTTCCTGCTGGCCGCCGCCACCGGCGAGCTGGTGGGCCTCCCGCCGCTCCGCTGGAGCGAGGACGCCGCCGTCACGGTGGTCGTGGCGGCCGAGGGGTACCCCGAGGCGCCGCGCTCCGGCGACCCGATCGAGGGCCTTGACGAGGTGGCCGCGGCCGAAGGACCCGACGCCTACGTGCTGCACGCCGGCACGCGCCGGGACGACGACGGCCGGATCGTCAGCGCCGGCGGCCGGGTGCTCTCCGTCACCGCGACGGGGGCCGACCTGGCGGCCGCGCGGGAGACGGCGTACCGCGCCGTGGGCCGGATCCGGCTCGCCGGCTCGCACCACCGCGGCGACATCGCCGCGCGGGCGGCCGCGACCCGATAACACGGCCCCGGTTGCCTGCTTTACCCAAAGCCCCACCATCGAGTGACCAATCCGCTGACCGGCTGACGCGTCAGCCGTGCCCAACTAGGGTGCGGCGCAGTGTGTTTCGCCCCCGTCCCCGGCTGTCGCCTGGGATGCCAGCCGGCCGTTCCCTACGGCGATCGGATCACCGTGCGTTGCGTTGTCAGTGCCCGGTGCGACAGTGGGAGAACGGCCAGGGTGGTCGGCGGCGTCGGAAGAGCGGAGGGCAGGGCCATGGTGCAGCGTGAGGCGCGAACAGCCGGCGGCGCCGGACACTCCGCGCGCGATCACGCGCTGGCCGTGCTGCGGGTGCGCGACACCGCGCTGGCGCTGGCGCTGCTGCCGGCCGCCGTCGCCGTGGTGCTGTTCGTCACCGGCACCGGTGGCGCCGTCCGGTGGCCGGTGGCCGGCGTCGCGGTCGCGGTGCTGGCGCTCGCGGCGGCCACCGGGGCACGCATCGCCGGGGCGCGTCCCGTCGTCACACCCACCGTCGAGGTGCCGGAGCACGCCGCGCCGGCGCTGCACGGGCTCATAGTCGACCTCGCCGAGTGCCTCGACGTCCCGGCGCCGGCCGGCATCGCCCTCACGCCCGACTGCGACAGCTGGCTGGAGGAGCCGCCGCGCTCGGGCCGGCCGGGTTCGGTGGCGCCGGTGCTGGTCATCGGCTCGCCGTTCCTGTGGTGGCTGCGGGTGGCCGAGCTGCGCGCGCTGCTCGCGCCGGTCGTCGCCGGCACCGGGCCCTCGGCCCACCCGGACGTGGCCGCCGCCCGCCGCTGCGTCCGCGCCTGGGACGCCGCGGCCGGGCTGGCCGCCGGCTCCTCGGCGCTGCGCCGCCCGCTGCTGGCCTTCGCCGGTCGGGCGGCCCGCCTGATGCTGCGCGCCGCCGCCCGGCACTCGGCCGAGATGGAGCGAGGCGTCGCGCTGGCCGCCGCCGGCCGCGCCCAGGGCGTCGATCCGGTGCTGCGCACCTCGGCACAGGAACAGGTCGGCCTCGCCTACGCCGGCTGGGACCGGCTGCTCACCCGGGTCGCGCTGCCGGCCTGGCGGATCGGCCGCTGGCCGCGCGGGCTCAACGCGGGCGTGGTCGCCGCGCTCACCGAGCTTTCCCGCCGCGACCGGCTGGCCGAGGGCTTCACGGCCAGGCTCGGCGAGCGGCCCGCCTGCGACCTGCTGGACGAGCCGGGCGCCATGGACGACGAGATCTCGCTGCTCGCCGCCCGCCTGCTGCACGGGGCGCCGGCCGGCGCGCCACCCGCCGACTGGACCCCGGTCGACTGGCCGGCCTACCCGGAGGAGGTCGTCGACCGCATCTGGCGCGACCGGGCGGCCCGGCTCTTCGCCGCGTTGGACGCCGCCGAGACGCCGACGCTGGCCTGGGTCCTCCAGCGGCTCACGGACGCGGCGGCCACCGACCACGGGGTGGACGCGCTGGCCGCCCGGCTGGTCGCCGGCCAGGAGCGCGGCGAGAAGCGGGAGTCGCTGGTCGAACACGTGGCCGCGGCGGTCTGCTGCGCGGCAGCCGACACCACGGCGGCCGTGCCCGGGCTCGACTGGCTGGACGGTCCGGTGCTGCTGGCCGACGGCAAGCGCCGGCAGGACCTGGCGGCGCAGGTGCACAGCCTGGTGGACGACGGCGACCCCGGCCCGCTGCGGGAGTGGCTGGCCGGCATCGGCGCCCGGGCGGACAAACCGGTGCGCCTCGTGTGACCGAGGGGGCGCGGGTGGCACCTGGCCGCAACTCGCCGAGCGCCCTGGACAGTTTGCCCGGTTGGCGCCACTATCGGGCCATCATCTCCGGTCAACGCCGCGACGAATGGTGATCGAGCACTCGCGGGATGTGATGTGCTGGGTGGTCCTACAGGCGCGACGGAGGTGCAGGGAGGGGAGTTTGAGAGAGAGCACCGAACGCATTGGGCGATGGGAGTCGGGCGCGCTCACCCAGGCCGTTTCCGACCCGTTCGGGCAGGGGCCGCTGCCCTGGTTCCGCGGGGACGAGAGCCAGTTCAGGCGCAGCGACCACGCCGTGCCGACACGGCCCGCCGGGCCGGCCAACGCGGACGACGTGGCCTGCCAGATCAAGGGCTTCGTGCCGGACGGCGCGGTGGCCCCCGGCCGGCCGCTGGACTTCCGGGTCACGGTCGACCCGCCCCAGGAGTTCACCATCGACATCTACCGCATCGGCCATTTCGCCGGTGACGGCGCACAACTTCTGCTGCACAGTCCCAAGTTGATGGGCACGCGGCAGCCGGCACCGCTGGTCGCGGGCCGCACGGTCTCCTGCCACCACTGGTGGCTCTCCTGGCGGCTCCAGGTGCCGGCCGACTGGCAGCCCGGCGCCCATGTCGCCGTCCTCACCACGGCGGACGGCGCCTACCGCTCCCATGTGCCGTTCACCGTCCGGGACGACAACCCGGCCGACCTGCTGCTGGTGCTGCCCGACGTCACCTGGCAGTCGTACAACCTCTTCCCCGAGGACGGCCGCACCGGCGCCAGCCTCTACCACGCGTGGGACGCCGGCGGCCGGCTGCTCGGCGAGCACGACGCCGCGGTCACCGTCTCCTTCGACCGTCCCTACGCGGGCGCCGGGCTGCCGCTGCACGTGGGCCACGCCTACGACTTCATCCGCTGGGCCGAGCGGTACGGCTACGACCTCGCCTACGCCACCGCCCGCGACCTGCACGCCGGCCGCGTCGACCCGGCCAGGTACCGGGGGTTGATCTTCTCCGGCCACGACGAGTACTGGTCACGCGAGATGCGCGCGGTCGTCGAGCGCGCCAGGGACGGCGGCACCTCGCTCGTCTTCCTGTCCGCCAACACCATGTACTGGCAGGTCTCGCTCGGCCCGCTGCCCTCCGGCGACCCCGACCGGCTGCTCAGCTGCCGCAAGCGCCAGGGCCCCGGCCGGGCGGTGCTGTGGCGGGAGCAGGGGCAGCCGGAGCAACTGCTGCTCGGCATCCAGTACGCGGGGCGGGTGCCGCGCCCGCACCCCCTGGTGGTGCGCAACGCCGACCACTGGCTGTGGGAGGCCACCGGCGTCCGGGAAGGCGACGAACTGCCGGGGCTGGTCGCCGGCGAGGCCGACCGGTACTTCCCGCGCACCGCGCTGCCGGAGTCCGTGAGCCGGGTGCTGCTCGCCCACTCCCCGTACCGGGACGACGCGGGGGCCAGGCGGCACCAGGAGACCTCGCTCTACCGGGCGCCGAGCGGCGCCTGGGTCTTCGCCTCCGGCACCTTCGCCTGGTCGCCGGCGCTCGGCCGCCCCGGCCACCTGGACTCCCGGATCCAGAAGGCGACGGCCAATCTGCTGGACCGTATCTGCAAGCGCGACTAGCGGCCCGCCCCCCTCGGGGGGCGGGGGCCGATGCGCCCCCCGCCGGGGCGGCGCGGGCCCTGCGGGACAATAAGGGCGCCCGGCCGACCATCCACCCGAACCGGCCCATCAGTCCGTCACGTTGCCAGGAGGCGCAGTGCCAGGATTCGTCGACAAGCCCGAGCCCGTCGAGGTGCCCGGGCTCGTGCACCTGCACACCGGGAAGGTACGGGACCTCTACCGGAACGAGGCGGGGGAGCTGGTCATGGTCGCCAGCGACCGGGTCTCCGCCTACGACTGGGTGCTGCCCACCGAGATCCCGGACAAGGGCCGGATCCTGACCAGGCTGTCCCTGTGGTGGTTCGACCAACTCGCCGACCTGGTGCCCAACCACGTGATCTCCACCGAGCTGCCGGCCGGCGCGCCCCCCGACTGGAAGGGGCGGGTCACCGTCTGCCGGCAGTTGGCGATGATCCCGGTCGAGGCGGTGGCCCGCGGCTATCTGACGGGCTCGGGGCTCGTGGAGTACGAGCGGGACCGCACGGTCTGCGGCCTCGCCCTGCCGCCCGGTCTCGAGGACGGCTCCGAGCTGCCCGCCCCCATCTTCACCCCGGCCACCAAGGCCGCCGTCGGCGAGCACGACGAGAACGTGAGCTACGAGGAGGTCGCCCGCAAGGTCGGCGCCGACACCGCGGCCCAGCTGCGGCAGGCCACCCTCGCCGTCTACGGGCGGGCCAGGGACGTGGCCAGGGACCGCGGGGTGATCCTGGCGGACACCAAGTTCGAGTTCGGTCGCGGCGCCGGTGAGGACGCCGACGACCCGCTGGTGCTGGCCGACGAGGTGCTGACGCCGGACTCGTCGCGGTTCTGGAGCCGGGACGAGTGGCAGCCGGGCCGGCCGCAGCGGCCCTACGACAAGCAGGTGCTCCGCGACTGGCTCTCCTCGCCCGAGTCCGGCTGGGACCGGTCCGGCGAACTGCCGCCCCCCGAACTGCCGGCCGAAGTGGTCGAGCGCACCCGGGGCCGCTATGTCGAGGTCTACCGGCGGCTGACCGGCGTGGACTGGGACCGCCCGGCGGACTGACCCGGCCACCGGCCCGTTCCCCGGGACCGTCATGGCTCCGCGACGAATGTCACGGAGCCGGCACGGTCCACGTCCGGGAGATTCACAGCCCGCGCGGCGCGCCCCGTTCGGTGATAGCAAGAGGGCCGGTGACCGCGAAGGTGCCGGTGATGGCGAAGGGGCGCGAAAGCCGTCGCGGCAGAGGGTGAATCATGGGGGAAAGCAGGTTGTCGTTCTTCGGTGTTTCCGGCGAGGACGAGAAGGTCTACCGACACGTTCTCCGAAGGCCGAGATCGACGCTTCCCGAGCTGTGCCACACCCTTGACCTGGAGCCGGCCGAGGCGTTGCCGAGGCTGCGCCGGCTGCGCAGCCTCGGCCTGGTCAGGCTGGCGGCCGGCGGTCGCATCGCACCCGCGCACCCCGAGACGGCGGTGGCGCGGCTGAGCCGGGCCGACTCCACCGGCGGGGACCCGGACCGGAACTCCGACCGATTCGCCCGCGGCGCGAGGGAATTACTCGCGTCGCTGCGCGCCGAGGCGGCGGCCGGTGAACCGGGGGCGGCCGCCGAACGCCCCGGCGTGGAACTCGTGAACGACGCGGCGGAGATCCGGGACCGCGTTGTCGACTGGGCATTCCAGGCGTGCGAGGAAGTGCTTTCCCTGACGCCCTGGCACGCCATGCCGGCCGCGCATCTCGCGTTCATCCGCCCGATCGCGCTGCGCTGCCTGCGCCGCGGGCTGCGGTGCCGCGTCGTGGTGCCGGCCGCCTGCCTGGAACATCCGCCGACCGCCGACTACCTGGCGGAGCTCGCCCGGCACGGCGCGCGGATCCGCCTGGTGGCCGACGCCACCGAACGGCTGCTGATGGCCGACCACCGGATCGCCCTGCTCCCGGCCCGTGGCGACGACCTCGACCACGGCGCCCTCGTCGTCACCGAGCCGGGGATCCTCGCCGGCCTCACCGGCCTGTTCGAACGCGCCTGGGCGGTGGCGGCGCCCTACCCGGGCCCCGCCGGGCTGGCGGACACCGAGCGGCGGGTGCTGGTCGCCATGTGCTCGGGCAGCCTCGACGAGACCGGCGCCAGGACGGTCGGCGTCTCGGTCCGCACCTACCGCCGCCGGGTCGCCGAGCTGATGCGGCTGCTCGGCGCGGGCAACCGTGCCCAGGCCGCCCTGCTCGCCCGCGACCGCGGCTGGATCTGACCCACCCGGGGCCGACGCTCAGGGCGCGAGCGAGGGCAGCGCCCGCGCCCCGAACCGGTGCCGCAGCGCGGAACGGGCGGCGAGCAGCCCGCACATCCCGTGCACGCTCGGCCCCGGCGGGGTGGCGGCCGAGCACAGGAACACCCCGGGCAGCGGCGTGCGGTACGGGTCGAACCTGGGCACCGGCCGGGCCACGCTCTGGTAGAGCGTCATCGCCCCGGAGGCGATGTCGCCGCCCACGTAGTTGGGGTTGTGCGACGCGTAGTCGGCCGCGGCGACGGCCCGTTCACGCAGCACCGTGTCGCCGAAGCCCGGCGCGAACCGTTCGATCTGCCGCCGCACCAGGGGCAGCGGATCGCGGGTGTCCCCGTTGGGCACGTGCGCGTAGGCCCACACCGGCCGAGCCCCCGACGCGGCTCGCCCCGGATCGGTGACGGCCGGGTCGACCAGCAGCACGAACGGTTCCTCGGTCGGCACCCCGCGCGCCGCGAGCGTCTCCTGCCGGACGATCTCGGCCCGCCCGCCGCCGAGATGCACCGTGCCGGCCCGGCCGACCAGCGGATCGGCCCACGGGATGGGCTCCGACACCAGGAAGTCCACCTTGGCGGCGGCCGGACCGTAACGGAAGCGCGCCAGCCGCCGCGCGTAGCCGGCGGGCAGCCGGTCGCCGGCGATGGCCAGGAACTCCCTGACCCCGACGTCCAGCAGTACCGCCCGGGCGCCCGCGAACTCCCGCAGGTCGGTGACCCGGTGTCCGGTGTGCAGCGTGCCGCCGTGCGCCCTGATGTCGTCGGCCATCGCCTCGGCGATCCGCCCGCTGCCGCCGCGCGGCAGCGGCCAGCCGCCCACGTGGGCCAGGTGCCCGAGCAGCGCCGCGACCGCCGCCGTGGGCAGGCTGGGCAGCCGGCCGAGGCCGTGGGCCGCGACCCCGGCGAGCAGCGCGGCGGCCTCCTCGCCCTCGAAGGCCCCGGCGGCCAGCCGGGTGCCGTGCCGCGCCAACCGGCCGGCGAGCAGCCACGGCACGAGGGGATCGCGGGGCAGCGCGCGCTGCCCGGAGAGCAGGAACCCGGTGACACCCGCGCTGTGTTCGACCAGCGGCCGCATCAGCCGCCGCCACCGGGCGCCGTCCGGCCCGAGCCGCTCGGCGGTGCGCTCCAGATCGTGGAACGCCACGGCCGCCGGCCCGCCATCCAGGGGATGCGCGTAACTGATCTCGGGCCGCAGCAACTCGACGCCGCGCGCCGCCAGGTCGAACTCCCGGAAGAACGGCGACGCCGCCGCCATCGGGTGCACGGCCGAGCAGACGTCGTGCGTGACCCGCTCGTCGAACAGGCTCTCGCTGCGCAGCCCGCCGCCGATCGCCGCCGCGGCCTCGTACACCGCCACCCCGAGCCCGGCCCTGGCCAGCACGACTCCGGCGGCCAACCCGTTCGGCCCGGCCCCGACGATCACCACATCCACCACGCCCCGACGCTACCC
>NZ_SMKI01000312.1 GCF_004348415.1 Streptomyces hainanensis
GCCCAGCCCCCGCCCCGACCATAGCGCAGCGGCCACCGCACAACCGCGCGCGCTGAACCCACCGAACCCTCACCGTCCACCAACCCCACCCACAGCAGTACGGCGTCAGCCGTCACCCTGCTCTACCAGCGCTGGCACCACGCCATGGACGGCGCCGCACCCGGCCACGGCTCACGGGCGTGACGGACCGACAGGCCGGATCTGCGGCTGCCCCTGCGGGCGGTGTGCGGGGGGCTGCGGCTCGGGCATGCCGGCCCGGCCCGGCCGCTACTCGCGGGATCGAACGTCGTCGCCGACCTCACCTGTCGGTAGGTTGGCGAACACGCAGTCACAGCTGGGGGTGATTCCCGCGACGGGGCGCGGCAGGGGAACTCGGTGTAGTGAACTGCTGGGCGAAGCCTCTGAGCGTCGCGAAATCCTCATCCTGCAGGCCGATTCGGGCGTCGACGTGGTGAAGCAACGCCGAGCTCGGATGGTGGCTTCTCACATGTTTGAGGTCTGCGTCGCCGATCTCGTCATCGATCCACGCGAAGGCCCTTCCTGCGGCGTGCGCGAGGATGTGCCGCGTCTTCCAGCACCTGCCGTTCAGGTGTGTTGCGTCCTCGGCGGGGAACTCCACGGCCGGTAGATCGGGTAGGCCGAGGACGGGCGCGATGAAGGTGTTCGCCTCGGTGGACCAGGCGGTCGCCCACACCAGGTCGTATCGCGCGCTGAGCGTTCGGAGTTGCTTTCCGTGTTCCGGGTTGAGCAGTACGCGGAGCGGTTTGACGTAGGGGCGTGGCTTGCCCAGGTGTTGTGCGAGCCAGCTCTCGGGGAGCATCCGGTGGGCCGTGTATCCCGCGGGTGGCCGTTGTGGATCCGCGGCATAGGGGTTCAGAGGGCCGTCGACGTCTAGGTAGAGCAGTGGGCGAGGCATCGAGATCTCCTTCGCGCGCTCGCGGTTGGCCAAGGGGACAGGGAGGCGCTGGAAGCTGCGGCAGCTGTGGTGGCTTCGACTATCTGGGCGTGGTGAGAGCTGAGGCGTATCACGGAAATCCGGTCTGCCCAAGCCGGTGTTGTCGCGGACTCTGGGGTCTTCCGTGCGATAGCGCTGAGGGGAAGGGAGCCTGCGGTGTCGCGTTCGCAGATCGTCGTGGTGGACACCATGACCTTTGAACGGTCGGTTCTCCACGACCATTTCGTCTCGGGGGAGCGTGTGCTGATCATTTTCGGCAGCCTGGACGGAGGGCTGACCGGAGATCGCTTCACCGTGGTCGCGCCGTCCTGGCATACCGCGACCCGGGCGGATGGGTGGCGTCTTCGGGACGACAACGGTGGTGAGCGGTCGTATGTTACCGCGGCGCCTAAGTATCTCATTCATATCGAGCAAGACTGCCTGGACTGCGTGACGTTCTTCAAACAGCTCAAGAAGTGGCTACTTCCCGTGTTGCCCGGCCGGGGTCCCGGAGAGACCCACAGCTATGCCCAGACCGGTGATGGTCAAATCGTTCATATCGCCGACGAGATCGCTGCCGCAACTCTCCCTGACTGAGAACACCAGGCCATTAGTCCACCGCCACGCGAAAGGCGGCTACTCGTGCCATCAAGCCGAAATTGAGACACCTTTCAGGTGGTGATCTTCCGGAAGCCAGCAAGCGGCGAGGTGATCGCTCAAATCGAGACATCAATCGCAGGCGGGTTCCTGAGGCGCTGCGGCTTTCGCGAGATGCGACTCCCCACCCGCCACCGATGGTGGCGGCTGCCGAAAGAACTCGGACGACCGGAAACGAAGATACGCGCCACTCGGGCAGCAGTTGTGCTACGGGCGGCCGGCTTCGTGGTCGACCTCGATCCCCTCCTATACGACCGGGAGACGGAGCGTCGTCCCCAGGAGAGTCTGGAGCGCGAGCCGATACCGATACATGACTCCGAGGGCCCGAAGGAAGCCGCCCCTTCCGGGAATATCGGCCGGGTTCCGACCTTGCGGCCGGGCCACCACCAGCAGTAGTAGCGGCGACGCGACCACTCTCTTGGTTTCCCCGCGTGCTCTACGTCACGCGCCCCCTTTTTTCCTGGAAGTGAGGACCCCCATGTCTGACTCGACCGGTCTCTTCGAGAGCTGGGCGTGATGAACCCCAACAGGATGATTTCCCTGCGGCCCGACGCCGTGTTCGGCGCCACGCGTGACTTCGGTATTCACGCGCGCCTTGCGCATTCCTTGGACGAGCAACTTCTCGTGCTCGCCAAGGCTGGCTTCGTCCACGAGCCTGCAACAGACGTATTCCTGCTGCCTCCGTCGATGCGGCACGGAGAGGCGATCCGACGAACCCTGCACGCCGTGCACCGGCTGCGGGAGCTCGATCTCGAGGTCGTCGTCGACCCGCAGATCCTCCGGCCGATGGAGCCGGTGCCCGACATGCCGCGAGCAGCGGGTGCGCTGATCGCGCTCACCGACGAGCTCGACCGGGTCTGGGAGCCACGGCAACTCTCCAGCCTGATCGCCCAACTGACGGACGAACGGGATGGAGTGCTCACGCTCGCAGGTGAGTTCCTCAGCGAGGCCGCGCAGTGGTGCGCCCAGGAGGGAACCGAGCGCCCCAGCCCGCACCTCGATCGCTTCGCCCGTGACCTTGAACTAGCTGGTGAAGACCTGGGGCATCAGCGCAACGAACTGTCCGGGATCGCTGAGGACCTGCTCGCCGTCCGCGCCAAGGAGCCACGCAGGCACAGGTCCGGCGCCACGGCGATCCGGCCTCCACGTCCCACGCCGCAGACGTCCCCCTCCACCACCACGGCCCGCCGCCGCACCGCATAGGCACCTTCCTTCGGAACCGCGAGACAAGGCGCCCAGAAAACGAGATGGCATATGAAGCATCACCCAAAATTCCTCAAGGTGTTCGCCACGCTTGCCTTGGGCGCGGCACTCGTGGCCACGAACGCAGGTGTCGCGCGGGCCGATGACTACGGCTACATTACCAAGTTCCCGGACAGCGTCAGTTACGGCACGGCACGATTCTCCTCTGACGGGGACCGGCTCAAGGTCTGCGACAGCCGCCGCGACGGGTATTCCGTGACGGTTGCGGTTTGGAACCAGCGAGATGGGTTCGTCGCCCGCGTAACCGCCAACGGTGGTTATGGAACCTGCACGACGCGAACCCTGAACCTCAGGGATGGCGCCACATACGGGTTTTACGGCTATCGCACAGGGGAGTCCGGGGCAACCATCGTGTTCTGGGATCAGGCATAATTCCTTCACGCCGGGTGTGAGGAAAACTTCCAAAAAACCTCGTGAAAGGGGGTGTTCACTTGTTCAGCACGCTGCTCGGTAGATCGGCCAGGCCGCCCCCCGCCCGTGGTTCGCCTCGTTCCCCACCGGATCTGCCGATGTCTCCTGCACGCCCCTCCGCGTCCTCCACCGGTACTGACGCACTCTTCCATCTCATCCTGATTGTCCTGGCCGTGGTGGTGCCGTTCGCACACGCCGTCTGGCTCGGCGGCAACCTCGCCACCATCCTGTCCGGCTCCGGCTCGTGGGCCCCCTACGCTCCCACCGCGGCGCTGATGGAACCGGAACAATTGTGGCCCTCCACTTCCAGTACGCCGTTGACCGTCGGCCGCCTGATCGCGCCTACCACGGTCACCGCGATAGCCGTCGCGGTGGGCGGGTGGTGGTGGGTTCGACATCGTGAGGCAGGTCGGAGTCGACCGGTGAAGTCGCTGGCGACCGCCGCAGAGGTCAAGCCGCTGTTGGCCCGGGCGACCGCCGCGAAAGCGCGGCAGCTCCGGCCGAGTCTTGTCACGCGGCCAGCGGGTCGGTTGGCAGCTTCCGAGATTGGGATCCGGCTCGGCGATCTCGCTCCCGGGCACCAAGCGGTGTTCGCCAGCTTCGAGGATGTCGGTCTGGCGATCATGGCGCCGCGGTCGGGCAAGACCACCTCCCTGGCTGTCCCGGCCATCCTCAGCGCGCCGGGCGCGGTGCTCCTGACATCCAACAAGGCTGCCAGCGACGCCTACACCGTCACCCTCGAAGCCCGGGCCGCTGTCGGGAGGGTGTGGACGCTGGACCCGCAGCAGATCGCCCGCGCCCCGCGCGAGCTGTGGTGGAACATCCTCGCTGAGGCCGCCACCCCGGAGGGGGCGCAGCGTCTCGCCGGGCACTTCGTGACCGCCACCATCAGCGAGTCCGACCAAGATTTTTGGTCCAAGGCCGCGCAAAACACGCTGACCAGCATGTTCTTGGCCGCGTCCAACACCGGCCGGCCGGTCACCGACGTGCTGGCCTGGCTAGCAGCTCCGGCCGACCGCACGCCCATCGACGCGCTCAAGGACATCGGTGAGGATGCCCGGGCCGACCAGCTCGAGGGCACCGTGGCCGGCGCGGCCGAAACCCGCGACGGCATCTACGAGACGGCCCGTCAGTTCCTGGCCTGCTTGCTCGATCCCGCCATCGCCGCCTGGGTCACCCCCAACCCAGACGTCCCGCAGTTCCGGCCAGAGGACTTCGCGACCGGCCGCGACACCCTCTACTTGCTCTCCAAGGACGGAGGTGGCGGGGCCTCCGGCATTATCGCCGCCGCCGCTGACGCCGTGATGCGCGCCGCGGTTCGCCAAGCCGAACGCGACGGTGGCCGCCTCGACCCACCGATGATCTGCGTTCTCGATGAAGCGGCCAATGTCTGCAAAATCGCGGACCTCCCCGACCTCTACTCCCATCTCGGCTCCCGAGGCGTCCTGCCCCTGACGATCCTGCAGAGCTACCGCCAGGGCCAACGCGTCTGGGGGGACACCGGCATGGACGCCCTCTGGTCAGCCTCCACCACCAAGATCATCGGCTCGGGCATCGACGATCCCGACTTCGCAGACAAACTCTCCCGCCTCATCGGCGACCACGAGGTCGAGACCATCTCCCACTCGCACAGTGAACAGGGCCGCTCCACCTCCATCTCCACCCGCACCGAGCGCATCCTGCCTCCCGACCGCATCCGCGCCCTCCCCAAGGGCCAAGGCCTCCTGTTGGCCACCGGACTCCCCGTCGCGCTGCTCACGCTCAAGCCCTGGTACCGGCAACCCGACGCCTCCGACATCGCCGCGGCCTCCCGGCGCCAGACCGCCTTGATCACCACCCGCGTCCTCGAACACACCGCGGCCCCTGATGGGCCCGACGCCTATGAGCAGGCAGCATGAACGACCCTGCGCCGCACCGGCCTCTCGACATTGCCGAACGGGCCGACCAGCTCGATGCCCTCGCCGACCGCTACCTGGCCCTGTGGAAGCGGATCAACGAACGCGACTTTCTCAACCCAGCCGCCGGACTGGTTCACCTCGCCGCCTATCTCACTGACTGCCACATTCTGGTCGACGAGACCCTGCGCCGCCTCACGGAGCTCGTCACAAGCCAGCCAAGTCAGCCCCTCGAGGCCGGCATCGCCCTGACCACCCTCAACCAGGCCATCCGCGACTCCGCTGACGCCGCAAGTCTGCTCGCCCGCGCCACCGGGCAGAGCGCTCTGACGACGGCCACCTGGGCCAACAACTACAACGGCGTTGACGAGCAGCACCTCCAGGACAGGTACACCAAGGCCTCCCAGTGCTGCGTCGGTGCCATGGCCCTGCTGGAACATTCGGCCCTCGCCCTGCACAGCACCGCCCTGCTCGCGCGCAGCGCTGAACGGCAGTCGCCGGCTGCCACACCGCGTGCCGCCGCCAAGGCTCAGGCCGAGGCGCATGCGGGCTCTCTCGAACGGCTTACTCCGGCACAACGTCACGCACTGCAGGCGATCGCCGCCGGCGGTGTGCGCCTGCACGAAACGGTTCGAGGCTCCCGTTATATCGATGTCGGTCAGGGGCCGCGCATCACCCTGACCACCTACAACTCCCTTGAGCGCAAGGGACTGATCAGCCGTGACACCAGCACGATGCTGCTCTTCCACGGCCAACGCCTCACGATCACGAAACGCGGTCAAGCCGCCTTGGCCGCCATCACCCCGGGACGGGCCTCGGCGAGCCCTCCTGACACCTCGCGGCCCTCGCAAGGCCGCCGCCGGCCACGTTCGGGAACGTGACCACACCCCACTCCTATGACGACGACCCGGCGTCGTGCCCACGACGGGTTCACCGACGCCCTCGGCTCATTCGCACATCCCAGCGCTTCTACTCGCGCCACCCTGGAGTTCCTCCATGTCGCAGCCCGTCCTCCGCGTCCTCTCCCTGGGGGCCGGTGTCCAGTCCACCACCCTGCTCTGTCTGTCCGCCGAAGGCCTCCTGCCGAAGATCGACTACGCCATCTTCGCCGACACCGGATGGGAACCCGGCGCCGTCTACTCTCACCTCGACCGCCTAGAGAACGACATCGCCGGGCCCGCCGATATACCGACCGTCCGGGTATCCACCGGAAATATCCGTGACGACGCCCTCAACCCGAACCATCGTTTCGCATCCATGCCCCTTCACATCCTCAATCAGGATGGGCGCCCCGGGATGGCGCGGCGGCAATGCACCAGCGAATATAAAATCAAGCCGATCAAGAAGAAGGTCCGCGATCTTATTGGCTACCCCTTTCCCAAGCGGATCCCCAGCGGGGTCTATGTCGAGCAATGGGTCGGTATCTCGACCGACGAATTCCATCGCGCCAAGGACTCCGACGTCGCCTACATGCGCAATCGGCATCCGCTTATTGTCGACATGAATTGGTCCCGTGCCGACTGTCTGCGCTACCTCAAGGCGCGAGGTCTTGGTCAGACGCCGAAGTCCAGTTGTCTGGGGTGCCCATACCACGGCAATGCCCAGTGGCGTCACATTCGTGACACCTCGCCCGAGGAATGGCAGGACGTCGTCGCATTCGACACCGCCATCCGTACCGGGAGTGCCCGGGCGAACGCGAACGGCACTCCGCTGCTCGGCCAGGCGTTCCTTCACCGTGCCCGCGTCCCCCTCGACGAAGCGCCGATCGACCGCGTCACCGCGCACGAATTGGCTCAGCGCCAACTGGAGCTGGTCGACGAAGAAGACCTCGAGCAAGGTGACCTCGATGGTTGCTCGCCCTGGTCCTGTCGCTCTGGATCTCCGGTCCAGGCCGACTATGACCAGGCAGCGTGATGATCCTCGACCTGTTCGCCGGCCCCGGCGGTTGGTCAACTGGCCTGGCCGCATTGGGCTACCGCGACGTCGGCCTCGAGGAGGACGCTGCCGCCTGCGCCACTCGAGCCGCCGCCAGGCATCTGACCATCCGCACCGACGTCACCGCCTACCCCACGTGGCCCTTCACCGACAAGGTGTCCGGCCTGATCGTCTCGCCTCCATGCCAGGCCTGGAGCACCGCGGGCAAGCAACTCGGCCTTCGCGATCGGCAGCACGTCCACCAGGCCGTCGCCGACCTCGCCGCCGGACACGACACCCGGGAACGGCTGCTCACCGCCTGCGCCGATCCCCGGTCCCTTCTCGCTGCGGAACCCATGCGCTACCTCGCCGCACTCAAGCGACACGGGCGCCCCGACTGGGTGGTCATGGAGGAAGTCCCCGCAGTCGTCCAGCTCTGGAAGCAGTACGCGCACATCCTGTGGACGTGGGGCTTCTCCACGTGGTCAGGTGTTCTCAACGCCGCTGACTTCGGTGTCGCCCAAACCCGCCGCAGGGCCATTCTGATCGCCTCCCGCACCCGCCCGGCCGTACCACCCGAACCCACCCACGCCGAACACGCCGAGCCCGCAGCACTGTTCGGGCACCGGCGGGCTCGGTGGGTATCCATGGCCGAGGCTCTCGGCTGGGAAACGACCGGCGGCCCCGGCTCCTCAGCGTTCGCTGGCGGCGCCGCCGCCCTTCCTGCCGGCACGGTCCCCAGCCATACCTCCAGCGGAACGCTGCGACCCGGTGCCACGGCGATCCCACGCGTCGATGTCCGCTGGGCTCTGCGCAGCAACAACCAGGCCCATGCCGCGGTCCGTCATCTCGACCAGCCAGCCTCCACCCTCTTCTTCGGATCTCGCGTCAACGAGTGCGCCTGGATCAGCACCACCTCACCAGATGGCCCCACCCAGCCGCCACACATCGCCATCACCGCCGCCGAGGCCGGAGTGCTGCAGTCGTTCCCGCACGACTACCCCTGGCAAGGCACCAAAGGCGAGCAGTTCAACCAGATCGGCAACGCGGTGCCACCCCTCTTGGCCCGCCACCTCCTGAGCCCGCACCTCACGCGCGACGACTTCGCCCTCGCCGCATGACGAGCCTGCACCACCAGCCCGCCCAGCAGGCGCCGCTCCCCGAGGAGATATCTCCCGCCCCCCACCATCGCGCCCCGCGTGGTTGTCACTTCCAGAACAATCGCCCTCCACAGGGATTCTCCATCGATGACCAGCCCAACCTCACCACGCCACCCCGCCTCTCCAGGAACCTCAGGCGCCAACTCGCCAACCGCGAAGGCACGCCCGGGTGAACTCCGAGCCGCAGTCGCCAGGGTCCTGGCCGCTGAGGAGTCGGGACGTTTCAGCGTCACGGAACTGGCCAAGCAACTGGGCCACTCGACCGGCGCGATCGGCAGCGCCTGCGAGACCCTCGTCGCCCGCGGCGAGGCGGAACGCGTCAGCTCTCACCCCCGCCGCTATCAGGCAACCCCCCTGACGGCCGCCGCCGCGCGGCACACCCCGAAGCGCTCACCGAACGCCCAACCGCCCCCCAGCCCAACCACTGGCACCTCACAGCCGGCGCCGGCCACCGATGGCGGGCCGATCACCCGACCCAACGGGCAGCAATACCACCCCAGGTCCCTGGCGAAGATGCCGGACGTGGAAGCCCTACGCCGACTGCGGCGAGCCGACGTGCCCGTCCTGCTCTACGGGCCACCCGGAACGGGCAAGACCTCGCTGGTCGAGGCCGCCTTCCCAGACTTGATCACCGTCGCGGGGGACGGCGACACCACCGTCGGCGACCTGGTGGGGGAGTACACCCAGAGCGAAAGCGGCGGATACGAGTTCGTCTACGGCCCCCTGATCACCGCCATGACGGAAGGCCGCGCCCTGCTGATCGATGACGCGACCTTGATCTCCCCCAAGGTCCTCGCGGCCCTCTATCCGGCGATGGACGGGCGCCGCCAGATCCAGGTCAAGGCCCACAAGGGCGAGACGATCACCGCCACCCCCGGCTTCTACGTGATCGCAGGACACAACCCCGGCGTACACGGCGCGGTCCTCACCGAAGCCCTCGCCAGCAGGTTCGCCGTCCAGATCCAGGTCACCTCGGACTACGACCTCGCCGCCTCGCTGGGGATCGACCTCACCGCCGTCCGTGTCGCCCGCAACCTCGCCCGGCTCCGCCAAGCGGACGAGATCGGCTGGGCCCCCCAGCTCCGCGAACTCCTCGCGTTCCAAAAGATCGCCACCGTGCTCGGCTCCGACGTCGCTTTCGCCAACCTCGTCGGCGTCGCCCCGCCCGAAGACCGCGAAACCGTCACCGAGATCGTCACCAAGGCCGTCGGACACCCCATCACCCCGCTCGCCCTCGGCCGCCAACTCCCCACCACACCTCGGAAGGGAAC
>NZ_SMKI01000313.1 GCF_004348415.1 Streptomyces hainanensis
CCGTGGCCCGGCCCGCAACTCGCCCCCGGCCAGGCGGACCCGCTCGTCGAGACTGATCAGGCCCGTGCCGCTGCCGACCGGTGCGGAACCGGGATCCGCCTCGGCCGACGAGCCCGTGTCCGTCACCGTGACGACCGAGCCGGCCTCCGAGTGGGCCACCCGGACGGATATGCGCGACCCCGGCGCGTGCTTGACCGCGTTGGTCAGCGCCTCCTGCACCACCCGCCGGGCCGCGTGCCGCAGGACCGGCGCGCCCCACTCCTGGGGCCCGCCCTCCTCACGCAACTCGACCGACACCCCGGAGCGCCGCGCCCGCTCGACCAGATCCAGGATCTCGTCGCCGGTCGGCTCCTCCCCCTGCCCCAGCAGCCCGATCACCTCGTGCAGCCGATCGGTCGCCGCCACCGAGCCCTCGCGCAGCCGCGTCGCCATCGCCCGCTGCTCCTCGCTCAGCCCGGGTGACAGCTCCAACCCCCCGGCCGTCAGGGCCATCAGGCTCAGCTCGTGTCCCAACGAGTCGTGCATGTCCTGCGCGATCCTGGCCCGCTCACGCATCCGGGCCTGCTCCGCGGCCCGCTCGGCGCGCTCCCAGCCCGCGCGCATCAGGTCGGCCCGCTGCCGCCACCAGGTGCCGGCCCACCACGGCAGCATGGCCGTGCCGAACTGGGTGAGCAGGATGATGATCCAGCCGCCGAGATCGCCGTTCGCCCCGGCGTGCGCCATCCCCGCGCTCGCCGCGGCGGCGAAGGCGTACTGCGCGCGCCACAGGCGCGTCATGTACCGCCCGGCCAGGAGGCTTAGCAGGACGGCCGCGCTCAGCGGCGCTCCCGGGCTCACCCCGTCCACCTCGACGAAGATCCCGAGCACCCCGGCGGCCGTCAGCCCCAGCGCGGGCGCCCGCCGGCTGACCGCGGCGCCCAGCACTATCGTCACCGCCGCCGCCAGCGTCGGCAGTGGGCTGGCGCCCTCCGCGTCGAGCGCCAGCGGGGTGAGGAGGATCAGTACAAACCAGGGCTTCATGGCAGGCACGCTAACAACGAGCCATCGCTCTGCGTTACTGACGAAAGTCAGGTGGTTTCCTGACGATCGACGGCAGCGCCGCACCACGCCCCGTTCCTAACCTCGGCGGCATGATCAGCATGCGACACCTCACCAAGAAACACGGAGCGAGAACGGCGGTCGAAGCCCTCACGCTGGAGGTCAGGCCCGGCCGTGTCACCGGCTTCCTCGGGCCCAACGGCGCGGGGAAGTCCACCACGATGCGCATGGTGATGGGCCTCGACGCGCCCACCTCGGGCCAGGCCCTCGTCAACGGCCGCCCGTACGCGGAGCTGCGCCACCCGCTGCGCGAGGCCGGCGCCCTGCTCGACCCCCGCTCCGCGCATCCGGGGCGGTCCGCGCGCGCCCACCTGACGGGCATGGCCCGCAGCAACGGCATTCCGGCGGCCAGGGTCACGGCGGTGCTGGACACGGTCGGCCTGGCGGCGGTGGCCGGCCGCCGCGTCGGCTCCTTCTCACTCGGCATGCGGCAGCGCCTCGGCATCGCCGCCGCCCTGCTCGGGGATCCCCCGGTGCTCCTGCTCGACGAGCCGGTCAACGGCCTCGACCCGGACGGGGTGCGGTGGTTGCGGGAGCTGGTCCGTGGCCTGGCCGCCGAAGGGCGAACCGTCTTTCTCTCCAGCCATCTGATGAGCGAGATGCAGGAGACCGCCGACCACGTGGTGGTGATCGGGCGCGGCCGGCTGATAGCGGACGAGCCCATCGCGAGCATCATCGAACGCGGCTCGCGGAACACGATCCGGATCCGCAGCCCCCGCCTCGGCGACCTGCTCCCGCACCTGGCCGGAGAGGGGCTCTCCATGCGACCAGCGGGCGGCTCGGGCGGCGACGCGATCCTGGTTCTGGGCGGCACCCTGGCCGCGGTGGGCGACCTCGCCTTCCGACACGGGGTCCCCGTGCACGAGCTCAGCCAGCGCCGGGCGTCGCTGGAGGAGGCCTACATGGAGCTGACCGCGAGCAGCGTCGAGTACGGGGAGCGTGACCCGGCATGAGGGGAGCGATCGCCTTCGAGTGGACCAAGCTGTGGAGCGTGCGCTCCACCTGGTGGAGCCTGGCGGCCGCCGGGCTGCTCACCGCCGCCGCCTCGGTCGTGGTCGGCATGTCGGCCTTCGCCAGCGCGGAGAACGGGTTCGACACCGCCCGGCCGGCACCACACGCGGTGGCCGACGCGCTGATGGTCGCCCAACTCGCCGTCGTCGTGCTGGCCACCCTGGCCGTCACGGGCGAGTACGCCAGCGGATCCATCCGCACCACGCTGCAGAGCGTCCCGGTCCGCTGGCGCCTGCTGCTCGGGAAGGCGGCCGTGGCCGCGGCGGTGGCGGCGGCGCTCGGCGTGCTGCTCGGCATCCTCGGTACGGCCTGCGCCGCCCCCGTGATGCGTGAGTACGGTGAGTTCACGGCCGCCGACGCGGCGGTGGCCGCGGCGGGTGCCGGCGGCTATCTGGCCGCGCTGGCCCTGCTGTCCACGGGCATCGGCACCATGCTGCGCAGCGCGGCGGGCGCGATCACCGGCCTGGTCCTGCTGCAGCTGGCCGTGCCCCAGCTGCTGCGGGCGATAGGCGCCAGGTGGTTGGAGAGTGTCGCCGACCACCTGCCGTCGAGCGCCGGCGTGGTGCTGATCACACGGGACCACGAACCCTACGGGGCGGGGATCGCGATCGCCGTGCTGCTGGCCTGGTCCGTGGCGGCGCTGGCGGCGGGATACGTCGTGCTGCGCGCCAGGGACGCGTAGCGGCGGGCGGTTCCGGGCTTGCACCTCACGCCGCGTGATGGCGCACCGTGGCTCGGGCAACGCGAAAGGAGACGGACGTGAGCTATTCGGTGGGACAGGTCGCCGGGTTCGCTCGGGTCACGGTGCGGCTGCTGCACCACTACGACGAGATCGGGCTGCTGGTGCCGGGCGAGCGCACCCCGGCCGGGCACCGCAGATACGGGGACGCCGATCTCGACCGGTTGCAGTGGATCCTCTTCTATCGGGAGCTCGGCTTCCCGCTGGAGGAGATCACCGTCCTGCTGGACGACCCGGAGGCCAACCCCCAGGAACACCTGCGCCGCCAGCACGCACTGCTGACCGAGCGGATCGAGCGGCTCCGCGCCATGGCCACGTCCGTCGAACGAGCCATGGAGGCACGGAAGATGGGCATCAACCTCACCCCCGAGGAGCGGTTCGAGGTCTTCGGCGACTTCGAGCCCGAGCAGTACGCCGACGAGGCCGAGCGGCGTTGGGGCGACACCGAGGCGTACCGGGAGTCCCAGCGTCGGTCGGCGACCTACCGAAAGGAGGACTGGCAGCGGATCAAGACCGAGGGCGACGAGCTGAACAACCGCCTCGTCGCCCTGATGGACGCGGGCGCGGCGCCCGAATCGGCCGAGGCGATGGCCGCGGCCGAGGAGCACCGGCTCCAGATCTCGCGGCACTTCTACGAGTGCGGCCACGAGATGCACACCCACCTCGCCGAGATGTACGTCGCGGACGAGCGCTTCACCCGCAACATCGACGCCGTGCGGCCCGGTCTCGCCCGCTATCTGCGTGCCGCCATCCTGGCCAACGCGGCCCGCCACACCGGTCGGGCGAATCCCCAGGAATGACCCTATGCTGCGGCGGGGGCCTTCCGGAGGGCCCCACCCGGCGTAGTGAGGAGCGGGATCGGACGTGGGTGGCGAGGAAGCGGTGGACCAGGAGTCGAACTCCGGGTTCGCGGTCCCCGAGGGGCTTGAGCTGCCCGTTTCCGAGGGCGACCACCCGAGCTCGGAGTTCGCCGTCCCCGTCGGATTGGAGCTGTCCGCGGCCGAGGGCGACCACCCGACGTCGGAGTTCGCCGTCCCCGAGGGGTTCGCCCCGCCGCGTGGCGCCGGATCGGGCGCGGCCAACACCCCGGCCCAGGGGATACCGCGGGTCTCCGGTCTCGAGGCCGGCCGCGGCACGTACTGGCAGGACCGCATGCGCAGCATGGTCCGGCTGCCGCTGGCCGAGCGGCCGGCCCCGGAGTACGTGCCACGGGAGGAGGGCGGGGCGCCGCTCGCCGTGCCCCGCGTGCTCGACCTGACGCTGCGCATCGGGGAGCTGCTGCTGGCCGGCGGCGAGGGCGCGGAGGACGTCGAGGCCGCGATGTTCGGAGTGGTGCACGCCTACGGTCTCGACCGTTGCGACGCCACCGTCACGTTCACCCTGATCGAGATCACGCACCAGCCGTCGCTGGTCGACGCGCCGGTGTCGCTGAGCCGCACCGTCCGCCGGCGCGGCACCGACTACACCCGGCTGGCCGCCGTCTTCCAACTGGTGGACGACATCTCCTCCGGCGAGGTCACGCTGGAGGAGGCGTACGGCCGGCTGGCCACCATCCGGCGGAACCGGCACCCGTTCACCAAGTGGCAGCTCACCATCGCCAGCGGCCTGCTGGCCGGCGCCGCCAGCACCCTGGTCGGCGGCAACTGGCAGGTCTTCCTGCTCGCCGCGCTCGGCGCGATGCTCGGCGACCGGCTGGCCTGGCTGGCCGCGAGCCGCGGCCTGCCGGAGTTCTACCAGTTCGCCGCGTCCGCGATGGCGCCCGCGCTGGTGGGCGTCGGCTGGGCGGCCAGCCACACCTCGGGCTCCGGGGAGATCCAGGCCGCGGCCATGGTCACCGGTGGCCTGTTCGCGGTGATCCCCGGGCGGGCCCTGGTCGCCGGCGTCCAGGACGGCCTCACCGGCTACTACCTCACCGCCTCGGCCCGCCTCCTCGAGGTGGTCTACCTCAGTGTCGGCATCGTCTGCGGGGTGATCGCCGTGCTCTACATGGGCGAGACCTCGGGGGTGAGCCTGGAACCGGACGTGGTCCAGCGCGAGACCCGTCCCGGGGTCCAGTTGGCCGCCGCGCTGCTGCTGTCGCTCACCTTCTGCGTGCTGCTCCAGCAGGCCCGCAACACCATCGTCCCCGCCACCGTCAACGGCGGCATCGCCTGGCTGGTCTACGGCGCGATGCACGACACGGCCGGCCTGTCGCCGTTCGCCGCCACCGCCGTCGGCGCGGGCATGGTCGGCCTCTTCGGCCAGCTCGAGTCCCGCTACCGGTTCACCTCGTCGCTGCCGTACGTCACGGCGGCGATCGGCCCGCTGCTGCCCGGTGGCGCCGTCTACCTCGGCCTGCTCGGCTTCGCCCAGGGCAACGTGGACGCCGGCATCCAGAACCTGCTCACCGCCATCACGCTGGCGCTCGCCATCGCCGTCGGAGTGAACCTGGGCAGCGAGATGGCCCGGTTGTTCATCGGAACCCCCGGGCTCATCACGCCGATCGGCCGCCGGGGCGCCAAGCGCACCCGCGGCTTCTGAGCACCCGCCCGGCCGGCATCAGTCGGCCAGCCGGCATCCATCGTCCAGGACAGCCGACCAGGGCCAGAAGGCCAGGATCAGTGGGCCAGCTTGAGGCCGATCACGCAGCCGACGATGCCGGCCAGCAGCGCCACCCGCAGCAGCGACGCCGACTCGCCGCCGAACACCATCCCGTATCCGGCGGTGAGCACCGCGCCGATGCCCACCCAGATCGCGTACCCCGTGCCCACCGGCACGGAACGCAGGGCCAGCGCGAGACCGGTCATCGACAGCGCCAGGCCGACCGCGAAGACGGCGGTCGGCACCGGCCTGGTGAATCCGTCGGACTTGCCGAGCGCCGTCGCCCAGACGGCCTCCAGCACTCCGGACACGATCAGCAGAATCCACGCCATGACAGACACGACTCCCCGCGCCGTCTTGTCGTGGGTCTGGGTACGGCGCACCTCGTCCAGGAGCCGGTCCGGGCTCTGTTCTCAGCCTCTCACAGCCGGCCCCCGGCGCGCCGTGCCTCAGTGGTGGCCCTCGCCGGCCTCCACGGCCCGCTTGTACGACGCCTCGATCTCGGCCTCGGCCTCGGCGCGGCCCACCCAGTTGGCGCCCTCGACGGACTTGCCGGGCTCCAGGTCCTTGTAGACCTCGAAGAAGTGCTGGATCTCGAGACGGTCGAACTCGCTGACATGGTGGATGTCGCGCAGGTGCTCCATCCGCGGGTCGGACGCGGGCACGCACAGCAGCTTGTCGTCGCCGCCCGCCTCGTCCCGCATCCGGAACATGCCGATCGTCCGGCACTGGATCAGACAGCCGGGGAAGGTGGGCTCGTCGAGCAGCACCAGCGCGTCCAGCGGGTCGCCGTCCTCCCCGAGGGTTCCCTCCACGAAGCCGTAGTCGGCCGGGTAGACCGTCGAGGTGAAGAGGTGGCGGTCCAGGCGGATGCGTCCGGTCTTGTGATCCACCTCGTACTTGTTCCGCGAACCCTTCGGAATCTCGATGGTGACGTCGAACTCCACTGAGGGACTCCTTAACCGATCTATGCACGCGACAGGTGGTTAAGTGTCCCTCACGGGGGTGTCTGCTCGCGAAAGGGGCTGGTCCGTGGTGCACAGGGCGGCGGAGACGCTTGCGGTGGCGCGTCGGTTCCTCCGTGACAACTTCCGTGCCCATCAGGCCACCTGGCGCCTCGTCATGGCCTCCGGCGCCGCCGGTCTGGCCGTCGCCGCGCTGCTGGTCGCCCTCGCCGGCCCCTGGGATTCGGGCAAGCGCTCGGCCGAGCACGACCAGGCGACCGCCGGCGACGTGCGGCGCGAGGAGGGCGAGCGGATCGCCGGCACCGTCCCCGGGGCGCAGCCGGTGCTCACACCGCTGGACGGCGAGGGCACCGGGCCCGCCGCCGAGGTGGTGGAGCGGGTGGTCGGCCCGCTACTGCGCGGCTCGGCGCTCGGTGAGGACGTCGGGGTGGCCGTCATCGACCTCGAGTCGGGCGACTCCCTCTACGCCGACCACGCCGGCACCAGCCGGACGCCGGCCTCGACCGTCAAGATCGTCACCGCCGTCGCCGCCCTCGACGCGCTCGGCCCCGACCACCGGCTCGCCACCATGGTCCGCTGGGACGAGGAGGCCGGGAGCGTCGTCCTGGTCGGCGGCGGCGACCCGACGCTCACCGCCGACGACCTGACCGACCTGGCGCGGAGCACCGTCGGCGCCCTCGCCGACCGGGGCGTGGACGCGGCGCGGGTCGGCTACGACGTCTCCCTCTACCCGCGCGAGCAGCGTCACCCCATCGGAGTAAACGACAACATCGCGATCATCACTCCGCTCCAGCTCAACGAGGGCCGCCTCGACGACAGCACCAGCGGTCCGGCGCCCCGCGCCGACAACCCGGCCGCCGACGCCGCCGACGTCTTCGCCGACGCCCTGCGGGACGCCGGGCTCGACGTCGAGGGCGGCGAGCCGAAGCGCGGCGACGTCCCGGACGACGCCGACGAGTTGGCCGTCCATCGTTCCGCGCCCCTGTCCGCGCTGGTCGAACGGATGCTGACGAACAGCGACAACGACCTGGCCGAGGCGCTGGCCAGGCACACCGCGGTCGCCAGCGACCAGCCCGCCGACTTCCGCGGCGCCAGCCGTGCCGTCCACGCCCGGCTCGACGGGCTCGGGCTGCCCCTCGACGGCGCCCGCCTGGTCGACGCGAGCGGCCTCGACCGGGAGGGCCGGGTCACCGCCGACCTGCTGACCCGCGCGCTCGCCGTCGCCGCCGACCCGGAGCGGCCCGAACTGCGGGCCGCGCTCACCGGCCTGCCGGTGGCCGGCTTCTCCGGCACGCTGGCCGGCCGGTACGACGAGGGCGGGGCCGGCGTCGCCGGCGCCGGCGTGGTGCGCGCCAAGACCGGCACCCTGACCGGCGTCAACAGCCTGGCCGGCACGGTCGCCACGAGCGACGGCCGGGTGCTGGCCTTCGCCTTCCTCGCCTCCGAGACCAGGGACCCGGCCGCGGCCGAGTCGGCGCTCGACGAGGCCGCCGCCGCCCTGGCCGGCCTGGCCCACTGACGACGCCCACCGACGTCGCCCACTGACGTCGCCCACCGACAACACCCATTCACGACGCCCACCGACGCCGGGCCCGCAGCCCGCCCCCGGAGCCGCTAGCCCTGGGGTGAGGGGCGCCGTACCGTGGAGGGCATGACGTCACTCGGCGGTACCGACCTGGTCGACTGGAAGCTGGCGGTCTCCACCGCGACCCGCATGCTGCGGCCGGGCCCCGAGGTGAGCCGGGAGGAGGCCCGTTCGGTCGTCGCCGAGCTGCGGCGGCACGCCGTCGCCTCCGAGCGCCACGTGCGGGAGTTCACCGCACTCGACTCCGGCGGCGTCGACACGCCGGTGCTCGTCGTGGACCGCCCCGGCTGGGTGCGGGCCAACGTGGCCGGGTTCCGCGAGGTGCTCGGGCCGCTGATGTCCCGGATGCGGGAGCGTCGCGCCGCGGTGCCCGGCGGCACCGCGCTCACCGCCGTGGGCAGCAAGGTCACCGGCGTCGAGGTCGGCATGCTGCTGGCGTTCCTCTCCTCCCGGGTGCTCGGCCAGTACGAGACCTTCGCCCCCGCCGGCCCCGACCTGCCGGGCCCGGGCGCCGGCCGACTGCTGCTCGTCGCGCCCAACATCGTCCACGTCGAGCGCGAACTCGACGTCCACCCGCACGACTTCCGGCTCTGGGTCTGCCTGCACGAGGAGACCCACCGCACCCAGTTCACCGCCGTCCCCTGGCTCCGCGACCACCTGGAGAGCGAGATCCAGTCCTTCCTCGTCGAGGCGGACGTGGACCCGGCCACCCTGGTGGAGCGGCTGCGGCGGGCCGCACAGGCGGTGGGCGGTCGGGGCGCGGACGAGGCCGCCGAGGCGGAGCGCGCCGGCGGGCCCAGCATCGTCGACATGGTGCAGACCCCGCGCCAGCGGGAGATCCTGGACCGGCTCACCGCCGTGATGTCGCTGCTCGAGGGGCACGCGGACTACGTGATGGACGGCGTGGGGCCGGCCGTGGTGCCGTCCGTCGCCGAGATCCGGGAGAAGTTCACCAAGCGTCGGCAGGCCGGCGCCGGCCGGCTCGACCGGGCGCTGCGCCGGCTGCTCGGCCTCGACGCGAAGCTGCGGCAGTACCGGGACGGGGAGCGGTTCGTCCGCACCGTGGTCGACGCCGGCGGCATGGCCGGCTTCAACCGGGTCTGGACCTCGCCGAACACGCTGCCCACCAAGGAGGAGATCTCCCGCCCCGAGCAGTGGCTGGCCAGGGTGGGGCCCGGCCCCGCCTAGTCCGGGTCGCCGGCCAAACGCCCCAAAATCACCCGTACGAGGGACCGTGGCGGCAATGCCGGGCGTGCGATGCTCGGGTAACAGACCTCCTCTGTCACCATTTACGCACTCAGCGTGACAGCGCTTCCCGAGCACCCCGCAGAAAGAAGTGATTCGGATATGGGTCCCCACCCCTCGGTCGCCGCGATACGCCTGGCGGTCCGCCGCGTGCTCCACGACATCCTGAACGAGGCCGACAAGGCCGACGACCACAAGGCCGACAACGCCGACAAGGCCCCCCGCCCCTCGTCCGC
>NZ_SMKI01000314.1 GCF_004348415.1 Streptomyces hainanensis
GGGTGGGGGAACCTCAGCCGCCGGTCCCCAGCCGGGCTGCCAAGGCGTCCGGCTCGGTTGTCGGCAGGTCGCACACGAACCCCCGGCACACGTAGGCCGTCGGGCGGCCGTCCCGCAGGGGCCGGTCGGCGAGCAGTGGCGCGCCGTCGGGCGCGCCCGGCTCGCCGAGCGCCACCACGGCGCCCGGCGCGGGCGCCGTGAGCGCGGCGCGGTGCAGCGCGGCGGTGGCCGCGTCGTCGCGCGGGCCGACGACCGCGACCTGGCGCGGGCCGTCGAGCGCCGCCTCGGCCACGGCCAGGCCCCAGCCGATGAAGCGGGGCGCTCGCGGGGCGAGCGCCGCCACGATGCCGAGCGCCAGTTCGGCGGCCCGGCGGTGCCGGTCGCTGCCGGTGTAGGCCGCGTACGTCAGGAGCGCGCCGGCCGCCGCCGTCCAGCCGGCGGGTGCCGCGCCGTCGGTGGGGTCCTGGGGTCGCCTGATCAGGGGCTCGGCGTCGTCCGCCGTGTCGTAGAGGGCGCCGTCCGGCCGGGCGAAGCGGGTCAGCACCGTCTCCAGCAGCGCCTCCGCGTGGTCGAGCCACCGCCTCTCGCCGGTGACCCCGTAGAGGGTGAGGAAGCCCTCCGCCACATCGCCGTAGTCCTCCAACACCCCGGCGCTCGGGCCGGCCTGCCCGCCGAGCGAGGTGCGGACCAGGCGGCCCTCGCCGTCCAGGTGCAGTCGGGCCAGCAGCTCGGCCGCGTCGACGGCGGCCGCCACCAGGTCGGGCCGTTGGAAGCAGGCGCCGGTCTCGGCCAGCGCCGCGATGGCCAGGCCGTTCCAGGCCGCGATGACCTTGCCGTCCCGCTCGGGCCTGGCCCGGGCGGACCGCACCGCGGTCAGCCGCTCCCGCTGGGCGGCCGGCGGCTCACCGGCCGGCAGCAGCAGTGTGCCGGCCTCGCTCAGCTGGTAGCCGATCGTTCCGCCGCCCAGCGCGTCGGCGAGCTGCTGCGACGTCCAGAGGTAGTACGCGCCCTCCTCGTGCAGGCCGCCTGGCACCTCGCTGTCCGCGTCGAGCGCCGAGCCGAAGCCGCCCTCGTCGGTGCGGAGTTCGCGGACGAGGAAGTCCGCGGTCTCCAGCGCGATCCGGCGGGCGAACGCCGATCCGGTGGTCCGCCACAGGTGGGTGTAGAGCCGTCCGAGCAGCGCGTTGTCGTACAGCATCTTCTCGAAGTGCGGCAGCACCCACTCGGCGTCCACGGTGTAGCGCGCGAAGCCGCCGCCGAGTTGGTCGTAGAGGCCGCCGCGGGCCATCGCCTCGCAGGTGCGCTCCACGATCCGCAGCGCCTCGGGCGCCGCGGTGCGGGCGTGGTGCCGCAGCAGGAACTCGAGTGCCATCGGCGGCGGGAACTTGGGGGCGCCGCCGAAGCCGCCGTGCTCCTCGTCGAACTCGCCGGCCAGGCCGCTGACCGCGACGGCCAGGTCCTCGGCGGTCGGCGGCGCGGACGCCTCGTAGGGCAGCTCCCGGCCGGCCAGGTCTCCCGTGATCCGGGCCGCCACCTGGGCGACCTCGCCGCGGCGGTCCCGCCAGGCCGAGTCCACGCCTTCCAGGAGCTGGCGGAACGACGGCAGCCCGCCGCGCGGCTCGGGTGGGAAGTAGGTGCCGAAGTAGAACGGCTCGCCGTCGGCGGTCATGAAGACGGTCATCGGCCAGCCGCCCTGCCCGGTGGCGGCCTGCACCGCGTCCATGTAGACGGAGTCGACGTCGGGGCGTTCCTCCCGGTCCACCTTCACCGGGACGAAGCGTTCGTTGAGGAACTCGGCGACGGCCGGGTCCTCGAAGCTCTCCCTGGCCATGACATGGCACCAGTGGCAGCTGGCGTAGCCGACGCTGAGCAGTACGGGTACGCCTCGTCGTCGTGCCTCGTCGAACGCCTCGTCTCCCCATGGCCACCAGTCCACCGGGTTGGCGGCGTGCTGTTGCAGGTACGGCGACTGGGAGTCGGCCAGGCGATTCATACCGGCATCGTCGCACGCTCCGCACCGCCCGGCCCGGCGCACGAGCGACGCGGCCGGCCGCCTCCCCGCCTCGTGGGTGCTACTCCCAGGGGCAGGCTGGCCGAGGCGAGGCTGGCCATCCTCGGTCGCATGCACGACACAACGCACGGCAGGTCCCTCCTCGGTGAGTTCCTGTCCACGCGTCGGGCGCAGTTGAAGCCGGCGGACGTGGGGCTGCGGCGTGAGGAACTGGCCCAGTTGGCCGGTGTCAGCGTCGCCTACTGCACCCGGCTGGAACAGGGGCTGTCGCTCAACGCCTCGCCGCAGGTCCTCGACGCGCTGGCCACGGCCCTGCGGCTGGACGACGCGGAACGGCACCACCTGCGCACCCTGTCGGGTGACGCCCGGCAGAGCCGCCGCCGGCTGCCCGCCGAGCGGGTCACCGAGGCGGTGCGCCAACTGGTGGACGCCTTCGGGGACTCACCCGTGGTCGTCGTCGGCCGGCGCTCGGACGTCCTGACGTGGAACCGCGCCGGGCACGCGTTGTTCGCGGGGCACCTGGCCCAGGAAGGCGCGGGACGTGGTGGGCAAGCCGCGGCAGGCGGTCGGCGAGTACCCGGGCGACCCGCATCTGGCCTCCCTCATCGGCGAGTTGACCATGCACAGCCCACGGTTCGCCACGCTGTGGGCCGAGCACCGGGTGCGTGCCTGGGGGATAGCCGGGTACCGGATGCGCCGTCCGATGGTCGGGGAGCCGGACGTGATACAGCACTCGCTCCCGCTCAGAGCGCCAATCCTGAGACATCACCCGGCACCCCCGGCCCGAGGCCGGCGGAGTGCCACGGGGAGCCTCGTCACGCGCGTGTTCCCGCCGCCGATGACGCCCCGTGCCCACTCCTCCCTTCACGCCCCTCGCCGAGGTCGTGGCTGCTCCAGGGCACGCTGGACATTCCCGACTTCCTGAACGACGTGGGCATGTCGGCGGTGGAGTGGGTCGAGGGAGACCAGCTGATCGTCTCCATGGCCGACGGTTCCCTGGTGCGGGTGCCCGTCCGGAACCCCGAGGAGGCGCGCCCGATGGAGCTCTCCGCGCCGCTGTCGTCCCCCCTGGCCGGCATGCGGCTCCTGGACGACGGCTCGATCGCGGCGGTCCGCAGCGGTCCGCTGACCGGCGAGCCCGCCCGGATCCAGCGTGTGCGGCCGGGCGACGGCTGGGAGGAGGCCACGGTGGGCGTCACCGACACCGTCGAGAATCCCGTCACCAGCGATGTGACCGAGGGACCTGACGGGACGACGTACGCGCTCAGCGGCGGGCTGGCCGACCTCCTCGCGGGCCAGCCCAACGACGGGTTCGCGCTGACCCCCGTCGACATCGGTTGAGCCGGGGGGAGTTCCCCCTGACGACCTGCGGGCCGGCTTCGCGTGGTGCCCCCGGTGCCCTGCGACGTTCGGGGGAGGGCGGCCGCGGGACCTCCCCGAGGTGCTCCGCGTCGGCCGCACCGTGGTGGGCGTGCCGGAGGAGGTAGGGCGAGGTCTCGGCGGCGGGGCGAGCGGCCACGAGTCCGTCCTGTGCCGCGCGCCCGGGCGCCGCGGGACGGAGGGGAGCCGGGATCAGGCGGCCTGGTAGGGCTTGGTCTCCAGGACCCTCACCATGGCCGTCTTGCCGTTGGGCAGTTCGTACTCGGCGTCGTCGCCGGCCTTCTTGCCGAGCACCCCGGAGCCGAGCGGCGACTGCGGCGAGTACGTCTCGATGTCCGAGGTGGCGAACTCGCGCGAGGCCAGCAGGAACGTCATCGTGTCCGACTCGTCGCCGTCGAAGGCGATGGTGACGACCATGCCGGGCGAGACCACACCGTTGTCCGCGGGGGCGGCGCCCACCTGCGCGTTCTGCAGCAGCTGGGTGAGCTGGCGGATGCGGGCCTCCTGCTTGCCCTGCTCCTCCTTGGCCGCGTGGTAGCCGGCGTTCTCCTTGAGGTCGCCCTCTTCGCGTGCCTGCTCGATCTTCTTCGCGATCTCGGTGCGGGCGGGACCCGACAGATGATCCAGCTCGGCCTTGAGCTGGTCATGCGCCTCCTGGGTCAGCCAGGTGACAGTGTCGCTGGTCTGCGTCACAGGTGCTCCTCGGGATGTGCGGAGGGGATAAAACGATAAAAACAACGCCCGACCCGGGACGACTACGCTCCTGGGCGGGCGGAAACATCGATCGAACTGTCGACTTTAACAACGCTGGTCGATGTGCGAAAGGATTACCCTCCGCTGCCGCGCGCAAACCCCACGGTGGCCTACCGGGGGGTCGGCGCCTCCGAACAGCTGATCAGCTCGGCGGCGGTCGCACGCTGCGTAGTCCTGAGGGTAACGGAGCGGTGCAGGCTCGACGTGTCGTCGTCGAACGTGAAGTCCGCGCGGCCCACTTCGAGGCCGTCCTCCGCCTGGGCCCGGATCGTGCAGACGCCGACGCCGTCCGACGGCTTGCGCAGCGCCACGTTCACGTCGACGCGCTCGTCCGAGACGACCTCGAAGCCGGTGAGTTCGCCGGTGACCCGCTCGCCCGCGATGTAGGAGTATCCGGCCCAGCCGACGAAGCCGAGCAGCAGCACGCCGAGCACGCCACCGACGATCGACAGTCGCCGGTTGGTGCGGGCCTCGTCCGCGGCACGGCCGTACCGTCCCTGGGGAAGCCCCGCGCGCGTGTCAGCCATCAGGACCTCCGGGAGCTTGGCGGGGGTGCACGGGCCGGTGCGAAAACGGGAACAACGACCCCTGCTCCATCAGTCACTATAGAAGCCCGGGGCAGACCCCGGACGACCCACCCGAATGACTGAGGACGAGCCTTGACAGAGCAGCTGCGACTCATGGCCGTGCACGCCCACCCGGACGACGAGTCCAGCAAGGGCGCGGCCACCATGGCGAAATACGTGGCCGAGGGCGTGGACGTGCTGGTCGCCACCTGCACCGGGGGCGAGCGGGGCTCGATCCTCAACCCGAAGTTGCAGGGCGACCCCTATCTGGAGGAGCACATCCACGAGGTGCGGGCCAGGGAGATGGCGGAGGCCCGCGAGATCCTCGGCGTGCGCCAGGAGTGGCTGGGCTTCGTGGACTCCGGGCTGCCGGAGGGCGACCCGCTGCCGCCGCTGCCCGACGGCTGCTTCGCCCTGCAGGAGGTGGACGTGGCGGCCGAGCGGCTGGTCAGGCTGGTGCGGGAGTTCCGGCCGCACGTGATCACCACCTACGACGAGAACGGCGGCTACCCGCACCCGGACCACATCATGACCCACACGATCTCCATGGTGGCCTTCGAGGCGGCCGGGGATCCGGAGCGCTTCCCGGCGGCCGGCGAGCCCTGGCAGCCGCTGAAGCTCTACTACAACCAGGGCTTCAACCGGCCGCGCACCGAGGCGCTGCACGAGGCGCTGCTGGCCCGCGGGCTGGAGTCGCCCTACGCGGAGTGGCTGGAGCGCTGGGACGACTCGGACCGGCCCGAGCGGTCGCTGACCACCCGGGTGCCGTGCGCCGACTACTTCCCGATCAGGGACAAGGCGCTGATCGCGCACGCCACCCAGATCGACCCGGACGGCGGCTGGTTCCGGGTGCCGATGGAGCTCCAGCAGGAGGTCTGGCCGACCGAGGACTACGAGCTGGCCAGGTCCCGGGTGGATACGGCGCTCCCCGAGTCCGACCTCTTCGCGGGCATCCGCCAGAATTGAGCCCATGGACGACATGAGCGCGCTGCTTCCGCTGGCGGAGAAGGACCTCAACGAGTACACGGTCACGCCCGGCGTGCTGGGCTTCATCGTGTTCGCGGTGCTCGGCGTGGCGGTGTGGGTCCTGCTGAAGTCCATGAGCAGGCACCTGGGCCGGGTCTCCGTGCCCAAGGAGTCGGCCGGGGCTGAGGCGGACGCCGAGGCCGGGGGCCGCGAGGGCGCGGGCGAGGCGGAGAAGGCCGCGCCCGGCGCCTCCGCCGCCCGCTCCTAGCGGGCACCCGGCACCCCGCGGCCCCGTCGGGCCGCGTCCCGCCGCGTCAATCCGCCGTGGCGACGCCGAACACGTCGCGCGCCGCGCGGCGCGGGACCATGCCGAGCCGCCAGGCCGACCAGCCGTCCTCCGGGCCGAGGCCGCGGCGGAGCATCAGGGCGTAGCTGTGGGCGGCGTCCGTCAGCCGGGGGTCGCGCTGGGGGTGCTCGGCGCGCAGGAGCTCCGCCAGCTCCTCCTGGGCCACGGCCTCGCCGACCTCGGAGCCGCCGGGTGAGGCCAGCGGCAGCAGGGTGCAGCGGAGGAACGCGGCCCAGTCGGCGCCGCGGCGGTCCGGCCGATCCTCGCCGTACCCGTCCGTGAACAGGCGCAGCGCCTCGTCGGTCAGCTCCAACGCCTGGCCCAGCCGTTCGTTGCCGGCCTCGATGACGGCCAGTTCCAGGCAGCTCCAGGCCTCGCCGTAGCCGACGCCGGCGCGCTGGAAGTCGCGGCGGGCGTCGGTGAGCAGCTGGCGGGCGAAGCCGCTGTTGCGCAGCGAGCCGGTGGACTCGGCCCGCATGTCCCTGGTGACCCGGGCGGAGTGGTGCCGGGCGAAGGCCAGGCCGTAGACGTCCCGCATCCGGGAGAACATGGTGCGGGCCTGCTCCAGGGTGCGCACCGCGCCGGCCAGGTCGCCGCTCTCCTCCAGGGCCTGGCCGAGGTTGTAGAGGGTCCACGCCTCGCCGCGGGCGTCCTCGGTGTCGCGGTGCCTGGCGAGGGCGGCGCGCAGCTGTTCCTCGGCGGCGGTCGGGTCGCCGGCGAAGACCCGGGCCAGGCCGAGCTCCGTCTGGGCCCAGGCGACGCCGCGTACGTCGCGCGAGCGCTCGTACAGGTCGAGGGAGAGCCGGATCTCGTGCTCGGCGGCCGTGATGTCCCCGCCGTAGAGCAGGGTCTGGCCGAGTTGGAAGCGGGTCCACGCCTCGCCGTGCACGCTGCCGCTGCCCTGGTGGAGGTGGAGCGCCTCGGTGAGCATGGCGCGGGCGGAGTTCAGCCGGCCGCGCTCGCGCTCCACGGCGGCGAGCGCGTGCAGTGTCCAGGCCCGGTCGCCCTGGAGGCCGCCGCCGGTCTGGAGCTCCAGCGCCTCCTGCAGCCGATCGCCGGCCTCCCGCAGCTGGCCCTGGTGCTGGAGGGTGATGCCCAGGTCGCGCAGGGCGCGGGCGGTGCCGGCCTCGTGGTGGGCCTGCTGGTAGAGGCTGACCACGGAGGTCAGGGTGGAGCGGGCCTTGTCGAGCTCGCCGAGCTGGCGGGCGGCGACGCCGGTGCGCCACTGGACGGACCGGGTGAGCAGGCCCTGGTTGACGGCCTGGGTCAGCTCGTTGAGCTCGCCGAGGCGGTAGAGGTCGCCGCGGAGCAGGCAGTAGTCGCAGAGGGCGCCGAGCAGGTGCTGGACGGCCTCGCGGTCCACGCGCTCGTCGGCGTGGCGGAGGGTGGCGGTGATGAAGCTGGTCTCGTCGTCGAGCCAGCGGAGCGCGGCGTCGAGCGAGGCGAAGCCGTGGCCGCCGGCGGCGGCCGGCAGCAGATCGGCGCGGGTGGACGTCTTGCCGTCGACCAGCCGGATCACGGTGTCGGCGAGCTCGGCGTAGCTGCGGATCAGCCGCTCCTGGGCCGCGGAGCGGTCCTCGTCGGTCTCCTCCTCGTGCAGCCGGGCCCGCGCGAAGCGGCGCACCAGGTCGTGCAGCCGGTAGCGGTTGCCGCGGACGTGGCGGAGCAGCCCGGCGGTGGTCAGCTCCTCCAGCCGGCGGGCGCCCTCCTGTTCGCGGACGTCGAGGAGCGCGGCGGCGGCGCGGGCGCCCAGGCTGGCGCGGCCGACGAGCGCGAGCCGGCGCAGCAGCCGGCGGGCGGTCTCGTGCTGGTCGGTGTAGCGCAGGCGCAGGGCGCGCTCCGCCGGGTCGAGCGGGCCGTTCGCCGGGCCGTAGTCGGCCAGGTCCTCGGCGAGGCGGGCCGGGGAGCGCTCGCCGAGGGCGGCGCCGACCATCCGCAGCGGCAGCGGCCGGCCGCCGCACAGCTCCACGATCCGGCGCCAGGCCAGCTCGTCATAGGGCTCGCCGGCGGCGATGGTGCCGCCGTCGGCGACCGAAGCGCGCAGCAGTTCCTCGGCCGCCGCCTGGTCGAGGGGGTCGAGCTCCAGGTGGTGGACGGAGGCCGGGAAACCGACCTCGACGGGCAGCGGCTCGGTGGCGGTGACCAGCACCAGTGAGTCCGACCGCTCGGGGATCAGGGTGCGCACCTGCTCCGGGTCGGTGGCGTCGTCGAGGATCAACACGACGGGCAGGTCGGCGAGATGCTGCTGGTAGCGCTCCATCAGGCGGCGCGGGCGGGCGGCGTCGGCGCCGCTGCCGGCACCGTCCCTGAAGAGCAGCTGTTCGCGGGGGGCGCCGAGCCGGTTGAGCAGGTGGAGCAGCGCGTCCCTGGTGGTGAGTGGGTCCTCGCTCTGGCCGCGCAGGTCGACGAGGCAGGCGCCCCGGAACAGCTCGCGGGTCTCGTGCGCCACCCACCGGGCCAGCATGGTGCGGCCGGAGCCCGAGGGGCCGTGCAGCACGACCACGGTCGGGCGGGTGTCGGTGCGGGCCCGGTCCCGGTTGACCCACTGGGTGATCTGGGTGAGCTGGCTGCGGCGGCCGATGAACGGATGTCCCGGGTCGGGCAGCCGCTCGAAGGATCGGGTCAGCACCGCCCTGGTGCGGGCGGCACCGCCGCGCTCGAGCGGGCGCTGCTGGCTGACCCGGCGGGTGTCGCGCCGCTCGGGGGCCAGCGGCTCGCGCCGCGGGGCGACCGCGCGCTGCTGCTCCAGGTAGGGGCGGATGCCGCGCACCTCCACCGCGTTCCGCCAGGCGAGGCGCAACTGTTCGACGCCGCCCGGCTGGTGTCGGCTGCCCGCGCTCCGCTCGGCGGAGAACAGGTGGGCGAGCACGGCCTGCGCCGAGAAGCCGGTCAGCGCCGCGGCCGCCACGATGATGGCGTCCGCGAAGGCGGTGGCCGCCGAGTCGTCGATGCTGCCGATCAGCAGCAGGGCCGCGATCGCCGCGCCGGTGGCGGCGGCCGCGAGGCCGCCGAGGGCGCGCCGCCCGAAGCGGTCGGCGAGCCGGCCGGGCGCGTGCTCCGTCTCCGCGCGGAGATACGCCGTGTACTCCTCCTCCGCCGGCCGGAGTATCTCGCCCAGCGCGCCCCGGGCGCGCTGGAGCAACTGGGGCCCGTCGACGCGCCCCTCGGAGCGGCGCACCTCCTCCTCAACGGCGCGCTCCAGCAGCCCGTCGATCTCCGCCCGGTGCCGCTCGGTGAGCGCGCCCGCGACGTGTAGTGCCATCGCTCCGTCCCCTCCCCGCCCTCTCCACTGTTCCGTAGGGCCGACTGCTCACCTGCCCAACCCGCCTGCTACCACGCCCCCTTGACATCCGGAGGTTGCGGGTGGGCCGAATCGTGACAGAAGGCGGGAGTGGGAGGAAGACCCGGAGGAAGGGGAG
>NZ_SMKI01000315.1 GCF_004348415.1 Streptomyces hainanensis
CCCCACGGCCCCGCCACAGCGCCGACGCCGACCCCGACCCCGACCTCGGCCGAGGACACCGCGGATCTGGACGACGCCGGCCAGGTGACCGACCTCGCCGGGACGCTTGCCGGCCGGGACGGGGAGGTCGAGCACGCCCTAACGGGTCCGGACGAGCGGTTCGCCGCGTCCGTGCACCGCCTCTCGGGCCACGATGCCCAGTCCTGGACCGACGCCGACGCCGACGCCGTCGCCATCGCCGACGCCGACGCCGACGCCGACGCCGACCGCAACGAGCTCGGCCAGCGCGATCTGCTGCTGGCGATCCGGCCGGCGCTGCGCGGGGGCGACTGGGCGGGGGCGGCGATCGGCGCCGCCGACGGGTACCCGGCGGTGACGGACGACCGGCCGGTGCCGGTACGCCCGCCGCGGCCGGAGGGGGAGGAGCCGGTCGCGTCGGGGAGCGGCGGTGCGACCGTCGTCGTGTTGCCGCTCGCGCTGGTCGCCGCGCTGGTCCTGGTGGTCGGGTACCTGGTGGCACGCGGCCTGCGCGGCCGCGGGCTGCGGGGCAGGTACCGGATGGTGCCGCTGCGCTGGTCGGGGCGGTCGACGGAGCCGCCCACGCAGTCCCACGATCCGCCGTTGGCGGAGCTCGACCGGCGGGCCCGTGGCCTGCTGATCGAGACGGACGACGCGGTCCGCACCCGTGCCGAGGCGTACGCGTTCGCGCCCGACGCCCCGCCCGCGGCACTCGGCGAGGCCGCCACCCGAACGGCGGAGGCGCTGCGGATCCGTTTCCGGCTGGACGAACCGGCGCTGGAGCGGAACGACCTGGAGCGGCGCCGGCTGCTCGAGGAGATCGAGCTCCGGTGCGCGCGGGCCGGCGAGCGGTTGGCGGCTTCGCCGCCCGGGGTGGACGAGGCGGCGGTGCGTACGGGGGCGACGGAGTTGCCCGGCCGGATCGCGGCGGCCGAGGGGACGTTGCGTCGGCTGGTGGAGCGGTTCGGCGCGGACGCCGTCGCACCGGTGGCCGGGCATCCGGCGGCGGCGCGGGCCAGGTTGGCGCGCGGGGGCGAGCTGTTGCGGCGGGAGGGGCCGGCCGCGGCGGCGGCCCCGTTGGCCGGCGCCGGTCTGCTGGTGGACGGGGTGGCCCGGTGGACGGACGAGGTGGAGCGGGCCGCCACGGTGTTCGCGGAGGCCGCGCAGGAGACGGAGGCCGACCTGCGCGAGGCGGGGAGCGAGCACGCGCTGCGCGACGCGTCGGCACGCGCCGACGCCGCCCTGGCCGAGGCCCGCGCGACGGTGGCCGGCGACCCGTTCGGCGCGCTCCGTCGACTCGGCGAGGCGGACGCCGCGCTGGCCGCCGCCCTGGCGTCCCGGCGGGAGCGCGAGGACCGCAACCGCAGGGCCCGCTCCATGTTCGAGCAGGCGCTGCTGACGGCGGCGGCGACGCTGGCCGCCGCGCAGGACCATCTCACCGCGCACCGCGAGTCGGTCGGGACGGCGGCCCGCACCCGACTGGCGCAGGCCGCTCACCTGCTGGAGCGCTCCTGGGAGGTGGCGCACAACGACCCGGCGACGGCGCTGCCGATCGCCCGGCGGGTGGACGCGCTGGCCGTCGAGGGGCGCGCGTTGGCCCTGCGTGACACCGGCGAATCGGGGCCGGTGGCCTGATCTCTGTTCGACCGGTGACACGCTGGCGTATGGTCTGGCATATGCAGATGGGGGGTGATGAATGAACGGGACCAACCTGCAGCCGTGGCAGGTGATCCGGCAGGAGGAGAACGGTGGCCGTTACCGCATAGGCCACTGCGCCACGCGCGCCGAGGCACAACGGCTCATCCAGCGCCTCCGGATGAGCGCCGGCGCGGGCACCGCGGAGGACTCGGCGCACTATGTGGTCGAGCGGGTGGAGCCGGCGACCCGCGCACACCTCTGACCCCGCGGACATAATCGGGTGGAAGGGATGTTCCGGACCACCCACCGACGGGGGCGCAGAGCGTGAGCACTGAACCCGGCAGCCGGAGCGCCGACGAAGCGCGCCGTGAGTCGCTGCACGTCGGCATGGTCATGTTGGACATCCGTGGCCGGATCCTGTTCTGGGGTCCGAAGGCGGAGGAGATCCTCGGCTGGGACGCCGCCCAGACGGTCGGTCGGCCACTCGCCGGCCTGCTCCCGGCCGAGCACCCCGCACCGGGCCGCGACGTGCTGCGCGCGCTGCTGGCCCGGCGCACCTGGAACGGCCGGTTCGCCGTGTGCCACCGGGACGGCCACACCGTGGAACTCCGCTGCCGGGCCGAGCTGTTCCCCGCGCCGGGCGGTCCCGCGCGCGTTCTGGCCATTCTGCTCGAGAACGCCCGCTACGAGGCCGTCGAGCAGAGCCTCGCCACGCTTGACGGGCTGTTCACGGCCTCCCCGCTCGGCATCGCGGTCTTCGACGCCGACATGCGCTACGTCCGGGTCAACGACGCGCTGTCCAGGCTCGGCGGCATCCCGGCGGCCGAGCTCCTCGGCCGGACCGTGCTCGACGTGCTGCCGCCGGAGATGGCCCGGCGGCTCCACCGGTTGCAGGGCGAGGTGCTCCGTACCGGGCAGCCGCTGACCGACCTGGTGATCCCCTCGCCCGACGGGCTCGGGGCACGCTCGGTGTCCATGGGCCGGCTCACCGACCGGGCCGGCCGCCCGCTCGGCGTCGTCAACATCATCCTGGACATCACCGAGCGCCGGGACGTCGAGGGGAAGATCGAGCGGGCCAGACAGCGGCTGGCGCTGCTGGACGACGTCGGCGGCGCCATCGCCGACCTGCTCGACGTGCGGCGGATCGGCGAGACGCTGGCCAACGCCCTGGTACCCAGGTTCGCCGATCTGGCGGGTGTCGAGCTGCTGTCCGGCGTCGTGGCCGGCGGGGAGCCGCCCACCGCGCACGAGCGGGCCAGCGGACCGCTGTCCCAGATCGGCTTCGCGAGCCGCGCCCACCACCCGGTGCTCGAACCCCGCCTCCGCCGGGACGAGCAGGGCGGCAGCTTCGAGCCCAACGCGCCCTTCCTGCGGCCGGTGCTCGACACCGGCGTCCCCTATCTCGGCGAGACCAGGACGGAGTTGCTGGCCGCCACGGCCGGCGACCCCGACGTCGCCTCCGTGCTCCACGAGCTGAACGTCAACTCGCTGATCACCGTGCCGTTGCGGGCCCGCGGCACGGTGCTCGGGCTGCTGGTGGTCACCCGCAGCGGCGACCGCCACGCCTTCGACCGCGACGACCTGGCGTTGGCCATGGAGCTGACCGCCAGAGCCGGGATCACCCTGGACAACGCCCGGCTCTACGCCAGGGAGCGGGACGCCGCCCTCACCCTCCAGCGCAGCCTGCTCCCCCAGACGCTGCCGGAGCAGCCCGGCGTCCAGTTCGCCCACCGCTACGTGCCGGGCAGTCAGGGCACGGAGATCGGCGGCGACTGGTTCGACGTGATCCCGCTGGTCGGCGGCCGGGTGGCGTTCGTGGTGGGCGACGCCACCGGGCACGGGCTGCACGCCGCCGCCGCCATGGGCCGGCTGCGGACGGCGGTGCGCACGCTGGCCGCGCTCGACCTGCGGCCCGCCCACCTGCTGAGCCGGCTCAACGACGCCGGCCGGGACATCGCCCCGCGCCTCTCCGATCCGCTGATGGCCACCTGCCTCTACGCCGAGTACGACCCGCTCAGCCGGCAGTGCACGTTGGCCAAGGCCGGCCATCTGCCCCCGGTGCTGATCCAGCCGGATCCGACGACGGGGCGCTGGGCTGCCAGCCAGCTCGACCTGCCGTCCGGGGCGCCGCTCGGCGTGGAGGGCGTGCCGTTCGAGGAGGTGCGGATGGAGGTGCCGGAGGGCTCGGTCCTGGTGCTCTACACGGACGGCCTGGTCGAGGCCAGGGACCGCGACATCACCGCCGGCGTCGACTCGTTGTGCGCGCTGCTCGGCGAGCTGACGGGGCCGGGTGTCTCCCTCGAGGGAATCTGCGACGCGGTGATCGACCGGTTGCCGGCGGCGTCCGACGGCCAGGAGTCGGACGACGTGGCGCTGCTGGCGGCCCGGCTGGGGCGCCTGCCGGCCGACCGGGTCGCCAACTGGACCTTCCCCGCCGACCCGGCGCTGCTGGCGACCGTCGGGGAGGCGGTTGTCGGGCGGCTGCGCGACTGGGAGCTCGGCAGCCTGGCCGACCCGGCCCTGCGGCTGGTCGACCGGCTGGCGGCCGGCGCGATGGAACACACGGCCGAACCCGTGGCCGTGCGGATGGTGTACGGCGCCTCGCTGATGATCGAGGTGAGCGCGCCGGCCGGCGGCGCCATGGGCCAGGACGGCGGCGAACTGCTGCTCGCCGCCCACCGGGCCCGCCGCTGGGGCACGAGGCACGGCCCCATCGGCCACGCCCTCTGGTTCGAACTCGCCCTTCCCGAGCGGTAGTCGGCACGGGGGCGGCCCCCACCCCCACCCCCGGCGCCGGCGCCGGCCTGGCGGACCGGCCTCACCTTGACTTCAAGAGCCCTTGAAGTCGCAGGGTGGTCCACATGGACACCACGGACACCATGGATGCCGCGGCGGCGAGCCGCGAGAACGAGATCGAGGCCATCAGACAGGTGGTCGCCACGGTCGAACACGCGCAGAACAACGAGCGCCCCGACGACTTCCTCCGCCTGTTCCGGGCCGACGCGATCTGGACCACGGGCGGCGGCAAGCGCCTCTTCGGACTCGACGAGATCACGGCCTTCACCCACCAGACGCTCCCGGGCGGGATGCGGGACACGACAGTCACGTTCGAACTGGAGCACGTGCTGTTCATCCGCCCCGACGTCGCGGCCGTCAAGCTGCGCCAGCTGTACCGGACGCCCGACGGGCCCGACGTGGGCTCACCCCTGTGGGTCATGGCCAAGGAGGCCGGCCAGTGGCGCCTGACGGCCTGCCAGAACACCGGCGCACCGGACGACGAGGTGGAGACCGCCTCGGCGGGCCGGCCGATCTTCGCCTCCGAACGGTAGCTGGCCGGCGCGCTACCGCACGGGCAGGTGGTAGCCGACGCGGAAACGGTCGGCGGGCACCACCACCTCCGCCGTCTCCACCGGCAGGCTGCCGGCCCGGAAGGTGCGGTGGACAACCAGCACCGGATGGCCCGGCAGCCCGCCGAGCACCCGGGCCTCGGCGGCCAGCGCCGGCCGGGCGCCGATCTCCTCCGCCACGTTGTCCACGGTCACGTCGATGGCCGCCATCCGCTCCACCACCCCCCGGCCGGCCAGCGGGCCCTGCTCGGGGAGCATCACGGGGGTGCGGCCGGTGATCCGCAGCGGCTCCCAGGACGTGGACAGCATCACCGGCTCACTGCCGGTGCGGAACACGTAGTGGGTGCACATCACCTGCTCCCCCGCCTCGATCCGCAGCCGCTCGGCCACGGCGGGCGGCGCCTCGACCCGCTCGCTGTGCCCCTCCCAGGTGCCGCGCACCCGCTCGTCCGTCTGCTCCTGACGGAACGCCGAGCAGTCCCCGAGCGTGCGGTAGCCGCTGCGGGCGATGGTGCGTGGCGCCGGCCGCTCCCTGACGTAGGTGCCGGAGCCGGACCTCCCCTCCACCAGGCCCTCGGCCATGAGGACCTTCCTGGCCTCGAGCGCCACCGTGTCGGAGACGCCGTAGGTGGAGCGGATCGTGGCCTGCGAGGGCAGCCTGGTATGCGGTGGCAGGCTGCCGTCGGCGATCTGCTGTCTGAGGTCCTCCGCGACGCGGAGATATGCGGGCTGCTCACCGAACGGCACAGGCCCCTCCCAGGGATGCTCCCGTCTCGTGTTGACAATCGGCAACAGCTTGACAACAGAGCGTCGCCGACCGCAAGGAACGGCCAAAGTTTCACTCGAAGTGATGACGGAGGCCCCGTCCCGGGACAATCACCCCACGTCGCCCCCGGTGTGACGGGACCCCTGAGACGGAGGAGCGTGCGGTGCAAGAATGTGCGCCCTGAAGAGTCGGGCGAAGGCCTGACCAAGCCGATCCGCCATGACGGAAGGGACCACGAGTCAGCATGAGCGCGTCAGGGGGAACCAAGGCGATCGTCGCCGCGTTGTCGGCGAACCTCGCCATCGCGGTGGCCAAGTTCACGGCGGCCGCGTTCAGCGGTTCGTCGTCCATGCTCGCCGAGGGCGTGCACTCGATGGCGGACTCGGGCAACCAGGCGTTGCTGCTGCTCGGCGGCCGGCGCGCCAAGCGCGCGGCCAACGAGGAACACCCCTTCGGCTACGGCCGGGAGCGCTACATCTACGCCTTCCTGGTCGCCATCGTGCTGTTCTCCATCGGCGGCGTCTTCGCGCTCTACGAGGGCGTGGAGAAGATCCGGCACCCGCACGAACTCGAACACTGGTACTGGCCGGTCGGCGTACTGCTGTTCGCCATCATCGCCGAGGGCTTCTCGTTCAGGACCGCCATCGTGGAGTCCAACGCGGTGCGCGGCGACCAGTCCTGGGTCCAGTTCATCCGCACCGCCAAGGCACCCGAGCTGCCGGTGATCGTGCTCGAGGACCTGGGCGCGCTGCTCGGCCTCGTCCTGGCGCTGGGCGGCGTGCTGATGTCGCTGGCGACCGGGGACGGCGTCTGGGACGGCGTCGGCACACTGTGCATCGGCGTGCTGCTGGTCGTCATCGCGGTCGTGCTGGCCATCGAGACCAAGTCGCTGCTGCTCGGCGAGGCCGCCGGGCCGGACGCGGTGAAGCGGATCCGCGCGGCCATCGTGGACGGCGACACCGTCACCCGGGTCATCCACATGCGGACCCTGCACCTCGGCCCCGACGAGCTGCTGGTCGCCGCCAAGATCGCGGTCCAACGCGGCGACGACGCCGGCGAGGTGGCCGACGCGATCAACGGCGCCGAGGCCCGGATCCGGGAGGCGGTGCCGATCGCCCGGGTGATCTATCTGGAGCCCGACATCTACCGTGAGCCCGCGCCGGCCGCCGGCTGAGCCGCCGAACGCCGCGACCGGACACCGGCGCCCGAGGGCCCGTGCCGTCTCCGGCACGGGCCCTCGGCGGTGGTGCACCGCGGTCCCTCAGGTCCTCAGGTCCTCAGAACTGCAGGGCCCAGGAGCTCAGGTAGCCCACGTCGGCGCCCGCGTTGTCGCTGATCCGCAGCGTCCAGGTGCCGTCGGCCGCGACGCCCGCGCCGTTGAAGGTGAAGACGCCGTCGAGGTTGTCCGTGCTGCCGCCGCTGCGGTTGTGCAGGTTCCGCACCGTGCCGTCGGGCCCGATCGCGTCCACCACCAGGTCACCGATGTAGGTGTGCACGATGTGCACCTCCACCTGGAAGGCGCCGGTCAGGGTACCGACGCCGGTCACGGCGATCGTGGAGGTCGAGGTGGAGTTGTCGTTGATCGGCACCTGGGTGCTGTTGCCGAACCGGGGGCCCGAGGGCGGCGCGGGCGGGCCGCTGCCCTCGTCGCCGACGTGCAGCAGGGCGTTGACCGTGTTGCCCGGGATGCCGGAGAGGCGGTTCCAGATCGCGTTGTTCACCAGCGCGTCCGAGACCTCGGCCGGGGTGGCGGCCGGATTGTCCGCCAGGTAGAGCGCGGCCGCGCCGGCGACGTGCGGGGTCGCCATCGAGGTGCCGGAGATGGTGTTGGTCGCGGTGTCGCTGGTGGCCCAGGACGAGGCGATGCCGGTGCCCGGCGCGAAGATGTCCACCACGGAGCCGACGTTGGAGAAGTCGGACCGGGCGTCGGCGCTGGTGGTCGAGCCCACGGTGATGGCCTCGGAGACCCTGGCCGGCGAGCGGGTGCTGGCGTCGGCGCCGTAGTTGTTGCCGGCCGCGACGGCGTAGGTGACGCCGGAGGCGACCGAGTTGCGGACCGCCGCGTCCAGGACGGTGTCGACGCCGCCGCCCAGGCTCATGTTGGCCACGGACGGGCCGTCGGCGTCCCCGGTGACCCAGTCGATGCCGCCGACCACGCTGGCGGTGGTGCCGCCACCGGAGTTGTCGAGCACCCGGACGGCGACGATCTCGGCCTCCTTGGCCACGCCGTAGCTGGCGCCGGCGACCGTGCCGGCCACGTGGGTGCCGTGCCCGTGCCCGTCCACGGCGCCGTTGTTCCAGTAGTCGTAGCCGAACCTGGCCCGGCCCTCGAACTCCTGGTGGGTGAGGCGGACCCCGGTGTCGATGATGTACGCCGTCACCCCGGCGCCCTCGTTGGCGTAGGTGTAGCCGGCGTCCAGCGGCAGGTCGGCCTGGTCGATCCGGTCGAGGCCCCAGGAGGGCGGGTTGGTCTGGGTGTCGGCCAGCTCGATCCGCTGGTTCTGCACGACCTCCTTGACGCCCGGCTCGGCCGCCAGCTCCAGGGCGTCCTGCTCGCTCATCTCCGCCGCGAAGCCGTTGAGCGCGTGCCGGTAGACGTCCGTCACCTCGGCGTCGTGTCTCTCCGCGAGCCGGTCGGCGCCGTCCGAGGTGGCCGAGAAGCCACCGTCCTCCAGGACGACGATGTAGCTGTCCTGGATGGTGCCGTCGGCACCGAGGTTGTCGATCACGCCGACCGGCTCGTCGGCCTGCGCCGTCGCCGGGAGGGCCGCGCCGATCCCGAGGGCGAGCAGGGCGGCGGTGGCCACCGTGCCGCCCAGCCGTGAGCGGCGGGGAGTTCGCGTCACTGCTATCAAGGTTCCTCCTGATCAGTGGTGCGCACACACAGCAGAAGGACATGCCCATGACAATCGAGAGGATCGATTGCCGTGGGCATGACCACTTCTCGAATGGTCCGCCTCCGTGAAGGGATTGACAAGAGTTCCCCGCGATCCGTCATGGGCGCGAAATGCTGGTGAAGCATCAGTTTCGCTTGTGAACTGCCGGATCTGGTCTGGACATCCGACCTCCGCCGTGCAACGCCCGGCGCCCGCCCCGGCTCGCGGTGGGACGCCGGGCGCCGCCGTCACCCCTCGGCCGGGCGCGAGTAGGACGGTGGGCGGGCGAGACCGAGCAGCCAGCCCCAGTGCGAGCCGAGCCGTTGCTCGGCGTAGCGCACCACGCCGTAGTAGGTGGTACCGGCGGCCGCCGTCAGCGCCGAGGTCACCGTCGCGTTGTCGAGCTCGACACCGACCCGCGCCGCCTGGACCACCGCCCACGAGACGGCGTAGGGCACGAACGTCCGCCAGAGGCTGGCCAGCCAGTCATACAGAGGAGACATGAGGACTCCGATCCGCGAGAAGGGGGAGACAGGCCTGGCCGGACTCACCCGGGCCAGTACCCTGCCTGTTCCCGGGGAGGAACCGCAGGTCACCGACCGAAGTGGGTGACCACCACGCCCGCACGCCCCTCGCGCACGCCGGCACCACCCGACGCCCCGCCCACGCCC
>NZ_SMKI01000316.1 GCF_004348415.1 Streptomyces hainanensis
TAGGTGTATAAGAGACCGGCCCCAGGTCGAGCTTGCCGTCGCTGCTGACGGCGCGGCCGTCACGGCCGTTGGCGGTGGCCGCCGCGGTGTAGATCGCGTCCATGGGTGGTCCCACTCTCTCTGTCGGGCCTTCGGCCTCTTCCGGCTCCTCGGGGTCTCCCCCGCCCCCAAATAGTTGCACACGATTGAGTTGTGCACAACTCAATCGCAGGCGACTCGGCTACCCTGAGGGCATGAGCACCGAGTACCTCCGCCTCGACCAGCAGATCTGCTTCGCCCTGCACGCGGCCTCCCGCGCCTTCGGCAACGTCTACCGGGTGGTACTGAGGGACCTGGGGCTCACCTACCCCCAGTACCTGGTGCTGCTGGTGCTCTGGGAGCACGGCGAGCTGCCCGTCAAACGGATCGGCGAGCTGCTGCGGCTCGACTCCGGCACCCTCTCGCCGCTACTCAAGCGGCTGGAGACGGCCGGCCTCGTGGACCGGCGGCGCAGCGCGGACGACGAGCGCTCGGTCACCGTCAGCCTCACCGAAGCGGGTCTCGCGCTCCGCGAGCGCGCCGAGCTGATCCCCCGCCGGATCGCCGAGGCCACCGGGCTGCCGCCGGCCGACGTCGTCGAGCTGCGCGACCGCCTCGCCCGCCTGACGGCGGCCCTGGACGCGGCCGCGCCGTGAGCGGGCCGGCCGCCGGCGCTTGACCCTGCCACCGGTGTCAGCCCCTAGCTTCGCCGCCATGAACACACCTCCCTACCGACTGGGCCGGCTGGTGCGCGGCTCGGGCCCCGGGCTGCTGCTCGCCCACGGCGCCACCGGCTCCGTCGACGCGAACTACGGCCCGCTCCTCGACGGCCTCGCCGAACGCCACACCGTCGTGGGCCCCGACTACCCGGGCTCGGGCCGCACCCCACGGGCCACCGAACCGCTGGACCTCGACCGGCTCGCCGACTCGCTGGTCGCCGCCGCCGTCGAGGAGGGCGTCGAGACCTTCGCCGTCCTCGGCTACTCGCTCGGCGGCGCCGTCGCCGTCCGCGCCGCGACCCGACACCCGGAGCGCGTGACGGCACTGGTGCTGACGGCGTCGTTCGCCCACCCCGGGCCCCGGATGCGGCTGATGTTCGAGGACTGGCTGGCGCGACTCACCTCGCCCGACCGCGAGGACGCGGCACGCTGGGCCGCGCTGCACGGCCCCGGCACGCCCTACCTCGACGGCCTCACCGCCGACCGGCTCGACGCGCTGGTCACCGGAGCCCGCACCCCCGCGCCGCCCGGCGCGATCGACCAGGTCGTGCTCGGCAGCGCGGTGGACGTCCGGGCGGACCTCGGGCGCCTCGCGGTGCCGACGCTCGTCGTCTCCACGCTGCACGACGAGATGGTGACCCCGCACCACCACCGGGCGCTCGCGGCCGGCATCCCCGACGCCGAGTTCGCCGAACTCCCCTCCGGCCACCTGCCGTTCGTCGAAGCACCGGACGCCTGGCTCGCGCTGACCCGGTCCTTCCTCGACGCGCACGCCGGCGCCCCGACCGGCTGACACGCCCTCTGGTCCGCGCCCGGATCTCGGGTCACTATCGTCGCGGAAAGAGGTGATCTCCATCGCTCTCGCGGCGCGGACCTTTTACCGATACTTATGTGACAATCCGGACTGCACGTGGCAGTCGCAGCTCACCGGGTATCAAGATCAGGCAGAGCAGCAGTACGCACAGCACGTCGAACGGCACCACGGCGGGGACCACGCCACCCCCTGCGCCCGCTGCGCGAGCGGCGGCCACGGGGCGGGCGAGCGCCGGAGCGGCCACGGAAAGCGGAAGAGAGCCACCCAGGTATGACCACGACCAGCGAACTGACCGCCCAGGCCGCCCCCGTCGCACTCAAACAGTGCCCCGGCTGCGGGGCCACCTGCCCCGACGACCGCGAGATCTGCCTCGCCTGCGGACACCGCTTCTGACCTCGGGTATCACCTTCTACTCGAACGGGTGAACTTACGCCGTTCGGGCGGTTCAGTCGATCATGGTGCCTTAGGGTCGAAGCATGGTCACATCCCGTCACGAGGCCGCACACCGGATCTTCCAGGAGCGGCCCCACCTCCTGACACCGGTCTTCCGGATCCTCGGCGTCGAACTGCCGGAACCGGCTGTCGTGGAGGTCGTCAACGGGGACGCCACGGAGATCCGGCCACTGGAGCGCCGGGTGGACAGCGTGCTGCGGCTCACCTCCCAGCGGGGCGAGGCGATGCTCCTCGCCATCGAGGCGCAGACCAGGCAGGATCCGGACAAGGCGAGCAGTTGGGCGTACTACCTGAGCTACCTGAAGTCGAAGTACCGGGTCCCGGCGCTGCTGTTGGTGGTCTGCCGCGACAAGGCGACGGCCGACTGGGCGGCCGGCCCCTTCCACCTGAACACCAACGGCTGGACATCGCTCCAGCTCAACCCCCTGGTCCTCGGCCCGGGCAACGTCCCGGTCATCACCGACCCGGCGGAGGCCGCCGAGAACCTCCCGTTGGCGGCGTTCTCGGCCCTGACACATGGCGACGCGCCGGAGGCCCCGGACATACTGGACGCGATGGTGTCCGCCCTCCGCGGCGCCGACACCGAGTCGGTGGACTACTACTCGCAACTCTTGGAGATCGGCCTCGGGGGCACCCGGGCACTCGACATCTGGAGAAAGCTGATGATCATCTTCTTCCCCGGCCGTGGCCTCGAGATCGAGGAGAGGTACCTGGAGGGCAGGGCGGAGGGCAAGGCCGAAGGCCGAGAGGAGGGCCGTGAGGAGGGCGCGCGGATGCTCGTGAGGGCGCTGCTGCGCATGCTCGACCAGCGCGGTGTGCACCTCGCCCCGGAGGCGCTGGAGCGGATCCGGACGTGCACCGACCTGGATCAACTCGCGCTGTGGATGGACCGCGTGTTCACCCACGACACGGCCGACGCCCTCTTCGCCCCCGCACCGACCGAGCGGTAGGTCAGCCCACCCCGGGTAGCGACGTGCACGCCGGCTGGCATCTGCGCGGCACCGGCTACCTCACCCTCGACGTCGTCGGCTGCTCCCCGCACCACAGGGACCCGCGTCTGCCGTGCCCGCTACGTACCGGCCCGGCCGGGGCCGGCATCCGGCCCTGAACCGTCCCGCCGCTGTTCCCGCCGCTGTTCCCGCCGGTCGCCGCCCGGTTCGAGCGGCGGCGAGCCGATCGCGCAGTGCCGGGTGCACTCGGGAGTGGGAACGGACTCGCCCTCGGCCGCCGGGGTGAGCTTGCCCGGCACGGTGACCAGCGAGACCAGGCCGCCGACCACCATCAGCCCGGCGCAGATCAGCACCGCCTTGCCGAACGCCGTGTCCACCGCGCTCGCGTTCCGGTACTGGTCGGTGGAGAGCCCGACGGCCAACGGCAGCGCGGCCACGGCGAACAGCTGCGCCACCCGCGCGGCCGCGTTGTTGACGCCGCTGGCCACCCCGGCCCGCCGCACCGGCAGCGACGCCAGCACGGTCGCCGTCAGCGGCGCCACGAACAGGCTCAGGCCGAGGCCGAGCACGACGACGGCCGGCAGCACGTCCTTCACATAGGAGCCGCCCGGGTGCACCCGGTGCAGCAACGCCAGCCCGCAGGCGGCCACCAGCGGGCCGAGCGTCATCGGCACCCGCGGCCCGATCCGCTGCGCCAGCGCCCCGGCGGGGCCGGAGAGCGCGGTGAGCAGCAGCGTCATCGGCAGCGTGGCGACGCCGGCCTGCAACGCGTCGTAGCCGAGGCCGTTCTGGAGCTGGGTGGGCAGCAGGAAGAAGGCGCCGCCGATCGCCGCGTAGAGGCAGAGCGTCACCAGGTTGGTGGTGGTGAAGAGGCGGGAGCGGAAGACGCCGAGCGGCAACATGGGGCGCGGGGTGCGCCGTTCCCACCACACGAAGGCCACCGAGACCGCCACGCCGCCGACCGCGGCCGGCCAGAAGCGGCCGATCAGCGCGTAGGTGACGCCGCCGAGGCCCACCGCGGCCAGCGCGGCCCCGGCGATGTCGAAACGGCCGCTGGCCTCCCAGTCGCGGCTCTCCGGCACCCGTCTGGTCAGCACCAGGACGACCACCGCGAACGGCACGTTGATGAAGAAGATCCAGCGCCACCCGGGCCCGTCCACCAGCCAGCCGCCGAGGAACGGCCCGAGGGCGATGGCGACCCCGCCGAGGCCGGACCACAGGCCGACGGCCTTGGCCCGCTCCTCGGGCCGGAACGACGACTGGATCAGCGCGAGCGATCCCGGCGTCAGCAGCGCGCCGCCCACGCCCTGCAGCGCCCGCGCCCCGATCAGCGCCGTCCCGCTGGGCGCCATCCCGCACAGCAGGGAGGCGATCGTGAACCACACCACCCCCCAGACGAAGACGCGCCGCCGCCCGTAGCGGTCCCCGAGGCCGCCGCCGAGGAGGATCAGGCCGGCGAGCGTGAGCATGTACGCGTTGAGGGTCCACTGGAGGTCGGACAGCGGGACGTTGAGGTCGGACCCGATCCGGGGGAGCGCGACGGTGACGATGGTGCCGTCGAGCTGCGCCATCCCGGAGCCGAGCACGGCGCTGGCGAGCACCCGGCGGCCGGTCGCGGAGTCGGTTCCCAGGTCGCCGGCCGCGACCCCGGCCGGCCCGGCACCCCGCTGCGTCATGGTCACATCATCGCCGCGGGTGGCGGCGTCCGCCGCTCGGGGCGCGCCCGGACCCCCGTGCCGGGCGCGGCCCCTCCTCCGGCCGTCGTCGCTCGTTCCCTCCACCGACCGTCGTCGCTCGTCCCCTTCACCAGCCGCCGGGCTGAGCCCTGTCCGGGCGACAGGGCCTAGCCGCCGAGGCGGTCCACGGCGGTGCGGGCGGTGGCGCGGAAGGCGTCGGTCGGCGCCGAGGCCAGGGTGCCCATCTCGCCCCACACCACGACCGTCACCAGGTCGCCGCTGCGGCCGACGGCGAAGAGGTGGACGTCGTCGGTGAGCTCGGGCATCGACGTCCCGACGCCGTAGACGCGGCCGCCGTCGCCGGCCGCTATCGGGCCGTGGTCGACCCACTCGGCGGAGGCGCCCGGGTACTGGCCCGCCCAGCCGTCCGCGCAGTTCTCGATGGAGGCGCGCAGGGTGGCGACCGTGCGGCGGGCGGCCGCCGGGCTGTTCCGGTCGATGATGAGCTGGGTGGCGTTGGTCTCCAGGTCGGTGTGGAAGTCGCGCCGCACCGTGCCGCGCTCCGGGACGGCGTTCTCCACGCAGAACAGCGGGTCGCCCGCGCCCCGGGTGAGCGGGCCGGCCGTCCACGGCGTCGAGTGCGGCGGCAGGTCGCCCGGCTCCAGCGGGCTCGGCGCGGCCTGCGTGGCTTGCGCGGACTGCGTGGCCGGCCCGTCGTGCGAGACGTGCGCGGTGGCGGTGCCGCCACCGAAGGCGAGCGTGCCGGCCAGCGCGGCGACGCTGATGGCGGCGGCGCAGGCGGTGCGGGCGAGGCCCGGACGGAGCGTCATGACGAAGGTCCCCCTGACGGAACTGAGGTGATCGTGCCAACGCGGTGCGCTGACGGGGCACAGCCTGGACCGGCCCCCGTCCCGCCCTCGACGGTCGCCGGCCGATCGGGCACGCGGGAACGCCGAAACCGCTCCTGACCTGCGGAGACACCTCACCCCTGGAACGGCGGCGCGGGACGGTCAGCGGCCCGTGACGCCCAGCAGGTACCGGACGGTGGCGGGCGTCTGCCCCATGGCGGCGGCCACCGCCGTCACCGGGTAGCCGAGCACCCGGTGCAGCACGTGCGCGTCGTACTGGGCCGGCGGCTGTTCACCGGCCTGGCGGTGGATCCGGGCAGTGAGCAGCCGCCAGGCGAGGGAGGCGGGGTTGGGGTGGCTCAGCACGCCGCGCCAGCCGCGCAGCAGTTGTTCGAGCACGGCGGCGACGTCCCGGTCGGCGTCGGGGTGCGGGCGGTGGTGGCGGGCGTAGGCGAGATAGCGCTCGCGGTGCAGGGCGAGGAACGCCTCGTAGTCGGGGGGTAAGGGCAGCGGGAACACGGTCAAGAGCGGTCTCTCGTGGTCACTGGTGGGTGGCGCCGGCCCCGGGTCAGCCGAAGGCGGCCGCCGGCGGGCCGACACTCCCGGCCCGCGCCGGGGCACTCACCGGCGTGTGCGGTGCGGGCGGGCGTGTCGAGGTACGGGTGGGCGCGCGGGCCGGGGAACGCGCGGGAGGGCGCGCCGCCTGCCACAGCGGCAGCAGCTCGGCCGGATCCCCGCCGCAGGCGGCGGTCAGGGCCTGGGCCAACTCCCAGGAGGGGCGGCGCTTTCCGGTGAGGACCCGGGACAGGTAGGAGGCGGACACCCCGGTCCGCTCCCCCAACTCCCGCAGGTTGCGCCCGCTCGCGCGCTGCAGCCGGGCCAGGGCGAGGGTCAGCTCGGTCGCCTCCGGGGACTCGCCGGCCGCGGCGTCCGCCCCCTGCTGGACGATGAACGCCCCGTTGGCACGGCCACGTTGACGCATCCGGCGGGCCACCCGGTCGGTGGGCCAGCGGCTGCGGAGCCGGCCGGGCGAGACGTTGAGCCGCCGGGCGATCTCGGCGGCCCGCACCCGGCGGTCGCGGGCCTGCTGCACCGACGCCGCCTCCAGGTCCTCCACCACCGGGCCGAGCCCGGCGGCGAGTTCCAGCACCCGGAGGGCGTGCGCCCCGCTGCGGTCGTCGGCCTCGGCGGCCCGGCCCAACGCCTCGACGCGGCGGGCGAGATCGCGGGTGATGTCCTGGAGGCAGGGCGTGAAACGTTGGGCGTTCGGTGCCGGCACGGCGTGTCCGGCCCGGTATGCGGCGTCCCGACACCGCTTGTCGCAGTACTCCTTGGGACGTCCGACGGGGTTGGGTTCGATCGGCTTGCCGCACTTGGCGTTCTTGCAAGGGGTCAACACACGTTCCCTGGGATACGTCGGTTTCTCACCGGAAGTCGGCGCGAGACCGGTCGGCCGCCGGGCGAAACGACGGTCGGCCGCCGGTACCGGCCGGCAGGGCGGGGCGGCGCGGCCCCGCTCGTCAACGGCCCGCGGCCCCGGCGGATCCGCCGGCGGCGGGCGTGGGAACGGGCGCCGCCACGCCGTTGACCTTCCTGGCAAGCGCCCGCCGCGTTCCTACCACCGCCTGGCGGGGGATGCTACGGTCGAACCGCAGCGTGCGTTCAGGAGGCATGTGCCCTCCACTGATCGAAGCTGACGTTTCGCGGGGCCCGGTCCCTGGTTGCCGCCTGGCCGGGCTCCGTCGTGTGCTGGGGACGCTACAACGTCAACCCTCCGATGTGCCAGCGCTACGAGACGTAATCGGAACGATCTTCATACGCTGGCGACGAATGCCCCCACAGATCGGGCTAATTGGTCAATCCCGGTCACGCCCCTGCCAGTTGGCATCGCTCGGCGACGTACTCGGTCAGTGCCCGGCCACGGCCGGCCAACCCGACTACCCTGCCGACCATGGCCGTTCCCTCTCATCCCGCCGAACTCTCCGCCTACGACCGGTCGCTGCCGCGCAAGCGGGTCGCCGCCGGTGTGCTGTTCCTCGACGGCGACGGGCGGGTGCTGCTGGTCGACCCGGTCTACAAGGAGCCGTGGGAGATCCCGGGCGGCGCCGTCGAGGAGAACGAGAGCCCGCGCGAGGGCGCGGCCCGGGAGGTCGAGGAGGAGCTCGGTCTCGTCCGCCCGCCGGGGCGGCTGCTGGTCGTCGACTGGGCGGCGCCGCGTCCGGGCAGGAGCGACGCCCTCACCCACGTGTACGACGGCGGCCGGCTCTCGCCCGCCGACGTCGCCGGGATCCGCCTGCCGGCCGACGAGCTGCGGGCGTTCGCGTTCGTCGAGCCGGAGCGGGTGGGCGAGCGGCTGATCCCGCTGCTGGCCCGCCGCGTCCAGGCGGCCGTGGCCGCGCGCCGGGACGGCCGGATCGTCGAGCTGCGGAACGGCTCCGCCGTCGACTGAGGATGCGAGGCGGGCCCACCGCTGCGAGCATGGGCAGGGTGGCCAGGGATCTCACGGAGTACCGGCGCAAGCGGGACTTCACCAGGACGACCGAACCCAGCGGCGGCGATGGCCCGCCGACGGCGGCGCCGCGTTTCGTCGTGCAGATCCACGACGCCACCACCACGCACTTCGACTTCCGGCTGGAGGCCGACGGCGTCCTGAAGTCCTGGGCGATCCCCAAGGGTCCCTCGACCGACCCGCACGACAAGCGGCTCGCCGTGCCGACCGAGGACCACCCGCTGGAGTACCGCGACTTCGAGGGCGTCATCGACCGCGGCGAGTACGGCGCGGGGCCGGTGATCATCTGGGACGAGGGCACCTACCAGGTCGAGGGCCGCCCGTTGGCGAACGCGCTGCGCCGCGGCCACCTGTCGTTCCGCCTCGACGGCGGGAAGCTGCACGGCGGTTACGCCCTCACCCGGTTCCGCCAGGACGCCTGGCTGCTGGTGAAACGCGCCGACCGCCACGCCTCCGACCGCGGCACCCCGGACCCCCAACGCGCCCGCTCCACCCGCACCGGCCGCACCCTGCGTCAGGTCACCGCCGAGGGCTGACCGCCCCGGCTCAACAGGCCGCGCGCCACCAGTTCGAGGGTGAGCGCCACCGCCACGGTCTGCGCCGCCAACAGGGCCAGCAGCACGAACAGTTGCACCGCGCCGGCCTGCGCCGGCGACGCCCCGCCCAGCAGCATCCCGACGAACGCGCCAGGCAACGTGACGAGCCCCACCGTCCTGGTCTGGTCGAGGCCGGGGATCAACGCCCCCGAGGCCGCCGGGCGCGCGATCTCCAGCCTGGCCTCCCGGGGCGGCAGCCCGAGCGCCAGCGCCGCCTCCACCTCACCGCGCCGCGTCGTCAGCTCCTCCAGGGCCCGCCGCCCGGCCAGCGCCGTCGCCGTCAGCGAGCCGCCGATCAGGATGCCGGCGACCGGGATCAGCGTGATCCCCCGCGCCGGCACCAGGCCCGTGGCCAGCACGGCCGCCAGCACCGGCACCGGCCCGGCGCCGATCGGCACCGCGGCCCACCGCCAGCTCCCGTTGTCGGTGATCCGCCGACCCGCGGTCCACACCGCGACCGCGTACATCACCAGCAGGAACCCGGCCAGCGCCGCCCAGGACCCGACGACCCAGCCGATCAGGAACGACACCGCCGCCAGCTGCACCACCGCCCGGCCGCCGGCGACCAGCACCGACCGCGCGTAGCCGCGCCCGTCGTCCCGCGTCAGACTCGCGAACGCCGCCACCCGCTCCCGCGACCTGAAGCTCTGGTTCGCGGACGGCACCAACTACCCGGGCCAGGACGACGTCCGATCCCGCCAGGACCGGCTCGCCGAGGC
>NZ_SMKI01000317.1 GCF_004348415.1 Streptomyces hainanensis
CAGGCCGACGGCCTCGTCACCACGCGCCGCGAGCAGCCGCTCGAGCCGCCGGGCGATCTTGCCATGTCCACCAGCGATGACTGTGCGCATGCCGTCGACCGTACGCCACCGCACCGGCCATCGGCCGGGCGCGCACCCAGGTGCCGTCCTCGGTCAGCACCTCGTCCACGGCGAGGCCCGCCGCGGCCAGCGCGGCCGCGAACGACTCCTCGGTGTAGCGGTGGGAGAGGAACCGCTGGGTCCACCTGGCGTCCTCGTACTCGTACTCGACGAGGATCGACGAGGTGTCCGCGTCCACCGGATCGGCCGAGGCCACCCGGGTGACGCCGTGTTCGGTGCGCGACTCGCGCGGCACCCGGAGGTGCCAGTCCGCGCTCTCGCGCTGGATCAGCACCTGGCCGGCGTCGGCGACATGGCGCCGGCAGGCCCGCAGGATCCCGGCGCGCACCGCCGGATCGCCGGCGTGCACCAGGAACGAGGCGAGCAGCACGACGTCGAACCGCTCGCCGCCCAGGTCGAGCCCCTCGATCGTGGAACGGATCGTGCGGACCCCGGTCACGTGCGCCAGCATCTCCGGGGACTCGTCCACGGCCGTCACGGTGAATCCGCGCTCCACCAGCGGACGGGTCAACCGGCCCACACCGCAGCCGAGTTCGAGGAGGGTGGTGCCAAGGAGTGTGGTGCCGAGGATGCCGGCGCCGGCCGGCACCGCCGAGGCGATGATCTCGGGCTCCTGGCCGGGACGCAGCCGCAGCCAGTGCTCGACGGCGCAGCCGTCCGGGGTGATGGCCCCCGGCCCCGTGCCGCTGTATCCCGTGCGGGTCGCTTCGCTCATGGAGCCATCCGAGCACCCGGGCCCCGGGAAGACCAGACCGAGTCAGGCCAGCCGGGGCCCGGGCACCCCGGGATCACTGCCAACTGGCGTGCAGCGGCTTGCCCTCCGCGTATCCGGCGGCGCTCTGCAGGCCCACCACGGCCCGCTCGGTGAACTCGGACAGGGTGGCGGCACCGGCATAGGTGCAGGCCGAACGGACGCCGGCGACGATCGAGTCGATCAGGTCCTCGACGCCCGGCCTGGCCGGATCCAGAAACATCCGGGAGGTCGAGATCCCCTCCTCGAACAGCCCCTTGCGGGCCCGGTCGTAGGCCGAGTCCTCCACGGTGCGGCCACGCACCGCGCGGGCCGAGGCCATGCCGAAGCTCTCCTTGTACAGCCGGCCGTCGGCGGCCTGCTGCAGGTCGCCCGGCGACTCGTAGGTGCCGGCGAACCAGGAGCCGACCATCACGTTGGAGGCGCCGGCGGCCAGCGCCATCGCCACGTCCCTCGGGTGGCGCACGCCGCCGTCGGCCCAGACGTGCTTGCCGTGCCTGGCGGCCTCGGCCGCGCACTCGAGCACCGCGGAGAACTGCGGCCGGCCCACGCCGGTCATCATCCGGGTGGTGCACATGGCGCCGGGGCCCACCCCCACCTTGACGATGTCGGCGCCGGCCTCGACGAGGTCCCGGGTGCCCTCGGCGGAGACCACGTTGCCGGCCACCACGGGAACCGCGGGCCGCAGCGCCCGGACGGCCCGCAGCGTGCTGATCATCGACTCCTGGTGGCCGTGCGCCGTGTCGACCACCAGCGTGTCGACGCCGGCCTCCAGCAGCGCCGCGGCCCGCCCGGCCACGTCGCCGTTGATGCCGACGGCGGCCGCGACGCGCAGCCGGCCGGCGGCGTCGGTGGCCGGGGTGTACAGCGTGGCGCGCAGCGCGCCCTTGCGGGAGAGGATCCCGACGAGCCGCCCGTCCTCGCCGACCGCCGGCGCGATCTTGCGGTGCGCGCCGTCCAGGACGTCGAACGCCTGCTGCGGGTCCATCCCGGCGTCGAGCAGCAGCAGGTCGCGGGACATCACCTCGCCGAGCTGGGTGAACCGGTCGACGCCGGTGAGGTCGGCCTCGGTCACCACGCCCACCGGACGGCCGCCGGTGACCACCACGCCCGCGCCGTGCGCCCGCTTGGGCAGCAGCGCGAGCGCGTCGCCCACGGTCTGGGTGGGCGCCAGCACGATGGGCGTGTCGAGCACCAGGTGGCGCCGCTTGACCCAGGCGATGACGTCGGTGACCACGTCGAGCGGGATGTCCTGCGGGATGACCACCAGGCCACCGCGCCGGGACACGGTCTCGGCCATCCGGCGCCCGGCGACCGCGGTCATGTTGGCCACCACCAGCGGGATGGTGGTGCCGGTGCCGTCCGGGGTGGTCAGGTCCACGGCCTGGCGGGACCCGACCGCCGAGCGGTTCGGGACCATGAAGACATCGTCGTAGGTCAGGTCGTGCGACGGTCGGACGTCATTGAGGAACTTCATGCTCGCTCGCTCTCTCACCTGCTGTTGCGCGATTCCGGCGGGTGGGGAGCTGCGGCTCCTACGTCATTATGGCCGAGATCCGTACTGGCGCGCGAAGCGGGCGGCGCTGCCGCGCCGTGCGACCCGGGCGGCGGCGCGCCGCCCGGGCGAGGCCCTAGACCAGCTCGTCGGGGTCGGAGCGCTCCATGGCCGGCCGGCGGCCGGGGGGTTGGGCCAGCAGCCGGTCGGCGGCCGTGGTGTCGGTGACCAGGCTGGTGACGAGCCCCGACCGCAGCACCGCGCCGATCGCGTCCGCCTTGCCGCGGCCGCCCGCGATGGCGACCACCTCGGGGATCCGGCGCAGCCGCTCCGCCTCCACGGTGATGCACCGCTCCCCCAGGTCACGGCCGACCCGGCGGCCGTCCGCGTCAAAGAGGTGCGCCGACATCTCGGCGGCCACGCCGAGCGACGAGTAGTGCTCCCGGTCCTCCTTGTCGAGCATGTCGTGGACGGTCGAGATCCCCGGCTCCCAGGAGCCGATGGAGACCGCCGCGATCGTGACCTTGTCGAAGTACTCGAAGGCCGCCGCGATGCCCGGCTGGGCGCGCAACGCCGCGGCCGTGGCCGGGTCGGGCAGCAGCATCGGCGCGTAGATCGGGTGCGCTTCGCCGCCGGACACCGCCGCGGCCCGCCGCACCGCCTCCACCGAGCCGCGCTCCGACGTGCCCGCGTGGTAGACGCCGGTCAGCTGCACGACCGTGCAGGGCGGCAACTCCCGCAGCGCCTGCGCCATGTGGATCGTCGAGCGCCCCCAGGCGAGCCCGAGGACGTCCCCCTCGGCCACCAGCTCGCCGAGCAACTCGGCGGCGACCTCGCCCAGATGCTCCGGGTCGGGCGAGTCGTCCGTGTCGTCCGACGGCGACTCGGCGACCACCACGTGCCGCAGCCCGAAGCGGGCCCGCAGGGCGTCGGAACGCTCGGCGTCGAGCTCGGCGGGAACCCGGATCTCGATGCGCACCAGATCGTGTTCCACCGCCGACTCCAGCACGCGAGCGACCTTGAAGCGGCTGACCCCGAACTCGTCAGCGATCTGGATCTTGGACTTGCCCTCCAGATAGAAGCGGCGTGCCATGGCCGCCGCCTGCATCAGTTCGGCGGGCCCCATCCTTGTGGCTGCCCTCCCGGTCGGCACCGCACTCACCTCACTGTCCTCCGGTCCGTCCCCGTCCCCGGTCACCTCTGGAGGTTCATCCTCGCAGACTCGCGGGGCCGCGAATCGCCGCTCGCGCTCGGGTGGTGGCCCGTGGAACCGGATCGACGACGGGTGTTCACCCGGACGTGGTGTGTGCCGCCGCCCGCCCGGCCCGCTCCGCCCGCTCCCGCAGCGCCGCGACGGCCGCGGCCGGGTCGTCCGCGCTGTACACGGCCGAACCGGCGACGAAGACGTCGGCGCCGGCCTCCGCGCACCGCTCGATGGTGGCGGCCGAGACGCCGCCGTCGACCTGGAGCCAGAGCGGGAGACCGTATCGCTCGATCAGCTTCCTGGTACGGCGGATCTTGGGCAGCATGATGTCGAGGAACGCCTGGCCGCCGAAGCCCGGCTCCACCGTCATGACCAGCAGCATGTCCAGCTCGGGCAGCAGGTCCTCGTAGGGCTCGATCGGGGTGGCCGGCTTCAGCGCCATCGAGGCGCGGGCCCCCATGGCCCTGATCTCCCTGGCGAGCCGGACGGGCGCGGCCGCCGCCTCGGCGTGGAAGGTGACGGAACCGGCTCCCGCCTCCACGTAGGCCGGGGCCCAGCGGTCCGGGTCCTCGATCATCAGGTGGCAGTCGAGCGGGATGTCGGTCGCCTTCCGCAGCGACTCGACGACGGGCACACCGAGCGTCAGGTTGGGCACGAAGTGGTTGTCCATCACGTCGACATGGAGCCAGTCGGCGCCCTCGACGGCCTTGGCCTCCTCGGCCAACCGGGCGAAGTCGGCGGACAGGATGCTCGGATTGATCTGTGCCATGGCCCCAGTATTCAGCATCGCCGGCCGGCCCCCGTCGCCCGGTCGGCGGGTGCTCCCCGAGGGCTCCTACGCCGTGCGGCGCAGCAGCGCCAGGTACATCGCGTCGGTGCCGTGCCGGTGCGGCCACAGCTGGACGTCGGGCCCCGGGCCGAGCTCGGGGACGCCGGGCAGCAGCGGGCGGGCGTCGATCCGCTCCACGGCGGTCCCGCCCTCCCCCGCCAGGCCCTTGAGGACGTCGGCGACGACCAGGCGGGTTTCGGCCAGATGTGGCGAGCAGGTGGCGTAGCCGACCACGCCGCCCGGACGGACGGCGGCCAACGCGCCGCGCAGCAGCTCGCGTTGGAGCGCGACGAGGCCGTCCAGGTCCTCGGGGCGGCGGCGCCAGCGGGCCTCGGGGCGGCGGCGCAGGGCGCCGAGCCCGGTGCAGGGCACGTCGATCAGGACCCGGTCGAAGGAGCCGGGCCGCCAGGCTGGCCTGGTGCCGTCCGCGACGACCACCTGGTAGGGGCCCGGGTTGCCGTCGAGCACGTCCGCCACCAGGCGGGCCCGGTGCGGCTGCCGCTCCGCGGCGACCAGCGCCGCGCCGCGCTCGGCGGCCAGCGCGGCGAGCAGCGCCGCCTTGCCGCCGGGCCCCGCGCAGCCGTCGAGCCAGCGCCGGTCGGGCCCGGTCAGCGGGGCGTTGGCCAGTGCCAGGGCGACCAGCTGGCTGCCCTCGTCCTGGACTCCGGCCCGCCCGTCCCGGACCGCGGCTAGTGCCCCCGGCTCACCGCCCTCGGTCAGCCGCACCGCGTACGGGGACCAGCGGCCCGGCTCGGCGCCGGGCTCGGCCCGCAGCTCCTCCACCGTGGAGCGGCCCGGGCGGGCCGCCAGCGTGACCAGCGGGCGCTCGTTGTCCGCGGCCAGCAGCTGCTCGATCCCCGCCCGGTCGCCGCCGAGCGCGTCCCAGAGGGCGGCGACCACCCAGCGGGGGTGGGCGTGCACGAGGGCCAGATGCCGCTCGGGGTCCTCGTCGTAGGGCGGGGCGACCCGCTCCAGCCAGTCGTCGAGGTCGTGGGCGGCGACCCTGCGCAGCACGGCGTTGACGAACTTGGCACGGCCGTCGCCGACCACGCAGCGGGCCAGCTCGACGCTGGAGCTGACGGCGGCGTGGCTCGGGATCCGGGTGCCGAGCAGCTGGTGGGCGCCGAGCGAGAGCACGTCGAGCACGGGCGGGTCCACCTCGCCGAGCGGCCGGTCCACGCAGGCGGCGAGCACCGCGTCGTAGGTGCCCTGGCGGCGCAGCGTGCCGTAGACGAGCTCGGTGGCCAGGGCGGCGTCCCTGGCGTCGAACTCGCCGTCCTCCTTGGCCCTGGCGAGCAGCGGCGGGAGCACCAGGTTGGCGTAGGCGCCGCGCTCGCCGACGGCGCGCAGCGCCTCGAAGGCGAGAATCCGCACCGGATCCCGCTGGGGTCGGCGGTAGGTCCTTGACGGTCGGCGCTGCCGGGTGCTCACGGGAAGGGGTGCTCCGGATGTCGGGGATGGGAAGGGGAAACGGAAGAGGGGGTGCTCTCCAGGCTACGGCCGCGGCGCGGCGGCCTGGCCGAGCCGCTCGCCGGGGGCCACGCGGACGCCCCTGGCCCAGTCGGCGGCGCGCATCGGCTTCCTGCCCTGCGGCTGCACCCAGGCCAGCTCGACGGCGTGCGAGCCGGTGCCGACGTGCACGGCGTGCTTGCCGGCGGCCAGCTCACCGGGCGCCAGGTCGCCCCGGTCCGGCGTCAGGGTGACCTGCCGCAGCTTCAGCCGCTCGCCGCGGAAGAGCGTCCAGGCGCCGGGCGCCGGGGTGCAGGCGCGTACCTGGCGGTGCACCCGCAGCGCGGGGGCCGACCAGTCGACCGCCGCGTCCTCGACCGTGAGCTTGGGGGCCAGGCTGACGCCGTCGGCCGGCTGCGGCTGGGCCACCAGGGCGCCGTCCTCGATGCCGTCCATGGTGTGGGCGAGCAGCCCGGAGCCGGCGAGGGCGAGCCGGGTGAGCAGGTCGCCGCTGGTGTCCTCGGGGCGGATCTCCTCGGTGAGCACCCCGTAGACGGGGCCGGAGTCCAGGCCCTCCTCGATCTGGAAGGTGCAGGCGCCGGTGATCTCGTCGCCGGCGAGCACCGCGTGCTGGACGGGGGCCGCGCCGCGCCAGGCGGGCAGCAGCGAGAAGTGCAGGTTCACCCAGCCGTGGCGCGGGATGTCGAGGGCGGCCGGAGGCAGCAGCGCGCCGTAGGCGACGACGGGGCAGCAGTCGGGGGCGATCTCGCGGAGCCGGTCGAGGAAGTCGGGGTCCCGGGGGCGGCGCGGGCGGAGGATCTCGACGCCCGCCTCGGCGGCGCGCTCGGCGACCGGGCTCGGCACCAGCCGCCGGCCCCGGCCGGCCGGGGCGTCGGGCCTGGTCACCACGGCCACGACCTGGTGCCGGTCCGACGCGAGCAGGGCGTCGAGGGCGGGGACGGCGACCTCGGGAGTGCCGGCGAAGACGAGCCTCATCGTGCGTGTACGACCTCTCCGTCGATGTCCGCTGCGGTGGTCGGCCACCCGTGCGGCGACCGGACCGCACGAGTCTATGTTCCTCGTCGTCGCACTTTTTCCGGGGCTCGGAAGTGGGTGTGCGCTGCACGGGGTTGACGATGCGCGCCGGCAGCGTGACTCCGGCGCGGGGTGGCGCGTTGTCAAGGGAGATTGACCGCAACGGGCCGTTGTCCTGGTCCGTTCCCTTGACGCCGGTTCGAGAGGCTTGTTCATGGCCGACCACGCCACCCCTGACGCTCAGGCGCGGGCCAGCCTGCATCTACTGGTGCGGGACATCGAGCGCGTCCGCCGCCAGGTGGACGCGCTGCGCACGCTCACCGCCCAGCTGGGCAACGTATACCGACCGAGACGATCGGGCCCCTCCGCCGGATTCGTGGTCTATGGTCGCGCGCCCGCCCCCACGGTACGGCTGGCCCAGGAGCTCCGGGACAGCGTGGAGGCCCTGGTGACGGCCGCGGTGGACTTCGACCGTTCGCTCGGATTCTCCTGGGACGCGGTGGGGTCGGCCCTCGGCGTCACCAAGCAGGCGGTGCACCGCCGTTACGGCGCCCGCCGGGCCGGCACGGGCGCGGGTGCCGGGGCGCAGCCGCAGCCGGCCCGCGAGCCGGTGCGGCCGGAGGCGCCGCCGCTGGCCCCCGGGGTGCCGCCGGCCCGCCCGGTGCCCGGCCGGCCCGCGCAGCCGTTGGCGGGCGGCGGGTCGGAGGGCAGGAACGGTGTCTTCCCCGGTCAGCGCAGCGGCTGAGCGGGCTCGACACCCCGGGCCGCGGCTCAGCCGATGTCGGGTGGGTCGATGCGCACGCGCGCCGGAGCGCCCTCCCGGCGCGCGAGCCGGGCGGCCTGCGCCGTCTTGAGGGCGGCGGCGAGGCCCGCCCCGCTGCCGGGTGGCACCCGGACCAGCGCCCGCTGCCACTGCTCGCCGGGGGGCGGATCCCCGGGGCGCCGCGGCCGGCCGGGTTCGGTGACCGGCATCGGCACCGGGCCGAGCACCTCGGCCTCGGCAGGCAGCTCGGCGGTGTCGAGCAGTCCCTCGACGGCCTCGGGCGGCCCGGTGACGGCGGCCATCCGGGAAACCGGGGGGAAGCCGAGGAAGGCGCGGTCGGCCAGCTCGCGCCGCGCGTTGCCGGCCGGGTCCCAGCGCACCAGCGCCTGCACGGGCCGCAGGGTGGCCTCGGCCAGCACCACCACGGTGCCGCCGTCGGCGTGCGGGCGGACGAGGGCGGCCGCGTTGAGCCAGTGCCGCAGGGCCTCCTCGCCGGCCCGCAGGTCGGGGCGGCCGAGCAGCGCCCAGCCGTCGAGCAGCATCGCCGCCGCGTAGCCGGGGCCCTCGGGCACGGGTTCGGCCCCCGGGGTGCTGACCACCAGGGCCGGCCGGTCGGGCACGGTGTCGAGAATGTGGTCGCGTCCGGAGGTGCGCACCGGAACGGCGGGGAACGACCTGCCCAGCTCCTCTGCGGTGCGGCGGGCGCCGACCACGATGGCGCGCAGCCGGGTCCCGCCGCACTCGGCGCACGCCCAGCCGGGCGCGTCGGTGCCGCACCAGCCGCAGCTCAGCGGCTGGTCGGGGCCTGCGGCGGTGAGCGGCCCCTGACAGCGTTCGCAGCGGGCCGGGGCCCGGCAGCGGGTGCAGGCGAGCCGGGGTACGTAGCCGCGGCGCGGCACCTGGACCAGCACCGGGCCGCGGGTGAGACCGTCCCGCAGGGCCTCCCAGGCGAGGCTGGGCAGCCTGGCCGAGCGCGCCGCCGGGTCGCGTGCCTCGTCCTCGTCGCCGACGGTGCGGACCAGGGGGGCGGCGGCGCGAACCGCCTCCCGCTCGGCGGCCAGCGGGCGGGCCCAGCCCGTCTCCACCAGCTGCGCGGCCTCGACGGTCTGGCCGTGGCCGCCGAGCAGGACGGCCGCCTCCTCCTGGACGGCGCGCAGCACCAGCACCTCGCGGGCGTGGGGTTGGGGTGCGTTGACGTCGTGGTGGGAGGAGTCCCCGTCGTCCCAGAGCGCCACCAGACCGAGATCGCGGACCGGCGCGAACATCGCGGCCCTGGTGCCGACGACGCAGCGCACGGAGCCCCGGTTGATCGCCAGCCAGCGCCGGTACCGGGCCTCGGGGCCCGCGTCGGCGGTGAGCAGCACGTGCCGGTCGGCGCCCAGCAGTTCAGTCAGGGCCGCGTCGACGCGGGCGGCCGAGCGGCCGTCGGGCAGCACGGCGAGGGCGCCCCGGCCGGCTTCTGGCTGGGCGACGCGTTCGCCTCCGGCGGCTCGGCCGGCTACGACCACAAGGGCATGGGCATCACGGCGCGCGGCGCCTGGGAGTCCGTCAAGCGCCACTTCCGCGAGCTGGGCCACGAC
>NZ_SMKI01000318.1 GCF_004348415.1 Streptomyces hainanensis
GCCCCGCACCCCGAACTGACCTCGGCCGCCTGACGCTCGGACCCCCGAGGTCAGCGGCCCCGTTCCGCGCCGCCGTTGACCTGGACCACCTGCGCCGTGACGTGGCCCGCCGCGTGCGAGGCGAGCCAGTGCAGCGTCTCGGCGACGTCCCCCGGCTCCCCCGCCCGGCCGTTGGCCGTCTCGGCGATCAGCGTCCGGCGCCGTTCCTCGGTGACGCCGTCACCGAAGAACCCCGTGTCGTCGACGAAGCCGGGCGCCACCACGTTCACCGTGACGCCCCGCGGTCCCAGCTCGCGCGCCAGCGCGAACGCGTACGGGTGCAGGGCGGCCTTGCTCGCGCCGTAGCCGCTGGAGCCCGAGCCGCGGAACGCGGCGATGGAGCTGAGGAAGAGCAGCCGGCCGCCCGGCGAGGCGAGCCGGTCCTTGAGCGCCTCGGTCAGCAGCACCGCGGACAACGTGTTGGCGCGGAAGTTCACGGTCCACTGGTGTGCCGTCGCGGCCAGCCGCCCGGCCCCGTCCGGTGGGCCGGGTTCGAGGCCGCCGTTGCCGCCGGCGCTGTGCACCAGGACGTCCACCGTGCCGAACCGGTCCGCGATCACGGACTCGACCCTGGCGACCTCCGCCGGCTCCGCGAGGTCGGCCGGCAGCGGCACGGCGTCCGGAAGTTCCGCCGCCGCCCGTTCGAGGACCGCCTCGCGCCGCCCGACGAGGATCGTCGTGTCGCCGTCCCGCCCGAAGGCGCGCGCCGCCGCGAGGCCGATGCCGGTGCCGCCCCCGGTGATCACCACTGTGCGTCCTGCCATGGCGGTGACCGTACCGCCTCACCGGGGCGCCTGCCATGTCAACGCGGTGCCGGCGCCGTCGAGCCCGGGGCCGAGGGCGGCCGAGCCGCCCAGCGACTCGGCCCGCCGGGCGAGGTTGCGCAGCCCGCTGCTGCGGTCCTGCCCGGCCGGCAGGCCCCGGCCGTCGTCGGCGACGGTCAGCCGCACCGCGTCCCGCCCGTCCGGCAGCCGTGCCGTGGCGTCGACCGCGACCTCCACCCGGTGGGCACCGGCGTGCCGGGCGGCGTTGGAGAGGCCCTCGCGCAGCGCGGCGACGAGGTTGCGCGCGGTCTCCTCGCCGACCAGCGCGTCGACCGGCCCGGTGAAGGCGACCGACGGCGGGAAGCCGAGGGTGGCGGCCGCGGCGCCGGTCTCCCGCAGTACGCGGGCGCGCAGGCCGGCCGGCGTGTCCTCGGGCGGCTGCTGGAGGGCGAAGACGGTGGTGCGGATCTCCTGGACGGTGGCGTCCAGTTCGTCGGTGGCCCGCGCGATGCGCCGCGCGATCTCGTCCCGCCCCTCCGCCTCGGCCCGCCGGGCGCCCTCCAGGACCATGCCGACCGCGAACAGCCGCTGGATGACGAGGTCGTGCAGGTCGCGGGCGATCCGGTCGCGGTCCGCCAGGACGGCCAGCCGCTCGCGGTCGCGGCGCGCCCTGGACAGCAGCAGGGCGAGCGCGGCCTGTTGGGCGAACTGGGTGGCCAGGGCGCGCTCCGGCACGGTGTAGGCGGGGGAGCCGGGGGCCCGCGCGAGGGCGAGCGCGCCGAGCGCGGTGCCGTCGCTGGCGAGCGGCAGCAGCAGGCCCGGCCCGCGGCCCCAGGCGGGGAACAGGTCGGTGGGGTCGGCCGCGCGCGGGTCGTCGACGACCACCGGCTCCCCGGCCAGCACCCGGCGGAGCGCGTTCCCACGCGCCGGGACGACGGTGCCGACCAGCCCGCCCGCCTCCTCACCGCTCGCGGCGACGACCTCCAGGTTCTCCCCTTCGGCGGGCTCCAGGACGACGCCGGTCGCGGCGTCGGCGAGGCGCCGCGCCTGTTCGGCGACCACGGCGAGGGCGTTGTCCTCGTCGGCGGCGAGCAGCGAGGTGGTGAGTTCCAGGCTGCCGTCCATCCACCGGGCCTGCTGCCGGACGGCCTCGTGCAGCCGGGCGTTGCCGATGGCCAACCCGGCCTCGGTGGCCAGCACGCCCAGCAGTCGCCGGTCCTCCTCCGTGAACCCGGCCGCCCCGTCCCGCTTGCCCGCGACGTGCAGCAGGCCGTGGACGGCGCCGTGGACCAGTACGGGCACGGTGAGCGGCGGTGGGGGCGGCCCGCCGTGCAGCAGGGCGCGGACCAGCGGTTCGGTGCGGCCGGCCGGGTCGCCGGGACCGGTCCCGCCGTGGACGACGAGGCGGCCGACGGCCTCGCCCTCCTCGTCGAGGACGGCGAGGGCGGCGTAACGGGCGTCCGCCAGCTCGGCCGCGGCCCGCGTCAGCCGGTCAGGTACGGCGTCGGGTGCGAGGTCGCCGCCGATGGCCTCCACGGCCCGCAGCAGGCGGGGCAACTGCCGCATGAGCCGAGGATAATCACTCCCTGACCAGGGCGAAACTCGTGTTCGCGGTGCCCCGGGCGGCCGTTCCCGCGACCCGTTCGAGCTCCAGCGTCCGGCGGAACGGGCCGTCGGCCGTGGCCAGCTCGGCGTGCGTGCCGCGCTGGACCACCTCGCCGCCGTCCAGCACCAGCACCTCGTCCACCGCCTCCAGCCCGGCCAGCCGGTGGGTGATGAGGACCGTGGTGCGGCCCTCGGTGGCGGCGAGCAGGTCGGCGGTCAGCGCGTCCGCGGTGGGCAGGTCCAGATGCTCGGCCGGCTCGTCGAGCACCAGGACGGGGAAGTCCGCGAGCAGCGCCCTGGCCAGCGCGAGGCGCTGCCGCTGGCCGCCGGAGAGCCGGGCGCCGAACTCGCCCACCAGGGTGTCGAGGCCGTCCGGCAACTCGCTGTCGACCCAGTCGAGCAGCCGGGCGGCGGCCAGCGCCTCGCGCAGTGCGGCGTCGTCGGCTTCGGGGCGGGCGAGGCGCAGGTTCTCGCGCAGTGTGGAGTCGAAGATGTGCGCGTCCTGGGCGCACAGGCCGACCAGCCGGCGGACGTCGTCACCGGCCAGCGCCGTCGCGTCGACCGGGCCGAGGGTGTAGGTGCCGGCGGTCGGGTCGAGGAACCGCAGCAGGCAGTGGGCGAGGGTGGTCTTGCCCGCGCCGGACGGGCCGACGACGGCGATCCGGCGGCCGGCGGTCAGCTCCAGGTCGACGCCGCGCAACGCGGGTTCGGTCGCCCCCGGGTGGTGGGCGGTCAGCCCGCGCAGCCGGAGCGGGAACGGGGCCTCGGGCGCGGTGGCGGGCTCGACCGGCTCGCGGACCGGGGCCGGCGCCTCCGTGATCTCACGGATCCGCTCGGCCGCGCGCTGGGCCCGCTGCCGCTGCTGCACCGCCTGCGGCAGGCCGGCGACCGCCTCGAAGGCGGCCAGCGGGACCAGCACGGCGGAGGCCAGCCAGACGCCGTCCGACACGGTCGGCACCGCCAGCGCGGCGGCCGCGGCGACGGTCAGCCCGGTGACCAGGGTGGTGAGTCCGGCGCCGAGCGCGGTGACGGCGGCGGACCGGGCGGCCAGCCCGGTCAGCTCCCGGTCCGCGGCGCGCAGCGCCGCCTGCCGGGCCGGCAGCGCGCCGGCCACGGTCAGCTCGGCGGCGCCGGTGAGCAGGTCGACGGTGTGGGTGGCGAGCTCGCCGCGGGCCGGCGCGAGCCGGCGCTCGGTGCGGCGGGCCAGGGCCGCGGCGAGCGCGGTGACGCCGAGCCCGGCGACGAGCAACCCGGCGGCCAGCGCGACGCCGGCCGCCGGCGACAGCCAACCGGTGAACGCCACGGCGCCCACGCCGACGGTGACGGCGGCGGCGACCGGCAGCAGCCAGCGCAGGAAGTAGTCCTGGAGCGCGTCGACGTCGGCCACCAGCCGGGAGAGCAGGTCACCCCGCCTGGCCCGGCCGAGCCCGGCGGGCGCCAGCCGTTCCAGCCGCCGGTAGACGGTCACCCGCAGCTCGGCGAGGATCCGCAGCACGGCGTCGTGGCTGAGCAGCCGCTCGGCGTAGCGGAAGACGGCCCGCCCGATGCCGAAGGCGCGGGTGCCGGTGACGGCGACCATCAGATAGAGCACCGGCGGCTGCTCCCAGGCCCGGGAGATCAGCCAGCCCGAGGTGGCCATCAGCCCGACGGCGCTGCCGAGGGCGAGGGCGCCGAGCAACGTGGCGAGCGCCAGCCGCCGCGTCTGCGTCCGCGCGGTCTCCCGCACCCACGCCAACGCCTGGCCGGCGGGGCTCGGCGGTGGCGCCGCCGCGCGCCGCGGGGCCAGCCGCCCGGCCGGCGGCCGGGGGCGCCGCCCGTCGGCGGCCACGCCGGCCACGGCGTCGGCGCCAACGGCCGGGCCGTGGTCGGCCGGTCCTGCCGCGCGGCCACCCAACCCGGCGCCGCGCCGGCCGACCGTACCCACCACGTGCGTTGCCGCCTCGCCGGCCACGACAGGAAGAGTCCCTTCGGCCTCATCGGCCTCATCGGCCTCCCCGCCTGACGGCGGTGCGTCCGCACGCCGCGCGGACAGCAACGCGGTGTCCCCGGTCGGCCGCGCCGGCCAGGCGCCGGCCGGCCCGGCGGTTGGTTCCACGTGAAACACTCGATCGGCCGCCGCCAGCAGAGCCTGGCGGTGGGTGACCAACAGCACCGTGCGGCCCGCGGTCAGCCGGCGGATCGCCGCGACGACGGCCGCCTCCGTCTCGCCGTCCAGCGCCGCCGTCGGCTCGTCGAGCAGCAGGATCGGCCGGTCGCACAGGAACGCGCGGGCCAGCGCCACCCGTTGCCGCTGCCCGGCCGACAGCCCCGCGCCGCCCTCGCCGAGCCGCCGGCTCGGCTCCAGGCCGCCGGCCGCCGCGTCCCGCAGCGCCGCGGCGACCGCCACGTCGTCGGCCTCGGGCCTGGCGAGCCGGACGTTCTCGGCGACGGTGCCGGCGAAGAGCCGCGGCTGCTGCGGCACCCAGGCGATCCGCCGGTGCCACGCGGCCGGCTCCACCGTGGCCAGATCCACCGGGCCCGCGTCCTGACGGCCGACCAGGATCCGTCCCTCGGCGGGTGCCACGAAGCCCAGCACGGCCGCCAGCAGCGAGGACTTGCCGCCGCCCGAGGGGCCGGTGAGCGCCACGGTCTCGCCGGGGGAGACCGTCAGACTGGTGCGGGGCAGGGCGTCCGTCGGCCGGCCCGGGTAGCGGACGACCAGGTTCTCGACGGTGATGCCGGCCTCGGTCGGCACCGGCCCCCGGCCCCGCGCCGGCGGCTCGGTCTCCAGCACCGCGAAGACCTCGTCGGCCGCCGAGAGGCCCTCCTGCGCCGCGTGGAACTGGGTGCCCACCTGCCGCAGCGGCAGATACGCCTCCGGCGCCAGGATCAGCACCACGAGACCGGTGTAGAGGTCGAGCTCGCCGTGGACCAGCCGCATGCCGATGCTGACCGCGACCAGCGCCACCGAGATGGTGGCCAGCAGCTCCAGCGCGAACGACGACAGGAAGGCGATCCGCAGCGAGCGCAGGGTGCCCCGCCGGTAGTCGGCGGTGATGGCCCGGATGTTCTCGGCCTGGGCCTTGGCCCGGCCGAAGACCTTGAGCGTGCCGAGGCCGGCGACCACGTCGAGGAAGTGGCCGGAGAGCCGGGTCAGCTGGCGCCACTGGCGGTCCATGTGGGCCTGGGTGGCCCAGCCGATCAGCGCCATGAAGAGGGGGATCAGCGGCAGCGTGCCGGCGATGGTGGCCGCGGATATCCAGTCGTCCGTCACGATCCTGGCCAGCACCGCGACCGGCACCACCACCGCGAGCCCCAGCTGCGGCAGATAGCGGGCGAAGTAGCCGTCGAGCGCGTCGATGCCGCGGGTGGCCAACGTCGTCAGCTCGCCGGTGGTACGGCCGGCCAGCCAGTCGGGGCCGAGCGCGGCGGCGTGTTCGAGCAGCCGGGTGCGCAGCTCGGACTTCACCGCCGCGCTGGCCCGGTGCGCGGCCAGCTCGGTGAGATAGCTCACCAGCGCGCGCCCGAGCGCCGTGGCGGCGAGCAGCAGCAGGGGGGTGCGCAGCTCCGCGACGGCCAGGCCCTCGGTGAACGCGTCGGTGACGATGCCGGCGATCAGCAGCGCCTGCCCGATCACCAGCAGCGCCCCCGCCAGGCCCAGCACCACCGAGGCGATCAGGAAGCGCCGGGTGGCCCTGGCGTGACGCAGCAGGCGGGGGTCGATCGGTCTCATGGTCGGGTCACTCTCAGGACGCGATGTGCTGGGTGCCGATGCGCTTGCGGAACACCCAGTAGGTCCAGCCCTGGTAGACCAGCACCACGGGCGTGGCCAACGCCGCGCACCAGGTCATGATGCGCAGCGTATAGGGGGCGGACGAGGCGTTCTCGACCGTGAGGTTCCAGTTCGCGTCGAGCGAGGACGGCATCACGTTCGGGAAGAGCGCCAGGAACAGCATGGCGAAGGCCGCCACGATCACCACGCCGGAGAAGACGAACGCCCACCCCTCCCGGCCCGCCGCGTTGGCCAGCAGCGCCGCCACCAGGGCGGCGGCCACCACCACGAGCGCCGCCAGGCTGCGGGCGTTGCCGCTCTCGGACTGCGTCCAGAGCAGGAAGCCGGCCGCCAGCACGCCCCCGACCACGCCGAGGAGGCCGGCCGCGCGCCGGGCCCTGGTCCTGATGTCGCCCACGGTCTTGAGCGCGGTGAACACCGCGCCGTGGAAGGTGAACAGCACCACGGCCACCACGCCGCCCAGCAGCGCGTAGGGGTTCAGCAGGTTCAGCAGGCCGCCGGTGTACTCGAAGTCGGCGTCGATCGGCACCCCGCGCACGATGTTGGCGAAGGCGACGCCCCAGAGGAAGGCGACGGTCAGCGAGGTGACGAAGATGGCGAGCTCCCAGTTCCGCTGCCAGGACTCCTCCGGCCGCTTGGCCCGGTACTCGAAGGCCACGCCCCGCACGATCAGGCAGACCAGGATCAGCAGCAACGGCAGGTAGAAGCCGGAGAACAGGGTGGCGTACCACTCGGGAAAGGCGGCGAAGGTCGCGCCGCCGGCCGAGATCAGCCAGACCTCGTTGCCGTCCCACACCGGGCCGATGGTGTTGATCAACACCCGGCGCTCCGCCCGGTCCCGGGCGAGCGTTCCGGAGAGGATGCCGACGCCGAAGTCGAAGCCCTCGAGGAAGAAGTAGCCGATCCACAGCACGGCGATGATGACGAACCAGAGTTCGGGAAGACTCATCGGGCCAACTCCTCAGTACGAGAACGCCATCGGGCGGTCGGCGGCGGGATCGTCCCCGCCGATGCGGCTTGGCGGGTTCAGGTCGGACTCGGTCAGCTCGGGCGGCCCGGCCTTGGCGTACTTGACCATCAGCCGCACCTCGATCACGGCGAGGATCGCGTAGAGGGCGGTGAAGACGAGCAACGAGATGAGGACCTCGACCTGGGAGACCCCGGGCGAGACGGCCGCCTCGGTCTTCAGCAGCCCGTAGACCACCCAGGGCTGGCGGCCGGTCTCGGTGAAGATCCAGCCCCAGGCGTTGGCGATCAGCGGGAAGAGCATGGTGAGCAGCGCCAGCCGCCAGTACCAGCGGGTCAGCAGGTGAGGAAGCTCACGGTTCCTGGTGAGGGCGAGGCGCGGTCGCTCGTCCTCACCGGTGCGGAGGCGCTCGGCCAGCCAGAACCGGCGGCGGGTGAGCCAGAGACCGGCGGCCCCGAGGGAGGCGGAGGCCATGCCGAAGCCGATCATCCAGCGGAAGCTCCAGTAGGCCACCGGGATGTTGGGACGGTAGTCGCCCGGGCCGTACAGCTCCTGGAGCTCCTCGTTGATGTCGTTGATGCCCGGCACCGGTTCGGAGAAGTTGTCGTGCGCGAGGAACGAGAGCAGTCCCGGCACCTCGACGGCCACCACGTTGTGGCCCTGGTCCACGTCGCCGACGGCGAAGAGCGAGAAGGGGGCGGGCCCCTCCGTCTCCCACAGCGCCTCGGCCGAGGCCATCTTCATCGGCTGCTGCTCGTACATGATCTTGCCGAGCCGGTCGCCCGAGACGGCGGTGAGCACACCGGCCACCACCATGGTGATCAGCCCGACGCGCAGCGAGGTGCGCATCACGGCGGTGTGCCGCCGGCGTATCAGGTGGTACGCGGCTATGCCGACCATGAACGCGCCACCGGTGAGGAAGGCGGCCGTGATGGTGTGCGCGAACTGCGCCACCGCCGTGTTCTGGGTGAGCACGTGCCAGAAGTCGGTGAGCTCGGCCCGGCCCGACTCCTCGTTGATCTGGTAGCCGACCGGGTGCTGCATCCAGGAGTTGGCCGCCAGGATGAAGTAGGCGGAGATCACGGTGCCCACGGCGACGGTCCAGATGGTGGCCAGGTGCAGCTTGGGCGGCAGCTTGTCCCAGCCGAAGATCCACAGGCCGATGAAGGTGGACTCGAAGAAGAACGCGATCAGCGCCTCGAAGGCGAGCGGTGCGCCGAAGACGTCGCCGACGAAGCGGGAGTAGTCGGACCAGTTCATGCCGAACTGGAACTCCTGCACGATGCCGGTGACCACGCCCATCGCGATGTTGATCAGGAAGAGCTTGCCCCAGAACTTGGTGGCCCTGAGGTACTTCTCGTTCCTGGTCCGCACCCAGGCGGTCTGTAGACCGGCGGTGAGGGAGGCCAGGGAGATGGTGAGGGGGACGAAGAGGAAGTGGTAGACGGTGGTGATGCCGAACTGCCACCGAGCCAGCGTCTCCGGTGCGAGAGCGAGATCCACGGTTCTTTCTCCTCCGCGTCGCGCGGGTTGCGCGGTCTGACCTTGTGAACGTATTCACATTCACAAGCCATTATGGAACACGTGGTCCCGCGGACCGCGGGCGGGGGTCCCGAGGGCCTCGCCCGCCGGCGAACCGGCCCGAAGGGGCCGGCGCCGACCGTCGGTGGCGCCCCGGGGGCGGATGCAGGTAACTCCCTTGGCCCGTGGGCCCGGAGCCGCCGCGGGCGGCGTGCCCCGCGCGGACGGAGCGGGCCACTGCCCGCCGGCTGTGCCGGCGCGCCTACGCGGTCGAAGTGATCCTGCTCACCACCTTCGGCTGCGCCGGGCCGGGCCGGGCCCGCGTCGCGGCGCGCCTGCGCGCCGCCCGGCCCCGGTCGGGAAGGGCGGGCGCGCGACGCACCGGGCGCCTGTTCGGCGCGCGGCCCCAGGAAGGGCGGGCCCACGCCGGCCTGCCGGCCGGGCCCCGCCCGTGGCCCGGCCACGCCCCCCCGGC
>NZ_SMKI01000319.1 GCF_004348415.1 Streptomyces hainanensis
CATGAGCACCCGCCGCCTACCACCGCCCGCGGTACGGCCGTTGCCCGCCCCACCCCGCCGGATATGGCCGATCATCGGGCCGGGCGTCGTCGCGGCCGGAGTGGGCCTGTCCTCGGGCGAGTTCATCCTCTGGCCCTACATCGCCTCGCAGGCCGGGCTCGTCTTCCTCTGGGGAGCGGTCGTCGGCGTGGTCACCCAGTGGTTCATCAACATGGAGATCGAGCGCTACACGCTCGCCACCGGGGAGACCGCCATCACCGGCTTCAACCGCTACTGGCGGCACTGGGGCGCGGTGCTCGTGGGCCTGACCTACGCCGCCAACCTCTGGCCCGGCTGGACCACCAGCTCCGCCACCATGCTGTCCTACGTCTTCGGCGGCGACCCCACCGTCATCGCCGTGGGCCTGCTGCTGCTCATCGGCGCCATCCTCACCCTCGCGCCGGTCGTCTACACCGCCCTCGAACGGCTGCTCTTCGTCAAGGTCGCCCTCATCGGCGGGTTCTTCGTGCTCGCGGTGATCCTCGCCATCAAGGCGTCGAGCTGGCGCGAACTCCCCGACGCCGTCACCCACATCGGCCAGTTCCCCAGCGAACTCGGCGTCGCCGTGCTGATGGGCGCCCTCGCCTACGCCGGCGCCGGCGGCGGGCAGAACCTCTGCCAGAGCAACTGGATCCGCGACAAGGGCTTCGGCATGGGCCACTACGTGCCCCGCCTGGTCAGCCCGGTCACCGGCAAGAAGGACGACGCCGCCGTCGGCACCAGCACCGGCTACGTCTTCGTGCCCGAGGGCGAGAACATGGACCGCTGGAAGCGCTGGTGGCGGTTCGCCAACATCGAGCAGGCCATCACCTTCGGCGCCACCACCATCATCACCATCGTGCTCGCCTCGCTGCTCGCCCACTCCACGCTCTTCGGCACGGAGGGACTCGCCAACAACGTGGGCTTCGTGGAGGCCGAGGGCGAGGTGCTCAAGGCCCAGGTGGGCAACTGGTTCGGCGTCCTGTTCTGGCTGATCGGCGGCTTCTCCCTGTTCAGCGCCGCGGCCGGCATCGTCGACTACACCAGCAGGCTCGCCGCCGACGTCCTCAAGTCCACCTACCTGCGGAACTCGACCTACCCCGAGAGCCGGCTCTACTTCTGGCTCGTGTGGGGGCTCGTCGCCATCGGCATCGGGATACTGGCGCTCGGCCTCGACCAGCCGCTCGTCCTGCTCATCGTGTCGGCCTGCGTCGCCGGGATGATGATGTTCGTCTACTCCGGGCTGCTGCTCTACCTCAACCGCAAGGCGCTGCCGAACCCGCTGAAGGTGCGCGGCCTCCGGGCCGTCGTGCTCGTATGGGCCGTGGGCCTCTTCGGCGTGCTCTCCGTCCTGACCATCCGCCAGCAGATCGACCTCCACTTCTGACCCCGACCCCGACTCCGGTCTCAGCCCCGGCGCACCGGGAAACACCGAGAACCACCGCACGACACGACACCACGGGAGACCCGAAGATGACGGACGGCGAACAGGCGGCCCGCCGCAGCCAGGCATGGTTCGGCGCCAGCGGCCGGAGCGGCATGGTGTACCGGTCCTGGATGCGCAACCAGGGCTTCGGCCCCGAGGTGTTCGACGGGCGCCCGGTGATCGGCATCGCCACCAGCGCCTCCGAACTCGCCCCGTGCAACGCCCACCTGACCCGGGTCGCCGAGGCGGTCAAGCGCGGCGTGTGGCAGGCCGGCGGCTTCCCGCTCCAGTTCCCCACCATGGCCACCGGCGAGACGCTGATGCGCCCCACCGCCATGCTCTACCGCAACCTCATGGCCATGGAGGTCGAGGAACTGATCCGCGCCAACCCGCTCGACGGCGTGGTGCTGCTCTCCGGCTGCGACAAGACGACGCCCGCCATGCTCATGGGCGCCGCCAGCGTCGACCTGCCCGCCCTCATGGTCACGGGCGGCCCGATGCTCAACGGCAAGTACCGGGGCGAGGACGTCGGATCCGGCACCCACGTCTGGAAGTTCGAGGAGGACCTGAAGACCGGCCGGATGACCCAGGAGGAGTGCTTCTTCGCCGAAGGGTGCATGGCCCGCTCCAACGGCCACTGCATGACCATGGGCACCGCCTCCACCATGGCCTGCCTCGCCGAGGCCCTCGGCATGCAGCTCCCGGGATCCGCCACCTGGCCCGCCGTCGACTCCCGCCGGATGGAGACGGCGGGGGCCGCCGGGCGGCGGATCGTCGCCATGGTCGAGGAGGGGCTGCGCCCCTCGCACATCCTCACCCGCGACGCCTTCGAGAACGCCATCCGCGTCAACGCCGCCATCGGCGGCTCGACCAACGCCGTCATCCACCTCACCGCCATCGCCGGGCGGGTCGGCGTCGACCTCACCCCCGAGGACTTCGACGCCCTCGCCCGCGCCGTGCCGACCCTGGTCAACCTGATGCCCAGCGGGAAGTACCTGATGGAGGACTTCTGCTACGCCGGCGGGCTGCCCGCCGTCCTCGCCGAACTCGTCCGCGGCGGGCTGCTCCACGGCGACCGGCTCACCGTCACCGGCCGCTCCGTCGCCGAGAACGTGGCGGACGCCGAGAACGTGAACCCGGACGTCATCACCGGTCTCGACGACCCGTTCCAGCCGGCCGGCAGCGGCACCGCCGTGCTGCGCGGCAACCTGTGCCCGGACGGCGCCGTGATCAAGCAGTCCGCCGCCTCCCCGCACCTGCTCAACCACCGGGGCCCCGCCCGGGTCTTCGACTCGCCGGAGGCCTACCACGCGGTCGCCGACGACCCGGACCTCGATGTCGACGAGAACACCGTGCTCGTCATCAGGAACGCCGGGCCCAAGGGCTACCCCGGCATGCCCGAGGTTTCCAACGTGCCGCTGCCCACCAAGCTCCTCAAGGCCGGCGTCACCGACATGGTGCGCGTCTGCGACGGCCGGATGAGCGGCACCGGCTACGGCACCGTGGTCCTGCACGTCACCCCGGAGGCGGCCGTCGGCGGCCCGCTGGCCCTGGTGCGGGACGGCGACCCCGTGGTGCTCGACGTGCCGGGCCGCACCCTGCGGCTCGACGTCGACGACGCCGAGCTCGAACGGCGCCGTGCCGACTGGAGCCCGCCCCCGCGCCGGCACCACGGCGGCTACACCTGGCTCTACACGGAGCACGTCGAACAGGCCGACCAGGGCGCCGACTTCGACTTCCTCCGCGGCTGTCGCGGGTACGACGTGCCCCGCGACTCCCACTGACCGAAGGCGCACCCAGGCCCGCGCACCGAAGAAGGAGAGACCCGCACCATGGCCCCGGCACCGACCCCCGACGACGTCCTGCCCCAGGACGCCGACCAGGCCGCCCTCGTCGCCCGCGTCCACGAACCCGAGTGGGGCGGCCCCTGCGTGGCCGCGGTCCGCGACGGGCTCGTCGTCGACCTGACCGCCCACGCGCCCACCGTCGCCGACCTCCTGGAACGGCAGGGCGTCGAGGAGGCCGTCGAGATCGTGCGGCGGGCGCCCGGCGGGCGCGCCTGGCCCCTCGCCGAGCTGCTCGCCGCGACCGCCGCCGGCCGCCGGGACCTCCCGCACCTGCTCGCCCCCGTCGACCTCCAGGTGATCAAGGCCGCCGGCGTCACCTTCGCCAACAGCCTGCTCGAACGCGTCATCGAGGAACGCGCGGGCGGCGACCCGGCCCGGGCCGCCGAGGTCAGGGAACGCGTGGTCGCGGCCGTGGGCGGCGCCGTCGACCGGATCCGCCCCGGCTCGGCCGAGGCCGCGAAGGCGAAGGAACTGCTGGTCGCCGAGGGGCTGTGGTCGCAGTACCTGGAGGTCGGGATCGGCCCCGACCCGGAGGTCTTCACCAAGGCCCCGGTACTCTCCGCCGTCGGCACCGGCGCCGACATCGGGGTGCTCGCCGCCTCCGGCTGGAACAACCCGGAACCCGAGGCCGTCCTCGTCGTCGACTCGCACGGCCGGGTGCGGGGCGCCACCCTCGGCAACGACGTGAACCTCCGGGACGTCGAGGGCCGCAGCGCCCTGCTGCTGCCCCGGGCCAAGGACAACAACGCCTCCTGCGCCATCGGCCCCTTCGTCCGCCTGCTCGACGAGGGCTTCGACCTGGACGCCGTCCGCGACCTCGACATCGAACTGCTGGTCGAGGGGCCCGGCGGCTACACGCTGCGCGGCCGCAGCTCGATGCGCGAGATCAGCCGCGACGTGCTGGAACTCGTCACCGCCACCCACGGCGCGCACCACCAACACCCGGACGGCTTCGTGCTCTTCACCGGAACCCTGTTCGCGCCGACCGAGGACCGGCACGCCCCGGGCGCCGGCTTCACCCACGACCTCGGCGACGTCGTGCGGATCTCCAGCCCGCGGCTCGGCGCCCTCGTCAACACCGTCACCACCAGCGAGCAGGCACCCCCCTGGACCTTCGGCCTGCGCGCCCTGCTGCGCAACCTGGCCGGGCGCGGGGTGCTGTGAGCCCTCCGCGGTGCGGGGCGCGAGGCCCCGCACCACGGAGCGGAGATCGTCAGTCGGGCCGCCCCGACTCCGTCTCGAAGGTGAAGTCACCGACGAACAGCTCGGGTTGGACGCCGTCCGGCCAGCTGGCGACGTAGTACAGGTCGTGCACCCCGCCCGGGTCGCTCACGGGCGCGGTGAACTCCTGGTAGACGCGGTCGTCCAGCGAGGTGGAGCCGGTGCCCGGGAGGTCGTCGAAGCGGGCGACGACCGGCCCCTCGGGGGAGCCGGCGTGGACGGTCAGGGTGACGCCGGCCTCGCGGGTGGCGAGGGCCATGGTGAGCCGGTCGACGTCCCGGACGTCGATCCGGGGGAACGAGAACCAGTTGCCGGGCCCGGGGACGAACAGCTGCCCCTTGTAGAGCCCGACGCCGTCGCCCGCCGGGTAGGTCTGGGCGCTGTACGTCGGCGGGTGCAGCACCGCGTCGGCCTCGGCGGTGAGCGGCGGCGCGCCGCCGGGCCCGCCGGCGTCGGTGTAGCCGGCCTGGACGATGTGGAAGACGTAGGCGCCGGGGCCGTGTTCGGCGTCGCGGCCTGGACTCAGGACGCCGCGGCAGTCAGGCCCCGGGGTGGCCTCGCTCATGGGGTGGCCGTGCTGGTTGTGGCCCAGCTGGTAGGTCACGGTGATCGCGGTGCAGTCGACGGGGCCGCCGTCCGGGTCCTCGGCGCGGACGGTGAAGGGGATGTCCTCGCCGAAGTCGGAGAAGGTGCCGTCCGCCGGCGACTCGATGGTCAGCGTCGGGCGGGCGTTGCCGGCGGTGACGGTGAGATGGGTGGTGGTCGAGAGGCCGCCGGCGTCGGTGACGGTCAACGCGGGCCGGAACTCGCCCGCCGTGGTGTAGGTGTGGGACGCGGTGGGTCCCGTGGCGTCGGTGGTGCCGTCGCCGTCGAGGTCCCAGGCGTGGCTGAGGGCATCACCGTCGGGGTCGCTCGAACCCGAGGCGTCGAACTCCACGGTGAGCGGCAGGGTCCCCGAGTCCGCGCTGGCGGTCGCCACGGCGAGCGGGGTCCGGTTGCCCTCGACGTAGTCGACGCGGTACAGGCCGGCGTCGTCGTTGCTCGATCCCCAGCCGTTGCCGTACTCGAGGACGTAGAGCGAGCCGTCCGGGCCGAACTCCATGTCCATCGGCTTGACGAAGTCCACCCCCGGAAGGAACTCCCGCATGTCGCGCGGGGTGGTCAGCCGCCGGTCGAACCGGGTGGTCCGGATCCAGTCGGTGGTCCAGTCGTAGAGGAAACGCCGCCCGTCGAACCACTCGGGGAACCGGGTGGGCGAGTCCTCGGCCGCCTCGTCGTAGCGGTACATCGGCCCGGCCATCGCGCCGCCGCCGTACAGCTCGGGGAAGTACTCCTGGCGGTCGTAGGTGTAGTAGATGGTGGCGGGTTCGATCGGCGGCAGGTTCACCAGGCCGGTGTTGTTGGGGGAGTCGTTGACCGGTCGGTCGCAGTCGAACCAGGGGCCCGGCCGGTTCTCCTCGTAGTCCCAGTCGTTGTAGGGCTGGTTGTCCATCGTGCAGTACGGCCAGCCGTAGTTGCCCGCTCCGTTGATCAGCAGCGTCCTGACGTGGCCGGCGGGGCCGCGCTCCGGATCCGGCAGGATGGCGTCCGGGCCGTAGTCGGCCATCCAGAGGGCACCGGTCTCCTCGTCGTAGTCGCCGAGGGTGAACGGGTTGCGGAAGCCCATGGCGTAGATCTCGGGCCTGGTCCTGTCGTGCCGGTCGAGCCGCTCCGGGAACAGGTTGCCCCGGGGAATGCGGTAGCCGCCGTTCCGCTTCGGCACGACGCGGAGGATCTTGCCGTTGAGGTCGTTGGTGTTGGCGGAGGTCCGCTGGGCGTCGCCGTCGGCGTGGCCCGGCCGCTCGTCGGTGGGGGCGAAGCCCTGGGAGGCGCAGCAGTTGGTGTTGTCGCCGGTGGCGATGAACAGCTGCCCGTCGTCGGTCATCAGGAGATCGCCCGCGCTGTGGCCGCCCCGGACGCCGTCGGGGTGCGGGATGTCGATGACCAGCCGCTCGGTCGCCGGCTCGAGCGTGTTCTCGTCGGTCAGCGTGAAGCGGGCCACCCGGGAGGTGAAGGAGGTGTCCCAGTCCGGTCGGGAGAAGTGCAGGTAGAGGTGCCCGGTGCGGTCGAAGTCCGGGGCCAGGGCCAGCCCGACGAGCCCCAGTTCGCCGGTGACCCGGACCGGGATGGTGCCGGCCACCACCGAGGCCCCCGTCTCCGGGTCCCACACCTTCACCCGGCCGTCGCGCTCGATGTAGACCACCCGGCCGTCGGGGGCGACGCTGACGCGCATCGGCTGGGTCAGGTCGTTGCCCTCCAGGAGCACCCGTTGGAACCGGTCCTCGCTCGGCACGGGCGGCGGCTGGCCCTGCCCGCCGCCCGGGCCGCCGCCGTGACCCTCGTGGGCCGTCGCCGTCGCCGGGGCCAGGGCCACCAGCGGCAGGAGCAACGTCAGCAGCAACACCCAGAGGCGTCTTCCACCGTCGACTACCACTCTCGTCCACCTCTTTCGCCATCGGGAGAGGGGGCTTTTGCCGGGGTTCGGCAAAAGTTGACGGCTCAAAATTTACCGATGGTCAGATTTGGCTGGCAAGGGTCGTGCGCCAAGTCCCCGGGGGCGCGCCTACGATGGGGGCATGACGGGCCGGGGGGCGTACGCCAAGGGCGTGGCCAGGCGGGAGGAGATCATCGCCACGGCGCTGCGGACCCTGGCGGAACGCGGCTACCGCAACACCTCGTTGCGCGCGATCGCGCGTGAGCTGGGGCTGCAGCCGGCGCACATCCTGCACTACTTCCCCTCCCGCGAGAAGCTGTTGGAGGCCGTCGTCACGGCATGGGACCGGCGCGCCTGGGCGGCCGGCGTCGCGGCGGTCGGAGCCGACGAGGGCATCCTCACCCTCTGGCCCGAACTGGTGCGGCACAACACGGGAGTTCCGGGGCTCGTCCACCTCTACACGGCGTTCGCGGCGGAGGCCGCGGCCGGGGGCCACCCGTCGAGGGAGTTCTTCCTGGGGCGCTTCGAGCGTGTCAGGGGCCACCTGGTCGACGACATCGAACGGCGCAAGGCGGCCGGCCGCTACCCGCCGGAACTGGACAGCGCCCGGGCCGCCGGCAGCCTCATCGCCCTCTCCGACGGGCTCCAACTCCAGTGGCTGATCGACCCGCGGGTCGACATGGTGGCCGAACTGGAACAGGCCATCGACGCGTTGGCGGTCGTCCACCCGCTCCGGGGCCGTTCCTGACCGGCCTTCGGCCGCCGGCCGCCACCCGGCCGCGTCGAGCGTCCCGGCCGGACCCGCCGCACCGTCACGGCCCGGCCGTCGAGGTCGCGGGCCGGCCGACGCGGTGGACGGCCGGCCCGAAGGCCGCGCCGGCGGCCAGGAACAGGCCGCCGAGGGCGAGCCAGCCCCACGTGCCCCAGCCCAGCAGCAGAGTGGTGACCAGTACCGGGCCGAGCGCCCTGGCGACCTGCGGGCCCATGCCGAAGAATCCCTGGTACTGACCCTGCCGGGCGGGGTGCGCCAGGCCGAAGCCGAGTTCCCAGCCGCCCGCCCCCTGCCACATCTCGCCGGCGACCTGGAGCGCGGCGGCGGCGAGCAGGATCGCCACCGCCGCGCCGGGCCCGACGCCGGCTCCGGACAGCGCGTATCCGGCGCAGGCGGCCAGCATCAGCCAGCCGGCCCGGCGGGTCGCCCGGGTGGCGGCGCGCGGGTCGGTCACCCGGCGGGCCACCCGCACCTGGAACACGACCACGCAGAGGGTGTTGAACGTCAGCAGCAGCGCGGCCAGTTCCTCGGGCGCGTCGGTGCGCCGCGCCGTCCAGAGCGGCAGCCCCAGGCTGAGCAGCGGCATGTTCAGGCACATCACCGCGTTCAGCGCGGTGACCGCCGCGTACCGCCGGTCGCGCAGTACGGCCAGCCGCGGCCCGGTGGCCGCCCCGGGCGCGGGCCGCGCCTCGGGCAGGCGGCGCAGCAGGAGGGCGGCGACCAGGAAGCCACCGGCGTCGACGGCGAAGACGGCCACGTAGGCCGACCGGGTGCCGGCGGTGAGCGCCAGCGCGCCGAGCCCCGCGCCCATCGCCAGGCCGGCGTTGGTCACCGACTGCAACCGGGCCCTGGCCAGGGTTCTCCGCTCGGCGGCGACCAGCGCCGCCAGCAGCGTCTGCCGGGCCGAGGCCAGGCCGGCCTGGGCGCAGGCGTACCCGCAGAGAACCAGCGCGAGGAGCGGAAACGACCGCACCCAGGGGAAGGCGCACAGCGCCGCGGCCGTCGCCAGGGACAGCAGCACGGCGGTGCGGCGCGCCCCCAGCCGGTCGGCGAGGTGCCCGAGCGGCACGCCGGCCAGCATGGCCGACGCCCACGCCACGGTCAGCGCCAGCCCTACCCGCGAAGCGGAGAGGCCGACGAGCTGAGTGAGGAACAGCGCCGAGCAGGCGTAGAAGGCGCCGTCGCCGACGGAGTTCACGAACTGCGCCGCGGCCAGCGGCCGCGGTGGCCCGGCGGCGGGCACGGTCTCCCGGGGCGGGGCGCACCATCTGTCGGCGACGGTCACGGGGGCTCCTCGTTCGTTTCTCTCCCTGCGCCGAGCCATTCAACGTCGGGTCATTGGCCCACGGAAGTGCCAATTCCAAGGAGATCGAACGGGCCAATCG
>NZ_SMKI01000031.1 GCF_004348415.1 Streptomyces hainanensis
CACCCCCTCCCTGCCCGAGCAGATGCTCGACGCGGGCGAGCGCCTCCGGCGGCTGGCGCTGTCCTCCTTCCTCACCCAGGCCGGCATCGCCCTCGCCGTGGTGACCCTGTCGGCCGCCTTCCTCGGCTGGTGGCTGGCCGGGCGGATCCTGCGGCCGGTCCGCGCCATCGCGGCCACCGCGCAGCGGCTTTCGGCCGACAACCTCTCCGAGCGGGTTCCGGTGGCCGCGCCCGCCGACGAGCTCGCCGCGCTGGCCACCACCGTCAACGGCATGCTGGACCGCATCCAACAGGGCCTGCACGGCCAACGCCTGTTCACCGCCAACGCCGCGCACGAACTGCGCACGCCGCTGGCCACGATCCGCACCGCCGTCGACGTCACGCTCGACGGCCGGCCGGAACCGGACGACCTGATCGCCATGGCCCACGACGTGCGGGACGCCGCGGTGCGCAGCCAGCACACCCTGGACGGGCTGCTCCTGCTGGCCCGCAGCCAGGCGGGCGCCGGCGGCCCCGACCGGCCGGCGGACCTCGCCGGGATCGCCGCCGACGCCCTGGACGCCGCCGGGCCCGACGTCACGGCCCGCGCCCTGGTGGTGGAGGCCGCCCTCGGCCCGGCGCCGGTCACCGGGCGGTCCGTGCTGCTGGAGCGGATGGCGGGAAACCTGATCGGCAACGCCGTCCGCCACAACCACCCCGGCGGCCGGGTCGAGGTCAGCACCGGCACGAGCCGGGACGGCCGGTCCCGGCTACGCGTCGTCAACACCGGTCAGGTCATCGACCCCGGCACGGCCGACCACCTGCTCGAACCCTTCGTCCGCGGCGAGGGCGCCCGCGTCCGCGGTGAGACCGGCTCAGGTCTCGGCCTGTCCATCGTGCGGGCGGTCGTCACCGCCCACCACGGGACGCTGCGCCTGACGCCGCTGCCCGACGGCGGCCTCGACGTCACCGTTGACCTGCCCGCGGGCGCGGCCGTCGGCTGAGCCCGGCGAGGCGCCGTTCGCCACAGGCGCCTTCCGGCAGACGACCAGCGTGTCGTACGCGCCCAACCGCTGGTGCGTCACGCCGGCGAAGCCGGCCGCGGTGGCGTGCGACCTCAGCTCCTCCAGGGGGTATCCGGAGCCGCCCCTGGTCAGCACCAGCATGGAGAGGCTGATCCGGAGGTTGTGGCGCTCCGCCTCGTCGAGCGCCCCGGTGAGCATCCGGTCGTAGACGAGCAGCACGCCGCCGGGGTTGACGCTCGCGTGGAGCGCGCGCAGCAGGAACGCCCGCCGCTCGGCCGGCCAGTTGACCAGGGTGTGCCCCATCACCACGACGTCGGACGCGGGCAGCGGGTCGGTGAAGAAGTTCCCGGCGTGGAAGGTCAGCCGGCCCCGCAGCCCGTGGGCGGCGGCCTGCTCGGCGGCCAGCGGCGCCATCATGGGCAGGTCGAAGACCTGGCCGGTGAGGTGGGGGTGGGCGGCCAGCAGCCGGGAGAGCAGGCCGCCGCGGCAGCCGCCCACGTCGAGCACCGACCGGTGCCGGCCCCAGTCGTCGTAGGCGGCGAGGAGCGGCCCGGCGAGCGGGTCGGTGATGAAGTCCATCTGGTCGGCGAACTGACGGACCACGTCGAGGCGGCTGACCGTGTCCGTGAACTCGTCGGTGCCGTGCGGGGCGCCGGTGCGCAGCGACTCGGTGAGGGCGAGCAGCGCCGGGAACATGCGCCGGCGCAGCACGTCCCCGGTGTAGTGGGCGCCGCCGCGGACCAGATAGCGGTCGGCCACCGGGGCGTTGCGGTAGCGGTCGCCGTGCCGCTCCAGCATGCCGCTGTGGACCAGGAGGTCGAGCCAGTCCGCCAGGCCGCGGCCGTGCAGACCGAGCGTGGCGCGGAGGGTGTCGGGGTGGGCCGGACCGGCGGCGAGGGTGCCGAAGAGGTCCAGCTCCAGGGCGGTGAGCAGGGCCTGGGCGTCGCAGAGGGAGTTGGTCAGGCCGATGAAGTCGGCGGGGACGCCGGCGGTATCGGTGGCGGAGGCGGCGCCTTCGGCGATCACGGACGAGCTCGTCACGGGGGACTCCTTGGCTGTCGGGTGGCGGGGCCGCTCCGACTATTAGGGATAATTACCGAGCCGGTGTCAATAACGCCTTATGAGCCGTAAAAAGGATGATTCTGTGACGAATCGAACCATCCGATGATGGGGTGAACGGTCGGTCGTCACGTCCTGAGGGATTGTCAGTGCCCTCCGCCATGCTGTTTCCCAAGATCGACGCGGCGGACGAGAGCGCGCGTCGGTCCTCACACTCATGGGCTACGGCGCGAGCGCGCCAGGCTGGAGATCGATGGTCGTGAACGAGGCGGACACGGAGCGAGCCGCGTGGGAGCGCGGCAGCACGGTGCGGGTGGTGGAGCCCGTCCGGCCACGGAAGTTGGCGAAGGTGCCCTTCGTCGAGCTGGCCGAGGGGCGGCTGCAGGGAGTGGTGTCGAGCGGTTCCGACCCGGCACGGGTCTACGTCGCCTCGATCGCCGCCCGCACCCACGGCTTCGGCTGCAGCACCAACAACAACCGACCGTGCGGCGGCCTCGGCGCGCGGCCGTGCAAGCACCTGCGGGCACTGGCCGACGAGGCCGTCCTCCAGTACGGCGTCGACCGCGTCGCCCGCTACCTGCACGCGGAGGTCGGTGCCGAGGGCGATCTGCTGGCCGGCCTGGCCGGAGGGCGGGAGGCCGCCCCGGCGGCCGCCGTGTTCAGCCGGTTCCTGCGCCACCTGGCCTATCTGGAGCTGCCCGACCAGCGGGCGCCGATACCCGAGCTGCACTGGTTCCCGGCCCCGGAGGCGGTGCGCTGATGCTGGGAGTTCAGCTGACCGAGCTGCGGGCGGCCGAGCCCGCCGGCGCCGCGGCCGCCCTCGACCTGGCGGCCGGCCTGGACGACGCCCTCGGCGACGGCCTCGCCCGGCTCGGCGCCGAGCGCCTCGCCGCGCTCACCGACCTGGCCGGCGCCTTCGCCGCCACCCCGCTCGGGCCCGCGCTCGCCGAGGCCGTCGAGAAGATCGCCGCCGGCTCCGTCACCGACGAGCACCTGGCCACCCTGGCCGGCGCCCGCACCGCGCTGTTCGGCGCGGTGCACGACGCCGGGCTCGCCGCGCTGGACACGGCGCTCGGCCGCGCCAGGGCGGAGTGGGCAGGGCCGGCGACCGCCGAGCCGGCCGCCGCGGGGCCGCTGGCCGGCTGCCGCTCCTGGCTGCGCGAGCTGGCCATCGCGGGCTGGCGCGGCGTGGGCCGCGACCTGGTCTCCGCCGTCGACCAGACCGTCGAGGCCCTGCTGGCCGACCCGGCGCACCGCCGGCTCGCCGTGCTGGTCGACGGCCTCGCCGCCGAGCTGCGCGCCGCCTCCCCGGTCGCCGCGCTGGAGTCGCTGCCCGCCAGGCGCTGGGCCGACCTCTGGTCGCGCGCCCTGCTGCTCGCCCAGGGCGGCGGCCCGCCCGCCGACGCCGAGCCGGTCTCCGGGCGGCTGCTGATCCTCGGCGCCGACGCGCACGAGCACGGCACCGCCGTCCAGGTCCAGGTGCACGCCGTCCTGGAGCCCGCCGGCGGCGCCCCGCCCCGCCTGGTCCGCACCGCGGTCGGCGCCGGCAAGGTCGACACCATCACCGGGCCCGCCGTCTGGCGGCTGCTCCAGCACCACCCGAAGCTGCTCACCGCGCTGGCCGAGCGCCGCGCCCTGGAGATCACCGAGCTGCCGCTGCTGCCCGGCGGCGACCTGCTCTGGGACGAGGAACGGGCCACGGCCGCCGAGCCCGTCGACCCCTTCGCCACCGCCCGGGTCCTGCTGCCCCGAGCCGTCGCCGCGCCCGTCCCCCCACTCGACCGGCACCCGGTGCTGATCGCCGAGCCCGTGCTGATCGAGGGCTACCGGTCGGACGGCACCACGCTCGAACTCGACGGCGCCACCCTGGAGATCGACCCCCGCCGGCTGCCGGCCTGCGGGCCGCTCACCCCCCAGCTGGTCCGGTCCTCCACGGCCTGCGTCGGGCTGCTCAGGCGGGAAGGCGACCGCTGGCTGCTCCAGCCGCTCGCGCTCCAGGCGACGGTCAAGCGCAAGCCGGTCGAGGCGCACAGCGGCGACTGGGCCCTGGGCGTCACCGACCCGAAGATCGCGAAGGCGGAGGCGCGCGCCGGCGACCCGGTCACCGTGCTGCGCGAACGAGCGGGACGGCTGCTGCGGAAATGACCGGAACCGACGGCACGCGGCCGTACCAGAACCGTCGCCAGGTGCTCTACTGGCGCCTCCTCTCCCGCCTCTTCGACCACGACGAACAACCGGCGCTCGAATCCGCGAGCGTCGCCGTCGTCCAGGACCTGGGGCTGCCCCCCGGCCTGCTCGACCCCGCCGTCTCGGTGGACAACCTGGTGCAGCGCTTCCCCGAACTGGCCGGCGAGTTCAAGAACCTGACGTCCCCCACCGACGACGGCGACCAGGACCCGGCCGGGGAGGACCCCCGCGCACAGGCGCGCCGGGCCGCCCTGCTCTCCAAGCTGCTGCTCAACGTGTTCGCCACCGGCACCGGCGACGTCACGGCCGAGCGGCTGGCCGACTGGCAGCGCGACGCCGGCTGGTGCCGGCGCGGCATGGGCCAGGAGGCCGGCGGCGAACTCTCCGGCACCCTGGCGAACCTGGAGGCCGACCTCGTCTCCCGGATGCGGCTGCGCGAGGTGCTGGCCGACTCCACCCTGGCCGGACGGCTGACCCCCAGCATGTCGCTGATCGAGCAGCTGCTGCGCGACAAGGCCAACCTCTCCGGCGTCGCACTGGCCAACGCCAAGGCCCTGATCCGCTCCTTCGTCGACCAGGTCGCCGAGGTGCTGCGCACCCAGGTCCGGCAGACCAGCGCGGGCGTGGTCGACCGGTCCGTGCCGCCCAAGCGGGTCTTCCGCAACCTGGACATCGACCGCACCATCTGGAAGAACCTCACCAACTGGAGCCCGGAGGACCAGCGGCTCTACGTGGACCGGCTGTTCTACCGGCACACCGCCAAGCGCACCACACCGGCCCGGATGATCGTGGTGGTCGACCAGTCGGGGTCGATGGTCGACTCGATGGTCAACTGCACCATCCTGGCCTCGATCTTCGCCGGGCTGCCCAAGGTGGACGTCCACCTCGTCGCGTACGACACCCGCGCCATCGACCTCACGCCCTGGGTCCACGACCCGTTCGAGACACTGCTGCGCACCACGCTGGGCGGCGGCACCGACGGCACGGCCGCCATGGCCAGGGTCCGGCCGAAGATCGCCGAGCCGCGCGACACCGTGCTGGTCTGGATCTCCGACTTCTACGACAACCGGTCCCTGATGACCGACTTCGAGTCCCTGCACCGCTCCGGCGTCAAGGTCATCCCGGTCGGCTCGGTGAACAGCTCGGGGAACGCCAGCGTCGACCCCTGGTTCCGCCAGCGCCTCAAGGCCCTCGGCACCCCGGTGATCTCGGGGCACATCCGCAAGCTCGTGTTCGAGCTCAAGAACTTCCTCGCCTGACAACCACCCCTGGAGAGACGACTCATGACCGACACCCCACTGCTGCGCGCGCCCGCCGAGGTCAAGTACGCCGAGGAACTCGACTGGCTGGAGTCCGTCGACGACGGCCCCAAGCCCTTCTCCTGGCGGCTCAGCCCCAGGATGGTCCGGCTGTTCGTGCTCGGTTCCGAGCGCGCCGACGGCCTCGACCGGGAGATCCCGCAGAAGTGGTTCGGCGACCGCGGCCTCGTCGAGCGCGCCATCGTGACCCTCGCCTCGGACCGCGGGCTGCTGCTCATCGGCGACCCGGGCACCGGCAAGAGCTGGCTGGCCGAGCTGCTCTCCGCGGCCATCAGCCGCAACTCGACGCTGGTCGTGCAGGGCACCGCCGGCACCACCGAGGACCACATCAAGTACTCGTGGAACGTCTCGATGGTGATCGCCAAGGGCCAGTCCCGGGAGTCGCTGATCCCCTCGCCGATCATGACCGCCATGGAGCGCGGCGTGATCGGCCGCTTCGAGGAGCTGACCAGGTCCACCAGCGACGTCCAGGACGCGCTGATCTCCATCCTCTCCGAGAAGTACGTGTCCATCCCCGAACTCGACGGCGACAGCGGCGACAACGTCGTCTTCGCCAAGCCCGGCTTCTCCGTCATCGCCACCGCCAACAGCCGGGACCGCGGCGTCAACGACCTGTCGTCCGCGCTGAAGCGCCGGTTCAACTTCGTCCGCATCCCGGTGATCACCAACAAGCGCAGCGAGGCCGAGATCGTCAGGTTCCGCACCAGCGAACTGCTGCGCAGGCACCGGATAGAGCTGGAGGTGCCGCCCTCGCTCCTCGACATCCTGCTGCAGAGCTTCGCCGACCTCCGCGCCGCGGCCGCCTCGGCCACCAGCGACGACCAGCGGCTGGAGTCGTCGCTCTCCACCGCCGAGGGCATCGGCGTGCTGGAGGACGCCATCCTGCACAGCCAGTTCTTCGGCGACCGCACGCTCGGCGCCCGCACCCTCGCCGGGTCGCTGGTCGGCTCGCTGGCCAGGCGCGCCCCCGAGGACCTCGCCATCCTCAACAAGTTCTGGCACGGCGTCGTGGAGTCGCGGGCCAAGAAGGACGAGGGCGGCCCCTGGCAGGAGTTCCTGGAGGGCGGCCGCGACACGATCGCGAGCCTGTCATGAGTATCGACCTGTCGACACCCGAGACCGAAGGCGCGGCGTCGCCGACCGGGCCGTTCGCCGCGCTCCGCGAGCAACTGCTCACCGCCGCCGACGAGTTCGCGGGCGACACCGCCGCGGTGCCCGAGATCCTGGCCGGCATCGTCGACGACGTCGACCGCGCGCTGCGCGAGCGGCTGGAGATCTTCCCGGTCTGCCACCACTCGCCGGCCTCGGCGCTCGCCATGGCCAGGCGGCTGCGCGAGAAGCGGCCGACCGTCGTCTACCTCGAGCTGTGCGAGGACCTGCGCCCACTCGTCGACGAGCTGCGCAACTGCCGGCTCCCCGTGGCGCTCCAGGCGTTCGCCTCGGAGCTCGACGGCTTCCCGTCCGGCTGGTCCCCGCTCAGCGTGGTCGCCCCCGTCACCGAGGCGTCCGCCGAGTACCAGGCCATCGCCTACGCCCTGGAGACCCCGGGGGTGGAGCTGGTCCTGGTCGACCGTTCCACCGACCACGTCTTCCAGTGGCTGCGCGAGGACCGGGCGAGCGGAGCGCGCACGGCGGAGGGCGGGAGCGGGAGGAGCGGGCCCGACGGGGCGGTGTCGCCCGAGCCGCCGGAGGAGGCGGCGCTGCACGGCGACGCGGTCGGCATCGAGATCGGCGACCTGCGGCCCCGCTTCGCGGAGCTGGAGGCGCACCTGCTGCACCACGGCAAGGTGCGGCACTGGTCCGAGTGGTGGGACCAGTACGTGGAGCGGCCGCTGGCCGGCGCCGACTACGACACCTACCGCCAGGTCATGGTGCTGATCGGGAGCCTGTTCCGGCGGCTCCGCCCGGAGCGGCCCGAGCACGACGCCCGCGACGAGGACCGCGAGCGCTACATGTGGACCCGGATCCGCGAGCACCTGGCCGCCTCGGGCGCCGACCCGGCGGGCTGTGTCTACGTCTGCGGCGCCTTCCACGCCGCCAGCCGCGTCGAGGAGTTCGGGCTGGCCGCCGAGGCCCCGCCGTACGAGATCAGCCCGCGCACCGCCACCTCCTGGAGGTACGGGCTCATCCCGTCGAGCCACTCCGCCATCGAGGCGCAGTTCGGCCTGGCCCAGGGCGCGGTGTCCATCGCGGCCACGGCCTGGGACCGGGCGCTGGGCACGCACCGGGTCACGCCGTTCCGGCTCCGCGGCCAGAAGTCCGGCGGCGCGAGGTCGGGGGGCACGAGGTCCGGCGGGCGGTCGGCGCGCGGGCGCGCCGCCGGGCCGGCCGGCCCGGCGCCGGCCGCCGACCGGCTCTCCGGCTTCCTCGGCACCCCGCCCCCGCCGGACGGCCTGGACGAGGAGGAACTGCTCGGCTGGTGCGTGGACATCGTCCGGCTGTCCCGCCGCAACGGCTATCTCGCCAGCACCGCCGACGCCATCGCCGTCTACGAGACCTCGATCCTGCTCGCCGGCATGCGCGGCCGCGACCGGCCCACCCCGTACGACTTCGAGGACGCCGCGGTCACCTGCGTCGAGAAGGACGCCGTGCCCGGCCGGCGGGACGTCCGCCGGCTCTGCGAGATCCTGCTCGGCGGCGACCGCGTCGGCTCCGTGGGATACGCGGCGCTGCCACCACTGGCGAAGGACGTGCTCGACCGGCTGGCGCCGCTCGGGGTGAGCCTCACCACCCGCACCAGGCAGCGGGCGCTGCTCGACCTGGAGGCCGCTCCCGAACTGCGGCCCTGCTCGGACCTGCTGTGGGTCCTGCGCCGCCTGCTCGGAGACGTCGCCCGCCCCGTGATGGGCGCGCGCCGGCTCGGCGAGCGCTCCATCCAGGAGAGCTGGGACCTGGACATCGGCCGCAACCAGCGGGCCATCGTCGAGCTCGGCTACGAGGGGGTGTCCATCGAGCAGGTCCTGGAGCAGCGGCTGCGCCGGGACGCGTGGGCGCGGAACGCCACCGCGGCGGCCGTGCTCGAGGGCGTCGAGGAGGCCATCCTCTACCTGGGCGGCGGGCGGCTCGCCGACGAACTCGGGGCGCGCGCCGTGGAGTTGCTGGCCGCCGAGCGCACCGTGGACCACGCGCCCCGGGTGCTGCGCCAGGTCCGGCGGCTGTTGGCCCACTACCACGCCACCGAGCCCGAACTGCCGCGCTGGTGCGAGGCGTTCGTGACCGCCGGCTACGCCCACTACTGCACCCTGCTGCCCACCGCGTTCGCCGACGAGGACACCGGGGTCCGCCAGGTGGGCGCCATGTTCGGGTTCCTCTTCGGTATGGAGAGCCTGGCGCTGTCACTCGGCTGCGACCACACCCAGCTCGAACTCGCCGTCCGCCAGGCACACCCCGAGGCGCCCGAGAAGGTCGCGCTGCTCTGGGCGGCCAAGTCACGGCTCGGGCTGCTGACCCTGGACGAGCTGCGGGAGCGCGCCGCCGAGCTGCTGGCCAACCCGCTGGTGATCCCGGCCTTCCCGCGCTATCTGAGCGGCTTCGTACAGGCGTTGGAGTCGGTGCCCACGCTGGCGCCGTTCGTGGTCGAGGTGTTGTCCAGGGCGTTCGCCGACCTGCCGGACCGGGTGCTGCTGCCCTGGCTGCCCAAGCTGATCACCACGCTGCGCGCGGACGGCGGCGGGCTGCTGCCGACGCTGGTCCGCGAGGCGGGCCGTACCTTCCCCGCCACGCTGCCTGCCCTGGACGGCTGGGTGCCGCCGTGGTCGGAGGAGCGGGCCGCGGCGGCGCCCGTCGGTTCGGGGCGGGCTGACTCGGGGCCGGCCGGTCCGGTGGCGGAGCTGCTGGCCGCCGCGCCCGCCACCTGCGACGCGGTGGCCGCCCTCCTGGGCCACGACGCCGGCTGGCGGCCGGTGGAGCCGGCGGCCGGAGAGGTCGGCGCCCTGCTGGCCAGGCACCCGGAGAGCGCCGAGGCCGTGGCCCGGCTGTTGACCGCCGGTCGGTCCGGGAGCTGAGCCGGGCCGCCGGCGACCCCGCCTTGTCCATCGGTTACGTAGTTACGTATATTCGTCATCATGGATCTCGAAGCACGGGTCGCCGAGCTCGAGCGCCGTCTCGCGGCGCTCGAGCGGGCCGGCGACCGGGGGGTGGTGGCGCCGGCCGCCGCGGGCGACTTCTGGGCGCTCGAAGGGCTCAGGGCGCGGCTGGCCGAGGCGGGCGCCGAAGCCGGGGGCGTGCTGTTCACCGGCTCCGTCCGGCTGCCGTCCGGCGAGCTGTTCCACTGGCAGGACGGGCTGACGGCCGACGAGCTGTTCGACCGCGACTGGTCGGACGCCGCGGAGTCCTTCGCCGCGCTCGGCCACGCCGTGCGGCTGCGGCTGCTGCGCGAGATCCTCGGCGGCCGGCGCACCGCCGCCGAGCTCGCGGCGCTCGACGACCTGGGCACCACCGGCCAGATCTACCACCACCTGCGGCAGTTGACCGCCGCCGGCTGGCTGCACGCCGCGGCCAGGGGCCGCTACGAGGTACCGCCCGGGCGGGTGGTCCCGCTGCTGGTCGCCCTCACCGCCGCCCAACCCTGACCGGCCCGCCCCTCCGCTCGCGTCCGCGCGCCGTGGAAGCGCGGCGCGTCCACGCGCCACCGACCTCCGGAGACCTTCATGCTCTTGTGGCTCTCGATACTCCGCCGCTCCCTGATGGCGGCCTTCTTCGTCCAACTGATCGCCAGCATCTGGTGGGACTTCACCATGCTCTGGGGCTGGCTGCTGATCGGCGGCGCCATCCTGACCGGGATCGTCGCCGAACTGGTCAACCGCCCGGTGACCGCGGCGCACGACGGGGCCTCGTCGGGCGCGGACGCCGGCCCGGCGCCCCGCGAGGTCGCGCCGCCGGTCGTCGGCGACTGGACCGCCCTCAACAGCCCCGCCGACAAGGTGCCGAGCCACGGCACCAACGCCTACGGCCAGTCCCACGCCATCGACATCGCGGCCGCCCCCGAGGACCGTCCGGGCCCCGCCTTCGGCTGGTGGCCACCGACCCGCGGCAACCGCGACTTCCCCGCCTTCGAGCAGCCGCTGTTCGCCGTCGCCGACGCCACCGTGGTGCACGCCACCGACCGGCACCGGGACCACCTCAGCCGCAACTCGTACCCGGCCCTGCTCTACCTGTTCGTCGAGGGGTTGTTCCGCGACATGGCGGGAGCGGGCCGGGTCGTCGGCAACCACCTCGTCCTGGACCTCGGCGACGGCGTCTACGCCATGTACGCGCACCTGCGCCGCGGTTCGCTCGCCGTGCGGCCCGGCGACCGGGTCGTCGCCGGCCAACAGCTCGCCCGCTGCGGCAACTCCGGCAACTCCACTGAGCCCCACCTGCACTTCCAGCTGATGGACGGCCCGAACCTGGTCACCGCGCGTGGTCTGCCGTTCACCTGGCGTGGGGTCGGGGTGCCGGCCAACGGCGAGCGGTTCTCCGTGGTGGCCTCAACAGCCTGAGATGCCCGCACCGTTGGCTTGAACCGGGCGGGTGGGTGGCTAGGCTGCCCCCCCAGGGGAGACCAACCGTTCGGCAAGGGAACACCGTATGGAATCGCGCATACCGTCCGATCTGGCGTCGCTGGCCGTGGAGCCGCTGATGACCCGGGACTTCGAGACCCGCCCCGCCCTGGTCTTCGAGCGGCTGCGCAACCGGTACGGCGCGGTGGCACCCGTGGACCTGCTCGGCTATCCCGTCTGGCTGGTCGTCGGATACCACGAGGTCCTCGACGTGCTGCGCGACGAGCGGCAGTGGAAGAAGGCCCCCTCGTACTGGCGGGATTTCACCGAGGGGCGGGTGCCCGAGGAGTGGCCCATGCTGGCCGCCTACCGGACCGACACCCTGGTCCTCCAGGACGACGAGGTCAGGAAGGCGACCAGGGCCGCCGTGGAGGACGCCCTGCGGCCCTTCCAGGACCCGGGCGAGCCCCAGGCCGTCGAGCTCAGGGCCGCCGTGAGCCGGCACGTCGACGAGCTGATCACCGCCTTCACGGACGGCGGCGGCAGCGGATTCGTCGACCTGAGCGCCCAGTTCGCGCGCCCGCTGCCGCTGATGGTGATCAACCGGCTGTTCGGTTTCCCCGTCGAGCAGGGCGACGACGTCGTCATGGACGCCTGGCGGCTCGCCGACTCGGGCCCGGACGCGGCCGAGGCGATCGTCCGGCTGCACGCCGCGACCACCGAACTCGCCACCTACCGGCGGGCGAACCCGGGCGACGACCTCACCACCCGGCTGATCGCCGCCGCGCCCGAGATGTCGGACGAGCAGGTCGGCTACGAGCTCTTCGCCATCCTGGTGCTGGCCGACCTGGCGACCAGCTCCATCACCAACAGCGTGATCGAGGTGCTCGGCGGCAACGACCTGGCCTACGACAGCCTGAAGGCCGGCGCCTTCCACGAGCTGGTCAACCGCGTGCACATGGCCAACCCGTCCTGGACCAACCTCTCCCTGCGCTTCCCGGTCTCCGACGTGGACCTGGGCGACTTCCGGCTGACCGCCGGCGACGCCGTCATGGCCTCGATCGCCGCCGCGCACGGCGACCCGGTGTTCGTCAGCGCGCTGGACGACGACGCGCTCACCAGCTCCCGCGCCCACCTCGCCTGGGGCGCGGGGCCGCACCAGTGCCCCTTCCAGGAGTTGGCCGAGATGGTGGCCACCACCGCCGTCAGCCGGCTGTTCGAGCGCTGCGAGCTCGAACTCGTGCTGCCCGTCGACCAGATCCCGTGGCGCGCCTCCTCCTACTTCCGCGGTGTGAAGACGCTCCCGGTGCGCTTCCGGCAACTCGCCGGCACCGCGCCGCTGCCGGCCGCCGCGGCGTCCGAGACCCCCGACCCGGTCGCCCCGGGCGACGCGGCCCCGGCCGCCGCGCCGCGGCGCCCGCGGTCCGGGCTCTGGCGCTTCCTGGCCGGCCTGCGTCAGGGCCCGCAGTAACGCCGGTAACGCCGGCAACGCCGAGCCGGCGGCCCCTGCCCGCCGCGGCCCGGCCGCGACGGGCAGGGCGTCAGGGTGGCGCGGTCGAGCCGCGCACCAACAGCCGGGTGGCGAGCTGGACATGGTGCGAGTCCGGCTTCTCGCCGCGGGCGAGCAACAGGGTGGTGCGGACGGCGACCCGGCCCATGTCGCGCAGCGGCTGGTGGACGGTGGTCAGCGGCGGGTCGGTCCACAGCGTGCCGTAGGTGTCGTCGAAGCCGACCACGCTCAGCTCGCCCGGCACGCGCAGGCCACGGGCGCGCGCGGCGGCCAGCACGCCCATGGCGATGCTGTCGCTGCCGGCGAAGACGGCCGTCGGCGGGTCGGCCAGGTCGAGCAGCGTGTCCGCCATCCGCCGGCCGGCGTCGGGCTGGAACGAGTCGAGCAGCGCCAGCTCGGGGGCCGGCGGGACGCCGGCCGACTCCAGCGCCTCCCGGTAGCCGTGCAGCCGCTCGCGCGCCGGCACCGAGCGGGCGGGGCCGCCGGCGTAGCCGATCCGCCGGTGGCCGAGTGAGAGCAGGTGCTCGGTGGCCTGCACGCCGCCCGCCCAGTTGGTGGCGCCCACGCTGACCAGGTTCTCGTCCAGCGGGTTGAGCGGATCCACCACCACCAGGCCGAGCCCCAGCCGGCGGCAGGCGGCGATCTCCTCCGCGGTCAGCTCGGAGGTGACCAGGATCAGGCCGGCCCTGCCCCGGGCGCTCAGCTGCTCGAGCCAGGCGGGCCCGACCGGCGTGGTGCGGGCGCCGCCGTTCGGGCGCAGCACGCTCGTGACGACCTCGGCGCCCAACTCCTCGGCCCCGGCGAGGACTCCGTCGAGCACATGGACGGCGTACGGGTTGACCAGGGTGTCGAAGACGACCTGCACGCTGCCGGCCGGCGCGGGGTCGCGCGGCCCGACGGTGGGGGAGTAGCCGACCCGGCGCATGGCCTCCCGCACCCGCTCCCGGGTCTCGCCGGAAACCCCGGGGCGCCCGTTGAGCACCTTGGACACCGTGGCCTTGGACACCCCGGCGGCGGTCGCCACCGCGTCGAGGGTCGCCCGGGTGCCGTTCGTTCGCGCCATCGCCTCCGCCTCGCCAACGTCTCGGAACGCCACCCTACATGAGGGGCCACGAAATAGTTTCGAGGATTCTTGGCTGTATTGACGCCCGAATGCCGGCGGCCTACCGTGCTCTGTGTTTAGTGAACAAGTGGAAACTTTTTCCACCACTGACGGACCGGTGTTGCACCGGTGACGAAGGAGCGCACATGCCCGAGACCGCGCCCTGGCGTGACCCCTCGCTCCCCCCTGACGACCGCGTCGAGGCGCTGCTGGCCGCCATGACCATCGAGGAGAAACTGGCCCAACTGGGCTCCCACTGGCCGCGCGCGGCGACCGAGGCCCGTGCCGAGAACGGTGACGTGGCCCCCCTGCAGAGCGCCTTCGAGGCCGGCCACCGCCCGTTCGAGGAGGCCGCGGCGCACGGCCTGGGCCACCTCACCCGGGTCTTCGGCAGCGCGCCCGTCGAACCCGCGGAGGGCGCCCGGCGGTTGACCGACTACCAGCGGCGGCTGGCGGAGGACACCCGGCTGGGCGTGCCGGCCATCGCCCACGAGGAGTGCCTCACCGGCTTCACCACCCTGGGCGCCACCGTCTACCCGGCCGCCATCGCCTGGGGCGCCACCTTCGACCCCGGACTGGTGGGCCGGATGGCCGGCGCCATCGGCCGCGACATGCGCGCGGTCGGCGTCCACCAGGGCCTCTCCCCGCTGCTCGACGTCGTCCGCGACTACCGCTGGGGGCGCGTCGAGGAGACCATCGGCGAGGACCCCCACCTCGTCGGCACCCTGGGCACCGCCTACGTGCGCGGGCTCCAGGAGCAGGGCGTCATCGCCACCCTCAAGCACTTCGCCGGCTACTCCGCCTCCCGCGCCGGCCGCAACCACGCCCCCGTGCCCATCGGGCCACGGGAGTTCGCCGACGTGATCCTGCCGCCGTTCGAGATGGCGGTCAGGGAGGGCGGCGCCGGCTCGGTGATGAACTCCTACTCCGACCTCGACGGGCTGCCGGCCGCCGCCCACCACGGACTGCTCACCGGCCTGCTGCGCGACGCGTGGGGCTTCACCGGCACGGTCGTCTCCGACTACTGGGCGATCAGCTTCCTCGACCTGATGCACCGCGTCACCGCCACCCGCGCCGAGTCCGGCGCGCTGGCCCTGCGCGCCGGCATCGACGTCGAACTGCCCGCCGCCGACGCCTACGCCCAACTCGCCGGCCTGGCGCCCCGGGAGCTGATCGACCGCTCGGTTCGGCGGGTGCTGCGGCAGAAGATCGCCCTCGGACTGCTCGACCCCGACTGGAGCGCCGCGCCGGCCGGCGCCGAGGAGGGCGAACCCGTCGACCTCGACCCGCCGACCAACCGGGCCCTGGCCCGCGAACTCGCCGAGAAGTCCGTGATCCTGCTCGACAACCACGGCACCCTGCCGCTGCCCGCCACCACCCACCGGATCGCGCTCGTCGGTCCCTGCGCCGACGACCCGCGCACCTTCCTCGGCTGCTACTCCTTCCCCAACCACGTCCTCTCCCGCTACGAGGAACGCGGCACCGGCCTGCCCATCGACTCGCTGCGCACCGCGCTCCAGGCCGAACTCCCGGCCGCCACCGTCGAGTACGCCCGGGGCGTGGCCGTCCTCGACCCCGACCGCTCCGGCATCCCGGCGGCCGTCGAGGCGGCCGCGCGCGCCGACGTCTGCGTCGCCGCCGTCGGCGACCTGGCCAGCATGTTCGGCCGCGGCACCTCGGGCGAGGGCTGTGACGCCATGGACCTGCGGCTCCCCGGCGCCCAGGCCGACCTCGTCGAGGCGCTGCTCGCCACCGGCACCCCGCTGGTGCTGGTCGTCGTCTCCGGCCGCCCCTACGCGCTGGGCGACGTCGCCGACCGCTGCGCCGCCGTCGTCCAGGCGTTCCTGCCCGGCGCGGAGGGCGGCGCCGCCATCGCCGGCGTGCTCGCCGGCCGGACCAACCCCAGCGGCCACCTCCCGGTCGGCGTCCCGCGCCACCCGGGCGGCCAGCCGGGCACCTATCTCGCCCCGCCGCTCGGCCGGTTCAGCCAGGGCGTCTCCAACGTCGACCCCTCGCCCCGCTACCCCTTCGGGCACGGCGGCTCCTACACCGAGTTCCGCTACGAGGACCTCGCGCTGAGCGCCCGGGCCATCCCGGCCGACGGCGAGCTGACCGTCGAGGCGACGGTGCGGAACACCGGCCACCGGGACGGCGACGACGTGGCGCAGCTCTACCTCTCCGACCACACCGCGCAGGTGACCAGGCCGGTCCGGGAGCTGGTGGGCTACGCCAGGGTCTCGCTCGCCGCCGGCGCGGCCGCCCGGATCCGCTTCCGGCTGCACGCCGACCGCACCTCGTTCACCGGGGTGGACCAGCGCCGGATCGTGGAACCCGGAACCTTCACGGTCGCCGTCGGCCACTCCAGCGAGGATCTCCCGCTGACCGCCGACTTCGCCGTGACGGGCGCCGTCCGCGCGGTGACCGGGGCCCGGGTGCTGACCACCCCGGTGGAGGTGGTCGCCGTCGACTGAGGCGGCCCCCCGGTGGGGGCCCCGGACCGGTCCCATTTGACGCGCCCTCCGAGTTAGGTGACCCTAACCTCTAGAGAGCGAGGAGTGCACGTGACCGAACGGCAGACCCCCAGGACCCCCACTACCCACCGCGCGCTGGTGTTGCGCCGGGAGCGCCTCACCCCCCACATGATCAGGGTGGTGTTCGGCGGCGACGGGCTGCGTGAGTTCGCCACGGGCCCGTACACCGACAGCTACGTGAAGCTGCTCTTCCCGGCGCCCGGCGTGGCCTACCCGCAACCGTTCGACCTGGCCGCCGTCCGCCGCGACCTGCCACGCGACCAGTGGCCCCGGACGCGGACCTACACCGTGCGCCGCTGGGACCCGGCCGCCCTGGAACTGACGGTCGACTTCGTCACCCACGGCGACGAGGGCCTGGCCGGCCCCTGGGCCTCCGCGGCCCGCCCGGGCGACGAGCTGCACCTGGCCGGGCCCGGCGGCGCCTACGCCCCGGACCCGACGGCCGACTGGCACCTGCTGATCGGCGACGAGAGCGCCGTGCCGGCCATCGCCACCGCCCTCGCCGCACTGCCGGCCGGCGCCGTGGCCCGGGTCTTCCTCGAGGTCGGCGGCCCCGAGGAGGAGCAGAAGCTGGAGTCGCCGGGATCCGTCGAGATCACCTGGCTCGACCGGGTGCCGGGCGAGCCCGGCGCCGTCCTGGTGCCGGCCGTCACCGGCGCCGCGTTCCCACCCGGCCGGGTGCACGCCTTCCTGCACGGCGAGGCCCACTTCGTCCGGGAGCTCCGCCGCCACCTGCGGCACGACCGCGGCCTCACCCGCGACCAGCTGTCGGTCTCCGGCTACTGGCGGCGCGGCAAGGACGAGGACGGCTGGCAGGCCAGCAAGCCCGACTGGAACCGCCGCATCGAGGAGGAGCAGGAGGGGGCCGGGTCCTAGCCGGCCGGCCGGGCCGGCAGGCGGTAGACGCGGGCCGCCACGTCGCCGAAGACGTCCGCGCGCTCGGCCGGCCCGAGCGCCGCCGTCAGCTCCTCGGCCGCGCCCACCACCTCGGCGTAGGAGGCGGCCAGCAGACACACCGGCCAGTCGGAGCCGAACATCAGCCGCCCGGCGCCGAACGCGGTCAGCGCCGTCTCGGCGTACGGCCGCAGCGCCGCCACGGTCCAGGCGGCGTGGTCCGCCTCGGTGACGAGACCGGACAGCTTGGCGTACACGTTGGGCTCCGCGGCCAGCTCCCCGAGCAGCCCCGCCCACGGCTGCCGGGACCCGGCGGCGATCGGCGGCTTCGCCAGATGGTCGAGGACGAAGGTGAGCCCCGGCAGCGCCCGCACCGTGTCCAGGGCCGCCGGCAGCTGGTGGGGCAGCACCAGCAGGTCGTACGCCAGCCCGGCGGCCGCCACGGCGGCCAGGCCGCGCCGCACGTCGGGGCGGCACAGCCAGCGGTCGTCCGGCTCGCCCTGCACCAGGTGCCGCACCCCCACCAGGAGCTCGCCGCCGGGACCGTCCCGCAGCGCGGCCAGCCGCTCGGCCACCGCGTCGCCGAGCGTGAGGTCGACCCAGCCCACCACCCCGGCCACCAGCTCGTCGTCGGCGGCCAGCGCCAGGAACTCCGCCGTCTCCGCCGTCTCCGGCAGCACCTGTACGAGGACGGTGCGGGCCACCCCGGCGTCCGCGGCGGGGCCCGCCAGGTCCGCGAGCCCGAAGGAGCGGCGGATCGCCGCGGTTTCGGGGCCGGCGAGCCAGTCGTGCGGGCGCCGCGCGAGGTCCCAGACGTGGTGGTGCGCGTCGATCCTGCCCATCCTCAGCTCTCCCGTGATGTCGAAGTGATGACCGGTCGAGGCCCGGGGACGCCGGCGCGCCACGCCTCGGGCGACGCGTCGAGCCGGGCGTCGATCTCGGCCGGCCCCGGCAACCCGGCCTGGTCGCCCACCGAGCCGAGCACCGCGCCGGCCACCAGATGGCCGAGCCGCAGCCGCCGCCCGTGGTCGAGGCCGCGCAGCAGTCCGCTCAGCCAGCCCGCCGCGAACGCGTCCCCGGCGCCGACCGGTTCCACCACCTCGACCCGCGGCGCCGGCTCCCTGACCACCCGGTCGCCGTCGAAACAGACCGCCTCCTCGGCCCCGTCCTTGACGACCAGGCAGGCCGGACCGCCGATCAGCCCCCGCACCTCCTCGGCCGTCGCGACGCCCCACAGCCCGGCGGCCTCGTCCAGGCCCACGAACACCACGTCCGAGGCCCTGGCCAGCGCGAGCAGTTCGGCCGCCGGGTCCCGTCCCGCCGCCGGATCCCACAGCGGCGCCCGGTGGTTGACGTCGAAGCTCACCAGCGCGCCGGGCACCGGCCGGTCCCGCACCAGGTGCTCGACCAGTTCGCGGCAGCCGGGGGAGAGCGCCGGGGTGATCCCGCTCAGATGCAGGATCCGGGGCCGCGCGGCGGCCAGTTCGCCCGCCAGCCCGACGTCCATCGCGGAGGCCGCCGAACCCCGGCGGTAGTAGTGCACGCTGGTGCCCTTCGGGCCCGGGGCCTTGAAGTAGACGCCGGTCGGCCGCCGCCCGTCCCGCGCCACCAGCGTGGTGTCGACGCCGGCCGCCGCCACCTCGCCGAGCACCAGGTCGCCCAGCGGGTCGGCGCCCAACCGCCCGCACCACGCCGCCCGGTGGCCGAGCGCCGCCAGCAGCATCGCCACGTTGGACTCGGCGCCGCCGGCCCGCAGCAGTTGGGGCGACGACCGGTCCAGCCGGCCGCCGAGGTCCGGCGTCACCTGGGCCATCGTCTCGCCGAGGCACAGCGCCTCGGGTCCCCCCGGTCCCTCGGACGGTGCCGCCGGCACTGGCGGCGCGAACGGTGCGTTCATGGTGCGGATGCTACTGCCGTGCCCGGCGCCCGCGCCCCGTGGGCCGGCGCCCGCCCAGGTCACGGGCGCGCCCCCGGCGTTACCCGAAGGAGCGAAACCCGAAGGAGCGAATTCGCCCACCGGCCCGCCCACCGGCCCGCCGCCCGGCGCCGTGGTGCCGGGGGCCGTGGCCGGTTTGTTCCCCGGGTGGCCCGATACCGCACTTTGCCGCCCATTGGCATAGGAACGTCCGGACCAGGTAGCCATACTGGAGGAGTGAGTGGGGGCGCTACACAGCCGGCGACGACGGGGGCGAGGCGGGCGATGGCGGAACGCGCGTTGATCCACGGCCGCTACCAACTGCTCGAGCTGATCGGGCGGGGTGGCATGGGGGAGGTCTGGCGAGCCAGGGACGAGGCGCTCGACCGGCGGGTGGCCGTCAAGTGCCTCAAGCCACTGGGCGGCCGACAGGACGAGGAGCCGTTCCTGCGCGTGCTGCGGGAGCGCTTCCGGCGCGAGGCGCGGGTGGCCGCCTCGCTCCAGCACCGCGGCGTCACCGTCGTGCACGACTTCGGCGAGTCCGACGGCGTCCTCTACCTGGTGATGGAGCTGCTGGAGGGCCGGAACCTCAGCGAGCTGCTCACCGAGCGCGGCGGGCCGCTGTCGGTGCCGGAGATCGCCGACGTCGCCGACCAGGTCGCCGCCGCCCTCGCCTACACCCACGGCCAGGGCATCATCCACCGCGACCTGAAGCCGGCCAACGTCATGCGGCTCACCGACGGCACCGTGAAGATCTGCGACTTCGGCATCGCCCGGATCGCCCAGGACATCGGCCTCACCTCCAAGCTCACCAGCGCCGGCATGGCCATGGGCACCCCGCACTACATGTCGCCCGAGCAGATCGCCGGCGTCGGCGTCGACCACCGCAGCGACCTCTACTCGCTCGGCTGCGTGCTGTACGAGATCGCCACCGGCGCGCCGCCGTTCGACCTCGGCGACCCCTGGGCCATCCTGATCGGCCACCGCGACACCCCGCCCGCCCCGCCGAGCGCCGCGCGTCCCGAACTGCCGGCGGAGCTGGACCGGTTCATCCTCGCGCTGCTCGCCAAGGACCCGGCCGACCGGCCGGAGGACGCGGCCCTCATCGCCCGCCGGCTGCTCGCCGACGTCCGCACCGCCGAGGGCGCGGAGCTGGTGCCGGCCCCGGCCCGCAGGACCGCCGAGCGGCTGCCCGCGTGGACCCGCGGCATGGGCCCCGGGTCCCGGGCCAGCGGCTCCTGGTCACTGCGGCTGCCGCCGCAGGACCGTTCGGCCGGCCTCACCGGCCAGTGGACGGGGCTCGCCTCCACCGCCCTGCTCCGGCAGAGCGGGGAGCGGCGCGCCCCGGCGCCCGAGTACCTGGCGGTGCTGGCCAGCCGACACCGGGCCGGGCTCAGCCTGGGCCGGCTCGGCCGCTGGGAGGACGCCCACGACGTGCACCTGGCGGTGGCCGCGGAGCGGGCCAGGGCGCTGGGCGAGGAGCACCCGGACACCCTCGCCAGCAGGTACGAGACGGCGTACGCGCTGTTCCGGCTCGGCCGGTACGACGAGGCGTTCGCCGGCCACGCGGGCGTCGCCGCCGCCCGCGCCCGGGTGTTGGGGCCCGAGCACCCCGACACCCTGGACGCCCGGTTCGAGGTCGGCGTCCTCCTCGGGCGGCTCGGCCGGTCGGGCGAGGCGGTGGCGCACTTCCACGAGCTGGCCGAGGCCAGGGCGCGCACCCAGGGCGCCGCCCACCCCGAGACGTTGCGCGCCCGGCACGCCCTGGGCATCAGCTTCGGCCGCCTCGACCGGTGGGAGGAAGCCCTGTCCGAGGCCCGCGTCGTCCGCGACCTGCGCGCCGACACCCTGGGTCCCGACCACCCCGACACCCTGGTCAGCGGCCGGGAGATCGCGGTCGCGCTCGGCTGGCTCGGCCGCTGGGACGAGGCGCTGGCCGAGCACCGCGGGGTGCGCCGCGCGCGGGAGCGGGCACTCGGCCCCGGCCACCCCGACGCGCTCGCCAGCCGCAACGACGAGGCCCACTGCCTCGAACAGCTGGGCAGGGCGGGCGAGGCCGTCGAGCTGTACCGGCAGGTGGCCACCCCACCGGAAAGCGGGGCGGCCGGGCGCTGAGGCGGCCCCACGTACCATGGCGGCATGTCCTTCCTCCGCCGCCGCAGCGCCGCCTCGCCCGCAGGGCCCGACTTCGACGTGCTCGCCATGGACCCGGGCGACTGGCCGGGCGTGCTGGGTGCCGGTCTGCTGCCCGCGCCCGACGGCAGCTGCCAGGGCGTCGTGCTGCGCTACGACCTGTTCGGCGGTCGCGGTCCGGCGATGGTGATCGGCAACCTGCCGGAGGGCTCCCCGGCCCGGGACATCGAGGAGGACGAAGTCCCCTTCGAGGTGCACCAGTTGCTGGCCGCGTTGGAGATCGAGGACGAGGTCACGGCCACCGGCAGCGAGGACGTCCCGGTGATGCACGACGGCAACCTGCTGATCGTGCGGCGCATCACCTGCACCGAAGGCCGGGTCTCCTGCGTCCAGTTCGACCGCGACGACGGTGTGCTCGTCACGATCGCCAGCTGGGAGCGCCCCATCACCGACGACCTCTACGCCCTGCTGAAGCCGCTCCCCGCCGAGATGTTCCAGCGCTGAGCCACCGCGCCCGGGCACCGGTGGCGTCGCCCGGGCACGTGCCCGGCTACCTCGTGCCGACGGCGGCGCGGATCGCGCGGCGGGCCAGCGCCCAGTCCTCGTGCAGCCGGCGCAGCAACAGCCGTTGCTCCTCGCCGAAGGAGAGACCGCCGCCGGCCGGGGTGGTCATCGGCCGCCGGATGGCACGCTGCACCGCCTCCTCGCAGAGCCGGATCTCCCGGGTGAGCACCAGCATCAGGTTGACCAGGAAGGCGTCCCGGCCCCGCGGGCCGGCGGCCTGCGCGGCCTGGCTGATCTGACGCCGCATCAGCGGCGCGTCGCCCAGCACCGACCAGAGCGTGGCCAGGTCGTAGCCCGGCAGGTACCAGCCGGCCGACTCCCAGCTCACCAGCACCGGGCCGTTGGGCGAGAGCAGGATGTGGGACAGCTGCGTCGCGCCGTGACAGAACTGGCGGGGCAGCTCCTGCCGGCCGCGGGCGCACAGGCCGTGCAACAGCGCCTGCATGTCGCCGACGTCGCGGTCGGTCAGCAGCCCGAGCGAGTGGTAGCGGGCGAGCCAGGCGGGGTAGCTCACCGGGTCGGGGAACACGCCCTCCGGCGGCCGCCAGGTGTTGAGTCGACGGATCGCGGCGATCACCCCGCGCAGCTCGCCGGCGGACGGGGCGGACGTCGGGTGCCGCCGGGTGGCGCCGACCCGACCGGGGACGAACTCGACCACCAGGGTGCCGCTGTGCGGGTCGTCGGCGATCAGTCGCGGGGCCCGCACCGGGGGCCGGTGGTGCACGAAGGTGCGGTAGGCCGTTATCTCCGACCGGGTCCGGTCGGCCTGTGGCCCGGTCGGGTCGAGGAGGGACTTGGCGACGGCGGCGCGGCGGCCGGCCATGCCGATCAGCACGACCGAGGGGCCCGCGTCCCTGACCACCTGCACCGGCGTGAACTCTGGGCAGATCTCCTGGGTGGCGGACAGTGCGGCGCGCAGCCTCTCGCCTCGCGCGCCCGAGAAGTCGATCCGCCCGGCGCCCGGCGCCGGTCCCGGCCGGCGCGGCCGGCGGGCGCGGTCGTCCGCGCCGCTCACCGGGGCGCCGCCGAGCTGGCCGACGAGCCGCGGCCGGGCCCGGGAGGCCACGGGGGTTGGTGCTGGATACATAGGCGGGCACGGTCCCTTCGTGTGCCGGAAGGTTCACGGCGCTCCCGGGCCGGTGGGGCCGCCCAGCATCCTGGGGAAATGCCGGGCGGTCACCGGACCGGGGTTGCGCGGTGTCTACATCACTCCCTCGCGCGGGTGGCACACCATGTGGCGTGCCCTGGCGAAACCCTGGCGAATTGTCATGTGGCCGTTGCGCGGCGGTTACTGTCAACTCAGCCGAGATCCTGGGGGCTTGACGTGAGCAGCAGAACCAACACCCGTCTCGCGGACCTGTTCCGGCTGACCGGGTGGTCCAAGGGCGAACTCGCCAGACTGGTCAACCGGCAGGCGGCCGCCCAGGGCTATCCGCAGTTGGCAACGGACACCTCGCGGGTCCGCCGCTGGATCGACACGGGGGAGACCCCGAGAGACCCGGTGCCCGAGGTGCTGGCGACGCTGTTCACCGAGCGACTCGGTCGTGTCGTGACCATCGAGGACCTCGGGTTCCGCCGGCCGGGGGAAGCGGGGACACGGCCGTCCATTCACGGACTGCCGTGGGCACCCCAGCGGACGGCCGCGGTCCTCACCGAATTCACGGGAATGGACCTCATGCTCAACCGACGCGGCATGGTGGGTGCGGGCGCCGCGCTCGCCGCAGGATCAGCCCTCAGCGACGCCATGTACGACTGGTTGCGGACCCCTCCGGCCCGCGACGTCATGACCCCTTACGACTCACTGACCACCGCCGATCCCGCCGGGCTCGACCGCTACGAGGCGGCCCCCGTAGGCGCGGAGGAGATCGAGGCCCTGGAGCGCTCGGTGGACATCTTCCGCGCCTGGGACGCCTCCCGGGGCGGCGGCCTGCAGCGCAAGGCCGTGGTCGGCCAGCTCAACGAGGTCGGCGGCATGCTCGCCTTCCGGCACCCCGAACACCTCCAGCGGCGGCTGTGGGGGGTGGCGGCCAACCTCGCGGTGCTGGCCGGCTGGATGTCGCACGACGTGGGCCTCGAGCCCACCGCGCAGAAGTACTTCGTGATCGCCGCGCACGCCGCCAGGGAGGGCGGCGACCAGCCGCGCGCCGGGGAGGCGCTGTCCCGGGCGGCCCGGCAGATGGTCCACCTGGGCCGACCCGACGACGCCCTGGACCTGATGCAGTTGGCCAACTCGGGCATGGGCGAGGAGGCCCTGCCCCGCACCCGGGCGATGCTCTGCACCATCGAGGCGTGGGCCGAGGCGTCGCGGGGCCACGGCCAGGCCATGCGACGGCTGCTCGGCCGGGCCGAGGAGATGTTCGTCGCGGACCGGGGCGATGTGCCGCCGCCGAGCTGGATGCAGATGTTCGACGAGGCCGACCTCTACGGCATGCAGGCGCTGGCCTACCGCACCCTCGCCGAGCACGACCCGGCCGCCGCCCGGCCGGCCACCCGGTTCGCCGTCCAGGCGCTCGCGCTGCGCGAGGACGAACGGGGCAGGTCGCGGATCTTCGACCAGCTGTCCATGGCCTCCGCCTGCTTCATCGCGGACGACCCCGAACAGGCCGACCGCTACGCCAGGCTGGCGCTGGCGAGCATCGGCGAGAACTCGTCGCACCGCACCTGGGACCGGCTGCGGGAGATGTACCGGCTCACCGGCTACTACGCGGGCTACGCCAGGATCGAGAGCCTGCGCGAAGAGATCGAACAGGTATTGCCCCCGGAGCCGTCCGGCTCCTCGCGGTCCGGGGGCCGGCCGGCCTGATCGGCGGCCGAGGCGGGGCCGCCGACCAGTCCGGCCGGCCCCGCCTCGCCGGCGTTCGTCAGCTCCGCACCCGGGCCACCAGCACGCAGGCGTCGTCCTCCCTGCCCACCTCGCCGCAGGCCGCAGTGATCACCCGCAGGCACTCTGCGGCGCTGCGTGCCGAGCTCAGCCGGGGGGCGAGGTCGATCAGCCGGTGATCGCCGGCGTGGCCCGCCGGCAGCTGCCGTGGGATGGCCGAAAACAGCCCGTCGGTATGGAGCACCAGCACGTCCCCGGGCGCCAACCGGTCCGTGCGCTGCGCGAAGTGGGCCTCGCCGTCCGCGCCGAGCAGCGGCCCGGCCGGTCGCGGCAGCGCCCAGCCGGTGCCGTCCCGGCACAGCAGTGGCGCCGGGTGGCCGGCCTGGGACCAGGTGAGCGCGCCGAGATCCGGCTCGTAGCGGCAGCACAGCACGCTGGCCAGCGCCGGGTGCATGGCGCGGTCGAGCAGCTGGTTGAGGTGGCCGAGCAGCGCCCCTGGCGGCGCTCCGGTCAGCGCGATGCCGCGGACGGCGCCGAGCACCGTGGCGGTGCCGGCGGTGGCCGCCGGGCCGGTGCCCGAGAGGTCGCCGACGGTCAGCAGGCGGCCGCCGTCCGGCAGGGTCAGCGAGTCGAACCACCGGCCGCTCATCGGCGCTCCGTTCCCGGCGGGCAGGAACCGGGCGGCGAGTTCCAGCGACCCGGGCGGCCCCTCGGGCCCGCCGGGCTCCGGCGAGCCGAGCCACGGCGCGAGCACCGAGTCCTCGAGCACCACCGCGACGCCGCGACCGGCCGGGGTCTCACCGAAGGGCACCCGCGGCTCGTCCGGACCCCCGCGCGGCCCGCCGGTCGGCTCGGGTCCGGCGGCCATGCCCTGTACCCCCGACCCCGCGCCCGCGCCCGCCGCCCGGTCGTCGGCTGTTGCGGCGTCCGGCCCCGGACCGGTGGCCGGTCGGTCCTCGCGCAGGTCGCGGACCATTGCGCACATGGCGACGGTGCCGCCGTTGCCGTCGAGCACCGGCTCGCCGGCCATCCGCACCAGCCGACGCGAGCCGTCCGGCCGGGTGATGCGGAACTCGCAGTCCATCGGCCGCCCGTCCACCAGACAGTCCGTGACGGCCGCGGTCAGCGAGGGCTGGTCCTCGGGCGGCAGCCAGGACGGCAGCTGGTCCAGGGTGAGCGGCCCCTCGACCAGGGGGCGGCCGAAGATCGCGTACATCCCGTCCGACCACACCACGCCGTCGGTCAGCAGGTTCCACCTCGCGTTGCCCACCCGGCCCGCCGGCTGCTCGGAACCGGCCCGCGCCCCGGCTCCTTCGGGGCCGCCCTCGGCCCGCAGCTCGGCGAGCCGCTCGCCCACGTCGTCGAGGCCGTCGAGGGCCAGTTCCCAGACCGACCGCCGGGGCTCGGGGGCGCCACGGGAGGCCTCCCCGCGCCGCTGCGTCTCGATGTCGTCGCGCAGCCGGCGCGCGCGGGTGATCAGCTCGTCGAGCCCGTCGGGCGAGGTCCCCTCGGGGAGGTCGTTCGTGGGGGGTTCCGGGTGCTGCGAGGAGAGCATGGCGGGTCCCTGATGCGGCGCGGACAGGACCTGACGTCCCGGGTCGGTCGGCGGGGCCGCCTTCCCGGCGGACGACTCCAGACTGTTGCACAGCCTTCCCCGCTCCGTAAGAGATTCAGCCGCCCTGGGGCGCCGCTTCACCTCCGTTGGGTGTAGAACGGGCTCGCACCGGCAAGGAGCCGTCCCAACGGAAATGCCTTGCCACGGGATCGACCGCACCGGATGCTGACTCATATGTTCGCCAGTCCTACTGAAACAGACATAGCGCCCAGCGGGACCCTTCTCGGGCTCCTCCAGCGGGGGCGCGGCGACGGGTGGCTGCACGCCCTCGCGGCTCCTCGGGCGGAGGCCGTCGCCGCGCTCGAACGCTGCGTGCTGCACGACCCACGCCGGGACTGGCAGCTCGAACACCGCTCCCTCTACTACGCGCGCCTCTACGTGGAGCTGGGCGTCGGGCTCGGCGCCGTCGCCGCACACCTGTTCCACCCGGACGACGCGGTGCGCCCCGAGGAGGAGCGGACCGGGCTCGCCCTCTCCGTCCTCGGCCACCTCACCTCCTACGGCGACCGCGAGGCCCTCGCCCTGCTCCGCAGGTACGCCGTGACCGGCGCCAACTGGCGCTGGGCGCTCGACGAGCTGGCCGTCCGCGACGACGACGCCGGGCTGCGCGCCCTGGGGCCCGAGATCCTGCTCCGCTTCCCGCACACCGAGGAGGGCGAGGCCGCCCTCACCGCCGCCGTCCGCGACTCCTTCGAGCCCCGCCCCTGGCACGTGTGGGCCGGCGATCCGAACCGCCCCGAGCAACGCGCCCGCCTGGGGCGTGCCCTGGAACACGGCGACTTCGACCGCTGGCAGCGGCAGCTGCGCCCGCCGGGGCCGCAGCCGGGCTGGAGCGTCGCCGCCGTCCTCGACTGGGCCCGCGAGGGGTACGAGCAGTCCCCGCGCCAGTGGCGGGAGGCCGCCGCCGCCCGCTGCCTGGCCGCCGTGGCGAGCCCCGCCGACCGCGGCACACTGCTGGCCGCCGCCGAGGCGGGCCAGCCGGCGGTGCGCGCCGCCGCCCTGCGGCACCTCGCCGAGCGCGAGGAGCCGGCCGTCTTCCCCCTGATCGAGGCCGCCGCCCGCGCGCCCGACGAGGACGTGGCGGGGGCCGCCGTCACCGCGTTCTCCCGGATGGGCGGCGAGTACGCGCTCCGGCAGGCCAGGCGCTGGGCGGAACGCGACGACGAGCTCGGCTCGTGCGCCGCCGCCATGCTGGCCAGGCGCGGCGGCAGCCGGGACGCCCCGCGGGTGCTGACCGCGTTGCTGCGCGCGGTGCGCAGCCGGGGGATGGACGCCAGGGAGCTACGGCCCCTGGTGGAGGGCGCCGGCCGGCTCGCCGTCGGCGGGGCCGTCCCGGTGCTCCGCCACATCTACCGCGAGACCGCCTCCTCCCAGCTGCGCGGCGACGTCGCGCGCGCCCTGGCCGGCACCGACCCCTCCTTCACCACCGGCTTCGCCGTCGAGTGCCTGTGGGACTGCGAGGAGGCCACCCGCGAGGTCGCCGCCCGCTGCGCGACCACGGTCGACAAGCGGGTGGTGGAGCGGCTGCGTCGGCTGGCCACCGACCCCGCGGAGCAGGCCGACGTACAGCTCGCCGTCCGCGGGCGCCTGGGCGATCGGGCCACCGGATGATCCCCGAGCCCTGAAGGCTCATGGGACGTTTTCCGAACGGACATACGGATGTGGGCGGGACCACGCCCCCGTCGGAGACAACGCTCGTATGCGCACCTCCCCGATGCGAGTCCTGATCGTCACCGAGTCCTATCCCCCCGACGTCAACGGCGTGGCCCACACCGCTCTGCAGGTCGCCCGACACCTCGCCGAGCGCGGCCACCGCTGAGACCGGAGTCGGGGTCGGGGTCAGAAGTGGAGGTCGATCTGCTGGCGGATGG
>NZ_SMKI01000320.1 GCF_004348415.1 Streptomyces hainanensis
CCTCAGGCCGTGGCCGCCCCGGCCCCGGCCCCGGCTCCCGCCGCCTCAGGCCCTGGCCGGGACGGAGTCGCGGCCCCGCGGGCCGGGGCCGACGTAGTGTGCCGACGGGCGGATCAGGCGACCCGTCCGCTTCTGTTCCAGGATGTGCGCCGACCAGCCCGCCGTCCGCGCGCAGGTGAACATCGCCGTGAACATGTGCGCCGGCACCTCCGCGAAGTCCAGCACGATCGCCGCCCAGAACTCCACGTTGGTGGCCAGCACCCGGTCGGGGCGGCGGGCCGAGAGCTCGGCCAGCGCGGCCCGCTCCAGCGCGGCAGCCACCTCGTAGCGCGGCGCGCCGAGCTCCCGCGCCGTCGCGCGCAGCACCCTCGCGCGCGGGTCCTCGGCCCGGTAGACGCGGTGGCCGAAGCCCATCAGACGCTCACCGGCGTCCAGCTTCCGCCGGACGTAGCCCTCCGCGTCGTCCGTCTTCTCGATCTCCTCGATCATGCCGAGCACCCGGGCCGGCGCCCCGCCGTGCAGCGGGCCCGACATGGCGCCGACCGCGCCGGACAGCGCGGCCGCCACGTCCGCGCCGGTGGAGGCGATGACGCGGGCCGTGAAGGTGGACGAGTTCATGCCGTGCTCGGCGGCCGAGATCCAGTAGGCGTCGAGCGCCGCGACGTGCCGCGGGTCGGGCTCGCCGCGCCAGCGGCGCAGGAACCGCTCGGTGATGCTGTCCGCCCTGTCGATCTCCCGCTGCGGCACCATCGGCAGGCCGACGCCGCGCGCCGACTGGGCGACGAAGCTCAGCGCCATCACGGCGGCCCGTGCCAGGTCGGTGCGGGCCTGGGCGGCGTCGATGTCCAGCAGCGGCCGCAGTCCCCACACCGGCGAGAGCATCGCGAGCGCCGCCTGCACGTCCACCCGGACGTCTCCGGAGTGCACCGGGATCGCGAACGGTTCGGCCGGCGGCAGTCCCGGCGCGAACGAGCCGTCCACGAGCAGGCCCCACACCTCGCCGAAGGTGACCTGGCCCACCAGCTCCTCGATGTCCACGCCCCGGTACCGCAGCGCGCCGCCCTCCCGGTCCGGCTCGGCGATCTCCGTCTCGAACGCGACGACTCCTTCGAGCCCGGGGACGAAATCGGACATCAGGCGGCTCCTCGGTAGCGTCAGGTGGCGCGCGGCGCGCGATGGTCGCGTGCGATGGGCTGTGCGCGATGGCTTTGCGTGTGAAGTCTTTTGCGCGTTAAGTCTGGCGACAAGTCTGGCGGTCACCTTAACTCCGGGTGTCCCCAGGTCACAGAGCATGGGACAAAACTCCGAGCCGTCCGACACCGTCAGCGGCGTGTTGCAAGATATGCGCGTGTCCCACGCCGACAACGCCCCCCAAGCCGCCGCCCGCACCCCCGACGAACGCAGAGCCACCGGCCGAGGCGCCCCGAGCCCACAGCTCGACCCGGCCGCGATGCGCGCCAAGTACCGTGACGCGGGGCTCGACGAGAGCGATCTGGCCGCCGACCCGATCGAGCAGTTCGAGCACTGGTTCACGCAGGCCGTGGACAGCGGGCTGCACGAACCCAACGCGATGGTCGTCGCCACCGCGGACGCCGCCGGCCGCCCCAGCACCAGGACGGTGCTGCTCAAGCGCTTCGACCGGCGCGGCTTCGTCTTCTTCACCAACTACGGATCCCGCAAGGGGCAGGACATCGAGGCGAACCCCGCCGTCTCGCTCCTCTTCCCCTGGCACGGCATCGCCCGCCAGGTGATCGTCTCCGGCACCGCGGAGCGCACCGGGCGGGACGAGACGGCCGCCTACTTCAGGACCCGGCCGCACGGCTCCCAGCTGGGCGCCTGGGCCAGCGACCAGTCGTCGCGGGTGCCGTCCCGGGCGCGGCTGGACCAGCTGTACGCGGAGCTGGCCGACCGGTATCCGGAGGGGGAGGACGTGCCGGCGCCGCCGCAGTGGGGCGGCTACCGGGTGGTGCCGGAGGCCGTCGAGTTCTGGCAGGGCCGGGAGAACCGGCTGCACGACCGGCTGCGGTACGTGCGGAAGGACGGCCGCTGGGCGGTGGAGCGGCTCTGTCCCTGACGGAGGGGCGGAAACAGAACGATCCGCGGGCCTTGGTCCCCGGGGCTCGCGCCCCGGGGAGCCGGCCGGACGTTACCGGCGGCCCGCGGATCGGGTGACTGCTGGGATTGCCGGGCGGTGCCGGCTCCACACGTCGTGGGACGGCGACCGCTAGGCCGCAGTCACCTCACGCGTCCGGTTGTCATACATCTGCCGAACCACCTCCCTTCTCGTGTACCCCGCACGTTAGGCGCCGCCCCCGAGGCGCCACAAGCGAATTTCCGCGAATGGTCAGGGACCGGGACGGGGTCGGGCCGGGGGTACCAGATTCGCCCGAACCCTATGTGACCGCCATCACCATGCAGTTGAATGGTCCGGCGCACGCGACCGGCGCTCACTCTCCTGTGCTGGGGGTATCAGGTGACCACTCACTCCGAGGTTTCCGGGCCGGTATCCGGGGCCGAGTCCCGGGCCACGTCGCCGGGCAGGCCCGCGACATCCGACGACCGGCTGCTGGCCGCGCTGCTCGACGGCATGGAGGCGGCCCTGTTCGCCGTCGACCCGAGCGGCCGGGTCACCCACTGGAACCGCAAGGCCGAGCGGATGCTCGGCTGGACGCGCGAGCAGGCCGTGGGACGAACCGGGCTCGGCGGCTGGGCGGTGCGGGAGGCGGACGCGGCCGACGTGATGGACCGGCTGCTCGCCGCGCTCCGCCCGCCGACCGGCGGCGGACGGCCGTTCCAGGAGTTCCCGCTGCTCAGGAAGGACGGCGGCCGGGTCCTGGTCCGGGCCAACGCCACCGCCATGCGGGACCCGGACGGCCGGCCGACCGGCGTCTACTGCGCCTTCGGCGAGGCCCACGCCCAGCTCGACCTGGAGCGGAACCTGGCGCTGAGCGAGGCGCTGCTCGGCGACTGCGACACGTGGGCCACCGTGCTGGTCGACGCCGACCTGCGCACGGTGGCCGTCAACGACGCCGCGGCCGAGGCGCTGGGGGTGACGCCGGTGGACATGCTGGGCGAGCCGCTCGGCGAGTTCTTCGGCGCCGGCCTGGACGAGCTGGAGAGCGGCCTCGAACAGGCGCTGGCCGGCCAGCCGCCGGCCGGGCCCGTCGAGCTGTGGCTGACGCTGCTCGACGACGACAGCCGCGACGACGACCGGTTCGGCGATCCGGCGCCGGCGGGCGGCCCGCCCGGCGGCCCGCGGCGCTGTCTGACCAGCGGCTTCCTCCGGCTCGGCTCGCCGGCCGCGCCCGAGCCCGCGCCGCTCGGCGTGGCCTGGGTCTTCCAGGACGTCACCCGGGCCAGGCGGCACGCCCAGGGCGCGGCCAGGCAGCGCTTCCGGGACGGCCAGCTCTCCCGCGCGGCCAGGGCGGCGGCCGACTGCGAGGACCCGCTCGACGCGGCGATGCTCCAACTCCACTACGCCCTGGCCGGGTTCGCCGACCACGCGCTGCTCGACACGGCTTCGTCGCGGGCCGCGGGCGCGGCCAACGCGGCCCATGTCGGGCATCTGGTGCGGATCGCGGAGAGCCCCGGCACCTTCGGCGCCGCCCCGGCGGCGCGCGGGGTCGTCGTCCGCTACCGGCAGGGGCATCCGGCGCTCCAGGCGCTGGAGCGCGGAATGCCGGTGCGCGCCACCGGCGGCGTCTCGCGCTCCACGTGGGCGGTGGAGCACCGGTGGCCCAAGGACGCGGAGCACGCGCTGTGCGTGGTGCTGCGCAGCCGGGGCCGGAGCCTGGGGGTGCTGACGTTCCTGCGGGGCGCGAGCCGGCGCCCGTTCGACCGGTCCGACGCGGCGTACGGCGAGGACGTGGCGCTGCGGGTGGCGGCGGCGATCGACCTGCACGGGCTGGCGGGCGGCGGTGGCGGGGCGCGTTAGGTCAGGGCCTACCGGCGCAGGGCCTACCGGCGCCAGAGGATGCGGTCGGCGTGCTCGGTGACCACCCGGTCGTTCCACTCCCGCCCGCCGTCCACGTTGGCCGAGCGGAGCAGCGGCGGTTGGCTGCCGCCGGCGGCGAGCAGCCCGGCGGCCTCGGCGACGACGGCCTGGAGCAGCGCGCAGGTGACGACGGTGGAGGCGGGGGCGAAGGGGGCGTCGATGCCCTCGCTGGTCAGGGTCGTGTCGCCGTAGGGGACGTGGCTGTCGAGGACGACGTCGCAGTGGTCCTTGAGGAAGGTGCCCGAGGGATGGCGGGAGCTGGTGAGCTCGGCGTAGCCGGCGGAGGTGGCGCCGACGACGGTGAGCCCGCGCGTCCTGGCGTGGGCGGCCATCTCGACGGGGAGCGTGTTCCGGCCGGAGAGGGAGACGACGATCAGCAGGTCGCCGGCGGTGGCCGGGCTGTTGTCGAGCGTGGCGGTGGCGAGGCCGCCGACGTGTTCGAGGGCGCTGCCGAGGGTGGCGGGGGAGACGTCGACGCCGGTGGTGCCGGGGACGGCGAGCAGGTTCACCAGGGCGAGGCCGCCGGCGCGGTAGACCAGGTCCTGGGCGGGGAGGGCGGAGTGCCCGGCGCCGTAGGCGAAGATCTTGCCACCGGCCATGACGGTGTCGGCGAGCAGCACCGCGGCGCGGACGACGGAGTCGTGCTCCCGGTCACGGACCTGGCGCAGCAACTCGATGGCGGCGTCGAGGAATCGACTGCCGAGGCTGTCGAGGCTGCCGAGGGCGCTGTCACCTGGGGTGGTCTCCGTCACGCTGCACACCGTAATGGTCTGGACCAGATCGGTGTCAAGATGCGTGCGCCCCGCGCGGTCGAACGGGAACGGTTGTCGGTGGCGTGCGTCAGAATTGGCACAGGGCCACCGCACGAGCTATCGAGGGGCACGTATGTCCGGACTGATCGACACCACCGAGATGTACCTCCGCACCATCCTGGAGCTGGAGGAGGAGGGGGTCGTTCCGATGCGTGCCCGTATCGCCGAGCGCCTCGAGCAGAGCGGCCCCACGGTCAGCCAGACAGTCGCCAGGATGGAGCGGGACGGGCTGCTGACCATCGCCGGGGACCGGCATCTGGAGCTGACGGACGAGGGCCGGCGGCTGGCCCAGCGGGTGATGCGCAAGCACCGGCTCGCGGAGTGTCTGCTGGTCGACGTGATCGGTCTCGAGTGGGAGCACGTGCACGCCGAGGCCTGTCGTTGGGAACACGTGATGAGCGAGGCCGTGGAGCGGCGGGTGCTGAAGCTGCTGAACCACCCGACCGAGTCGCCCTACGGCAACCCGATCCCGGCGCTCGCCGAGCTGGGCGAGGCGGGCGAGGCCGACCCGTTCCTCTCGGAGGGCATGGTGGCCCTGTCCGAGCTGGACGCGGACGGTGGCAAGACGGTGGTCGTCCGGCGGATCGGGGAGCCGATCCAGACGGACGCGCAGGTGATGCACACGTTGCGGCGGGCGGGGGTGCAGCCGGGGGCCTCGGTGAGCGTCACCTCGGGGTCCGCCGGGTCCGTCCAGGTCGGCAGCGGCGGCGAGGCCGCCGAGCTGGCCCACCATGTCGCGATGCACGTGTTCGTCGCCAAAGGCTGAAGCCCGGCAGAGTGGGCCCGTCCCGGAGGCGAACGAGCGCCGGGGCGGGCCCTTCGTCTGGCCGGGCAGCCCGGGGGCCGGGCTTCGGCCGCCGAGCGCAACGGAGCGACTGTTCGAACAGGATGGTCGCTCATCCCGCACGGTTTTCGAACTTACATTCGATATCGTGGTCTTCGGTCGCCGCACGGCGACGTCGACCCGAGGCCGGAGGAAGGGGACGGAGGTCATGGCGCGGTGCGTTGATGTGACGGGGCACGGCGGCGTGCGTCTCGCGGCGTGGGAGTTCACCGAACCACCCGCGACGGCTGACGGGGGAAGCGCGGCACCCGGTCCTGGGGTGCTGCTGCTGCACGGACTGATGGGGCGGGCCGCGCACTGGGCGACGGCGGCCGGCTGGCTCTCCCGGCGGTACCGGGCCGTCGCCCTCGACCAACGCGGCCACGGCCGCAGCGAGAAGCCGGGCAACTGGCCGCTGGACGGCGACGTGTTCGTCGCGGACGCCGAGGCCGCCATCGAACGCCTCGGCCTCGGCCGGGTGGCGCTGATCGGCCACGCCATGGGCGCGCTGGTCGCCTGGCGGCTCGCGGCCCGCCGGCCCGACCTGGTGAGCTCGCTGGTCATCTGCGACATGCGGGCCGCGGCGCTCGGTGCCGGCTCGCAGCGGGCGCTGCGCGGCTGGCTCTCCTCCTGGCCGCTGCCCTTCGCCAGCCGGGCCGCGGCCGAGCGCTGGTTCGGCGAGGACGACCCGGCCCTGGAGCGGCCCAACCCGGCCCGCGGCCACTTCTACGCCTCGGTGATGACGGAACGCCCGGACGGCTGGCAGCCGATGTTCTCCCGCCACCAGATGCTGGTCGCGCGGGAGGGCTGGGCCCACGACGCCCACTGGGACGAACTGGCCGGCGTCGACTGCCCGACCCTGGTGATCCGCGGCGTGGACGGCGAACTCGGCCGCGCCGAGGCCCACGAGATGGTGCGGGTCCTCCCGCGTGGCCGCTACGCCGACATCCCCGACGCGGGCCATCTCGCCCACCTCGAACGCCCGGAGGAGTGGCGCACGATCGTCGAACCGTTCCTCACCGAGACGACCGAGGCCGCGGCGCTGAGCTGACCCACCCGCGGCCGGAGCGGGCGGGCGCGCGCCAGGGCGCGCCCGCCCGCCGGTCAGCCCCGGCTGACGGCGGTCAGGATCTCGGGGAGGCGGTCGGCGGTCCAGCGGGCCGCCACCCGGAGGCCGGCCCAGGCGAGGAGCAGGCCGTAGGCGGCGCCGAGCGGCAGGATCGTCCAGACCAGGCCGTCGGCCGCGCCGTGCAGCCACATCGTCAGGGCGATCAGCGGCGCGCACAGCGCGGCACCGCAGGCCAGGCCGGCCAGGATGCCGACCCAGGCCACCGAGCCCTGGCCTGGCGCCACGTTCTTCATCGGGTTGTCCTGCGGCACGCTGTACGGGAAGCGCGCGCTGGCCACCGCGCCCGCCGCCAGCAGCGCGCCCAGCGCAGCCAGGGCCACGCCCAGCGCGTCAGGCAGGGCGGACGGCACGCCGAGCAGCACCGCCGAGAGCACCACCACCACGGTGGTGAACGGCACGGCCACCAGGGCGATGGCCAGCGCCCGGCCGCGGAGTTCGGCGAGCGCGTCCCGGCGGTCGGCGATGGTGCCGGCGACCAGCCAGAAGCCGCTGTAGTCCTGGCCGAACTGGTTGAACATCAGCAGGCCGAGCATCCCCGACGCCCAACAGGACTGGTAGACACTGGCGTTGCCCTGGGCCGCCCAGATCACCGGGAACAGCAGGCCCATGCCGAGCGCCATCACCCAGCCCATCTTGGTCTTGGGATCCCGCCACGCGTACCGCAGCGATCGCTCCATCGCCGCCCCGGCGCGCCCCTCCGGCAGCCACCGCGACCAGGCCCGGCCGGTGCCGCTCCTGGCCGTCTCCGACCCGGACTCCCCCAACGTGGACGCGTCGGGCGCCGTCATCAGCCGGGTCAGCGTGCGGCTCCACCAGCCGAGCAGCAGCGCGAGGGCCGCGCCGGTGACCGCCAGCGCGCCGAGCGCCACCCCGTACGAGCCGTCGCTCGCGGCCCGCACCGCCGTGATCCCGGAGGCCGGCGGCACCCAGCCCAGCACGTCGGCCAGCGAACCCAGCGAATCCAGATTCTCCTCGGAGAGCCGGGAGAGCCCCAGGTTGAGCCCCTGGATGCCGAAGACCACCACGATCCCGCTGAGGATCGCCAGGTCGCGCCCGCGCCGGCTGCTCAGCAGCCGCGCGTTGGCCGTGGCTATCGCCCGGGTGAGCGTGGTGCACACCAGCAGCACCAGCGGCACCACGACGACCGACACCAGCCAGCCGGCCGCCGACTCGGCCACCGCCACGGCCGCGCCGGAGACCAGCAGCAGCGAGAACAGCGGCCCGGGGCCCACCACCGAGGCCGCCAACTGGCCGGCCAACAGGGCGCGCGGCGACAGCGGCAGCATCGCGAGCCGGCCCGGGTCGAGCGTCTCGTCCGCCCCGCCGACGAACAGCGGGAGGAACGCCCAGCCGAGGCCGATCAGCGCCACCAGCACCACCGACAGGTCCACCGCGTGCTCGGCCCCGCGCAGCGCCACCATGCCGAGCAGCGTCAGCCCGCCCACCAGCAGCGAGAGCAGCACGCTGCCGACGAAGGCCGCCGACCGCCCGGTCGTCTGCCGCACGCCGTTCCGCAGCAGGGAGAGCTTGAGCCGGACGAAGACCGCCGACACCGCGACCGCGGAGCTCACGCGCGGCCACCGCCCAGCCAGTCGAGCCGCTGGCCCTCCGGGTTGCCCCGGACGCCCACCAGCTCGAGGAAGGCGCTCTGCAGCGACTCCGCGTCGCCCCGCACCTCGGCCAGCGACCCGTGCGCCCGGATCCGCCCGGACGCCAGCACCGCGACCCAGTCGCACAGCGACTCCACCAGCTCCATCACATGGCTGGAGAACACCACCGTGGCACCGGAGCCCGTGTAGCGCTCCAGCACGCCCCTGATCGTCTGCGCCGAGACCGGGTCGACGCCCTCGAACGGCTCGTCGAGGAACAGCACTTCGGGGTTGTGCAGCAGCGCGGCGGCCAGGCCGATCTTCTTCCGCATGCCCGTGGAGTAGTCGATGATCAGCTTGTGCCGGGCGCCCGCCAGGTCCAGCACGTCGAGCAGCTGCTCGGCGCGCCGCTCCACCTCGGCGGCCGGCAGCCCCCGCAGCCGGCCCAGATACCGCAACAGCTCGTGCCCCGTCAGCCGCTCGAAGAGCCGCAGCCCCTCGGGCAGCACCCCGATCCTGGCCTTGACCCCGACCGGATCCCGCCACACGTCGTGGCCGGCGATCTCCACCAGGCCCGCGTCCGGCCGCAGCAGCCCCGTGATCATGGACAGCGTCGTCGTCTTGCCCGCGCCGTTCGGCCCGACCAGGCCGATGAACCGGCCGGCCGGCAGATCGAGGTCGATGCCCGACACCGCGACCTGCTCGCCGAAGCTCTTCCACAGCCCCCGCACCCGCACGGCGACGGGCGCCTCGGCGC
>NZ_SMKI01000321.1 GCF_004348415.1 Streptomyces hainanensis
ACCCCGCCCCCTGGGCACCCCTCCTCGACCGCCTCGCCGCGGCGGGGGAGTGGACCTGGGGCGAAAGCTGACCGGAAACCCGTCACACCGGTCAGCGGACAACAGGGCGACGCTCAACCGCTCCCACCACGCCGTAACAGCGGCGACCCGGCGGCCCCGCCTGACCGGTAAAACCCGTTGACGACGGCTCGCGCCCCCGAATAGAACATGAGCTCGCGGATTCCCGGCCATCCCGATGGCCCCCCACAGCCATGGACGGAGGGCCACCTCGTGCGCACCAGTGCCGTCCGGGCGACGCCGCACGCCACCCCCGAAGAACCGTGAGGTGGCCGCGGGCCCGCGACGGCGCAGGCTGGGCGATACCGGTGGCGCTGGCCGTCGACGCCGTCGGCACCGGACTCTATCTCCCGCTCTCCATGGTCTACTTCCTCACCGTCACCGACCTGTCGGAGGCCGGCGTCGGCCTGTTGCTGACCGCCGCCACCGCCTGCTCGCTCCTGCTGCCGCTGCTCGTCGGACGGATCGTGGACCGCGTCGGCCCGCGACCCGTGGTGATCGTCGGGCAGTTGACGCAGGCCGCCGGCTTCCTCCTGTACCTGGGGGTGTCGGGGCCGGTGTCGCTGTTCCTCGCGGCCCTGGTCGAGTCGGTCGGGCTACGGGTGTACTGGTCGTCGGTCTTCGCGCTGATCTCCGAGCAGGCGGAGGGCGAGGCCAAGGACGAGTGGTTCGCCAGGGCCGGCATGATCCGGGCGGCCGGTACCGGCGCCGGCACGGTACTCACCGGCGTGCTGCTGGCACTCGCCTCGCAGGACGCGTACCGGGGGATGGTGCTGGCCAACGCGACCTCCTTCGTCCTCGCGGCGGCGACCGTCGCCCTGTTCGTCCGCGCCGGCCGCCGGCCGGCCGGCGAACCCGACGGCCAACCCTCGGACGGGATACGACGGTTGCTGCGCGACCGGCCGTACCTGGCGCTGATCGGCGTGAACACCCTGTTCAACATCTGTACGGTCTTCCTCGCCGTGGCGGTCCCCGTCTACGTGATCCGCGGTCTCGGGGCGCCCGGTTGGGCGGTCGGCGTCTTCCTCACGATCACCACGGTGGCCGTGGCCACCGGCACCGCCACGGTCAACCGCCGCGTCCGACGCCGCACTTCCCGGGGCGGCGCGATGGCCTGGGGCGGCGTGCTGTGGGCGGCCTGGTGCGCGGCCGCGGCCCTGGCGGTGCTGCTTCCGTCAGGCCCGCTGTTGGTCGGCTACCTGGCGTTCGCGATGCTGCTGTGGGGCGCGGCGGAGATGACGCACGGCCCGGCCGCCAACGCACTCTCCGCCGACGCCGCGCCGGAACGGAGCCGAGGCACGTATCTGGCCGCGTTCCAGTACTCGTTCGCCACGGCGGACATGGTGACGCCCGCGCTCTTCGGCGTCCTGTACGGCGTGAACCGCGTGCTGCCGTGGGCGGTCGTCGGCTCCCTGGCGCTGACCGCGAGCCTGGCGATCCGCCCCCTCGAACGCCGCCTGACGCGCGACGCGGCGGCAGGTCAGGTGTCCCCGGCCGTACCGGCCGGGTAGGACGGGGACGTGACCCGACGACCGTTCCAGGGCCTGATACTCGACTTCGCCGGCGTCCTGGCGACCGGCATCCGCGAAGCGATCGACGGCTGGTCCCGTGCCGAGGGCCTGCCACCGGACGCGTGGCGCCACACCCTGGACGAACACCCCGAGGGGCGGGCCGACTACCTGGCCCTGGAAGCCGGCTTGATGACCCAGCACGAGTGGAACCGCCGCACGGCCGCGCGGCTCGGCCTCGCCGACCCGCACAACCTGATGGGCCGCGCCTGGGCCGGCGTACGCCCGGCCCACGACATGATCGCGCTGGCCCGCGCGGCGCGGGCCGCCGGCCTCCGCGTCGCCATGCTCTCCAACAGCTTCGGCCTCGACCCCTACGACCCCTACGCCCACGTCGGCGTCTGGGACCTGTTCGACGTGACCGTCATCTCCGAACGCGAGGGCCTGGCCAAGCCCGACCCGGCCATCTACCGACTGGCCCTCGACCGCGTCGGACTCCCCGGCACCGCCTGCGTGTTCGTCGACGACCGCCCCGAGAACCTGCCGCCCGCCACGGCCCTGGGCATCACCACCCTGCACGCCGACGGACATCCCGAGACGACGCGACGGCTGGCACGGCTCATCGGCGTGACCTCGGATACGGTTCTGCCGGCCGAGTAACGATTCGATGTCGAACACGGCTTCATGTCCCGGTTGGTGATGATTCGCCGGAATGCCGCGCGCCATGACGGCCCGGCAGGGACCTTGCGTCACTCTGTGAAGATCATGGAGTGTCTTGATCGTCATGTCGACGATCCGTGGGGGGACCGTGCTTCGTGCGCGCTTTCTTGTGCTGTCCGCTGCCCTTTTGATGGCGGTTCTGACCGCTCTCGACCCTGGCACCGCCGCGGCGGCCAGCCGTTGGGTCGCCTCGTCCGGGAGGGCGGTGACCGAGAGCGGCGAGGCACCGGGGCAGGAGTGGGGCTCGGCGGACGGTCTGTCCCACGAGGCCGATGCCGCCGACACGACCGCCGAGGGGGACGGCGGCGGTGGGGAGCCGGGTGAGGCACCGGGGCAACTGCCGCTCGACGAAGGTCAGTCCACGAGCGACGACCTGGGGGACACCGCGCCGCCGTTGGAGTCCGGTGACCCGGAGGTCATCGAGTCGCTGCCGCCGGTCGAGCTCACGGGTTTCGACGAGGAGACCAGCGTCGAGGTGCCGGCGGAGCGCACCGAGGACTCCCGCACGTTCCGCAACACGGACGGCACCTTCACCACCCGCTACTACGACGAGCCGGTCAACTTCGCCGACCTGGACGGGGTCTGGCGTCCGATCGACCTGTCCCTGGTGCGCGTCGCCGGTGGCGAGTCGTGGGAGACGACAGCCACGGAGGCCGGCGTCTCCTTCGGTGCCACCGCCGCCGACGACCCGTTGATGACGCTCCGTCTGGATGAGGAGCACGCCGTCGGCTACGCCCTGGCCGAGGCGAGCGCCGTCCCCGGCGAGGTTGAGGGGCCACTCGTCACCTACCGCGACGTCCGGCGCTCCGCCGACATCGAGTTCCTCGGCGGCAACGCCGAGATCAAGGAAACGATCGTCCTCCGCGACGCCGACGCCCCGACCGAGTGGCGGTTCCCGCTCCACCTCGACGGCCTGACGGCAGCCCTGGACGAGCACGGCGGGATCGCCTTCGCCGACGCCGAGGGCGCCGTTCGTGCCTACATGCCGACGGGGTGGATGGAGGACGCGGCGGTCGACGAGCGTTCCGGCGACGGCGCGATATCGGGCGGGGTCGGCTACGAACTGGCCACCGAGAACGGCCGTCAGGTGCTGGTCGTCACGCTGGACGAGGAGTGGTTGAGCGATCCCGAGCGGGTCTATCCGGTGCGTGTCGACCCGTCCGTGACGCGGGTGGAGGCCAGTTCCTCGACCTATGTGCAGCGCCCTTACAACATCAACTTCTCCACGGACACGATCCTGAAGGCCGGTACCCCGGATGGTGGGGCGAGTGCGGCGACCTCGTTCCTGCGGTTCTCCGGTGTGCAGTCCTCGCTGCGCAACGCCTGGGTGCTGGACGCGCGTCTCGCGCTCTACAACTCGTGGTCGTACTCGTGCAACGCCCGGCCGGTCACCATTCACCCCATCACGCAGAACTGGTCGGCGGGCACCCTGGCCCAGTACCCGGGTCCGAACGTCGGCTCCGCACTGGCCACCGACCGGTTCGCGCATGGCTGGCGGCCGGCCGGCACGACCAACTGGGCCTGCGCGCCGGCCTGGGAGACCATCCCGCTGGGCTCCGCCGGTCGCCAGCTCGTGGATGACTGGACGCATGGCCGCAAGACCAACTACGGCCTGGCCATCCGCGCTTCGACGACCGATTCGTATGGCTGGAAGCAGTTCGGCTCCACCCGCTACCCCAACGGTGCGCCGAGCCTGGACGTGACGTGGACGCAGTACGGCGCCACCTACCGCCTCGGCCAGCTCACCCAGCCGGTGACGGCGGTCAGTGAGGGCGTGCAGCGCGTCACCCTCACCAACCAGGGGCAGGAGACCTGGCCCGCCGGTGGCCGGTTCAAGCTGCGCTACAACCTCTACAACGCGAACGGCACCGAGCTCACCGACGCCTCGCTGCGCCGCTACACCGAGATGCCGCAGGCCGTGGCCCCTGGTGAGAGCGTCACCGTCAACGCCCGGATCGCGCCGCTGACACCCGGCACGTACACCGTCGACTGGACGATGACGGACTACGGCGTCAGCAGGTTCACCGCTCAGGGCATCCCCGGGGCCCGGGTTCGGCTGGCGGCCGTGAACATCCCGCCCGAGCTGACCGGCGCGGCCCCCGGCAGTGGGGCGGTCGTCGACACCCTCACCCCGACCCTCTGGGCCGAGGGCACCGACCGCGACCACTACCCCAACGCCCGCCTCCAGTTCACGTTCGAGGTCTGCGAGGTCGACGGCGAGAACACCCGCAAGAACTGCCGCACCGGCAGCCGCAGCGCCAACCAGCAGTGGGCCGTCCCCGCCGGCTGGCTGTCGTGGGACAAGACCTACGCCTGGTACGCCTACGCCTACGACGGGCAGGCCACCTCACTGCGCCCCAATCCGTCGCTGTTCTCCACCCGGGTGCCGCAGCCTGCCGTCACCGGTCACCTCGGCGGTTCCGACGGCCGCGAGTTCAACCCGGTCAGCGGCAACTTCGCCACCTCGGCCACCGATGCCACGCTCTCCACCGTGGGTCCGCCGCTGGCGGTCACCCGCACCTACAACTCCCTCGATCCGCGTGGCGACCTTGCCTTCGGGCCCGGCTGGACGACGCGTTGGGACATGCGGGCCGCTGTCGAGGCCGACGGCAACGTGGTGGTCACCCTGGCCGAGGGCAGCCGGGTCCGTTTCGGCCGTAACGCCAACGGCAGTTACGCGGGTCCGTCCGGGGGCAGCCTCACCCTCACCACCGCGACGGGCGGCGGCTGGGTGCTGCGTGACGCGAGCGGCGCTACCCACACCTTCAACGCCGCAGGTCAGCTCACCAGGGTCGCTGACAGCGCCGGCCGCGAGCAGCGGCTCACCCACACGTCCGGCCGGCTTGCGACCGCCACCGACGCGCTGTCGGGCCGCACGCTGACCTTCACCTGGCGGGACAACCGGGTGGAGTCCGTCACCACCAACGCGGTGGCCCCCGGCGAGACGGGCCTGACGTGGCGCTACGGCTACACGGGCGGCCGGCTCACCAGTGTCTGCCCGCCCGGTACGACGGAGGAGTGCACCCGCTACAGCTACGAGGACGGCTCGCTCTACCGCAGCGCCGTCCTGGATGCCGGCCCCGTCTCCTACTGGCGGCTGGACGAGGCGGAGGGCGCCACCGCCGCCAGCTCAGCGCCCTCCCGCACCGGTTTCAACGACGCCGAGTACCTCAACACCTCGGGCGGCACGCCGGGCGCGCTGGCCGGCACCAGCGACACCGCCGCGTCGTTCGACGGCACCGACACCGTCGTCCGTCTCCCGCACGACACCCTGCGCACCACCACCTTCCTCTCCATCGAACTGTGGTTCCGCACCACAGGGCCGGGCGTGCTGATGGGTTTCCAGAGTCAGCGTCTTGAGGACGGGAAGCCGGAGTCCTGGACGCCGCCGCTGACGGTCGACGCCAACGGCAGGCTCTCCGGCTACCTGTTCACCGGTGACCGGGGCAACATCACCCCGATCAAGAGCTCCGGCACGGTCACCGACGGGGCCTGGCACCACGCCGTCCTCACCGCCGAGGGCACCACCCAGACGCTCTACCTGGACGGCCGCGCGGTCGGCACCCTCAACGGCGCCATCGACCACCTCGACATGGCCTACACCTACCTCGGCGCCGGCTACTCCTCCTCCGGCTTCGACGGCGCCGCCAGCGGCGTGCGCCGCTTCACCGGCGACCTGGACGAGGTCGCCGTCTACCACCGCGCCCTGGACGCGGCCACCGTCGCCGAACACCACGCCCTGCGCCAGCCGGCGGCCCGCCTCACCGAGGCCACCCTCCCCTCCGGCCGCACGCACGCCACCAACACCTACGACGACGCCACCGGCCGCGTCGCCGAACACACCGACGCCGACGGCGGCACCTGGCAGCTCTCCCAGCCCAGCTACGCCAACGTCGCCAGCGGCTACGCCGACGCGGTCCGCGCCGGCGACCCCACCGGCTACTGGCGGCTCACCGAACGTTCCGGCGCCGTCGCCGCCAGCGCGCTCGACGACGCCGGCGACGGCGCCTACCTCAACGGGGTGCGTCCCGGTGGGTCGGGACCGTTCGCCGACGGCGACACCACCGCCCCCTACTTCACGGGCGAGGCCGACAGCGCCGTCGAGGTCCCCACCGACGCGTGGGGCGACACCGACGCCCAGACCATCGAACTCTGGTTCCGCACCACCGACTCCGGCGTCCTGGTCTCCATGCAGGACAAGCCTCTGGGCACCACCGCGACCGAGTGGTGGCCCATGCTCCTGGTCGACCAGGACGGTTTCCTACGCGGCCGGCTGCGCTACCCCGGCGATTCGACCACCCTCCGCTCCAGCCAGCGGGTCGACGACGGCCAGTGGCACCACGTCGCCCTCACCGGTTCCGCGCAGGGACAACTGCTCGTCCTCGACGGCGAGTACCAGGCGCACAACACCAAGGGCACCGATCGGGGCCGACTCACCCACACCTACGTCGGCGGCGGCTACTCCTCGGGAAGCTGGGACGGACAGCCCGCCGGTGACCGCAACTTCTCCGGCCAGATCGCCGAAGTGGCGTTCTACGACACGTCGTGGATCACCCAGATCTCCGACAGCGGCATCGGCTACTTCGACCAGAGCGCCAGGAGCATTCGCGCGGCCACTGCCCTGGTGTCCGGCACCGGCGACGACTACCGCGCCGCCGTGATGGGCGACGGGCCGGCGGCGTACTGGCGGCTCGACGAGACCAGTTGGTCGCTGCCGCGCGGCGTCGTCGCCGACGAGACCGGCCGCCACCCGGGAAGCGTCGAGGGCACCCCCACACAGGGTTCCGGAGGCGTGTTCGGCGCCGGCGACGGCTACGCGCTGTTGCCCGGCTCGAACGGCGCGGTCCGTGTGCCGGGGAACATCCTCTCCGGCACCACCGAGCTCAGCGCCGAACTGTGGTTCCGCACCACGAACACCCGTGGCGTGCTGATGGTGTTCCAGAGCGATCCGCTCGGCACCACCCCGGCCACCTGGCGGACCGTTCTCAACGTCGACACCAACGGCCGCCTGCGCGGCCAGTGGTGGATACCGGACGCGGGCGGTGCCCAACCCATCGTCTCCAGCAGCGCCGTGAACGACGGCGAGTGGCACCACGTCGTCCTCACCGGCTCCGGGAACACCCAGACCCTCTACCTCGACGGGGTCGCCGTCGGCACCCTCGCGGGCCAGATCGCGGAACAGAGCCGGGCCTACGCCTACCTGGGCGCGGGCTACAGCAGCAGTGGCTGGATGGGCGCGCCCGGCGCGACCTACCACCTCAACGGCCATCTCGACGAGGTGGCGCTCTACCGGCACGCGCTGACCGCCGAGGATGTCGCGGCGCACTACGCGGCCCGTGCGGAGCGTGCCGGTTCCGCGCTCGGGGCGACCGTCACCGTGACCAACCCGTTGGGCGACGCCACCGAGGCGACGTACGACGCGCTGCGCGGCTACCGGGTCACCTCGGTTACCGGTGCGGAGGGTGGTACGACGACCTTCGCCTATGACACGGGCGGCTTCCTGCACACCGTCACGGACCCCAACGGCGACGCGACCATCACCGGGCACGACGCGCGGGGCAACACCGTCTCCACGACGACCTGTCGGGGCCCGCGTGACTGCCAGACGTCGTACGCCGACCACTACCTGAACGCGAACAACGCGCTGGATCCGCGCAACGACAAGCCCACCGCCACCGCCGACGCCCGCTCGACCGGACCGGCCGACACGACCTTCCGCACCACCACCAGCTACACCGCCCTCGGTCTGCCGGAGACGACCCGCCTGCCCGACGGGCGCACCTCCCGCCGCACCTACACCACCGGCACCGAGCCGGCCGTGGGCGGCGGTACCGCCCCGCCGGGTCTGCTGGCCACCGACGTCCAACCCGACGGGGCCACCACCCGGTACGCCTACTACGCCAGCGGCGACGTCGCCCGCACCACCCAACCCTCGGGTCTGGCCCTGGAGTACACCTACGACGGCCTCGGCCGCCGGCTGACCCAGACCGAGATCTCCGATGCCCAACCCGACGGCGTCACCACGACGTTCGTCCACGACGCGCTCTCCCGCGTCACCTCGGAGACCGGCGCCACCACGGAGAACGCCGTCACCGGCGAGGACCACACGGCCCGGGTGACGCGCGCCTATGACCCGGACGGCAATGTGCTCACCGAGACCGTCTCCGACCTGGGCGGCGAGGACCCGGACCGTACCGCCCAGCAGCGGTATGACGAGCACGGCCGGGTCGACCGCGTCATCGACCCGGAGAACGGCGCCACCTACTACGTCTACGACGACCTCGGCCGACTCGCCCAGGAGACCGACCCCGCCGGCACCGTGCTGCGCCACACGTACACCCCGCGTGGCCAGCACGCCGCCACCGTGCTTCAGGACTGGACCGGCGACCCGTCCGGTGAGGTCCGTGACCTCACGCTCGTCTCCAACGCCTACGACCCGGCCGGCCGGCTCGCCACCACGACCGACGCCATGGGCGCCGTGACCGCTTACCGGTACTTCGGCGACGGCCTGACCGCCACCGTCACCGCCCGGGACGTCGCCGATGGCCGTGACCTCGTGTTGGAGGACAACACCTACGACCGTGCCGGGCATCTCGTTCGGCAGGCCACCGGCAACGGCACCACCATCACGGCGTACGAACTCGACGTGGCCGGCCGCGTCACCACCACCGTCCTCGACCCGGACGACCTGAACCGGCGCACCGTCACCACCTACGACGACGCCGACCGCCCGCTGGAGGTCCGCCAACTAGGCTCCTCCGACGCCGACTTCCTCACCACCA
>NZ_SMKI01000322.1 GCF_004348415.1 Streptomyces hainanensis
GGTCCAGTACCTGCGCGACGACGCGCTGTTCTCGCCCGAGGGCATGGCGGCGGCGCACCGGAAACTGCGCGAGCTGTACGGCCTGGCCGGCCGGCCGGACGCCTACGCGTTCCGCTTCGCGGACGGCGACGATGGCGTCGGTGGCCGGGGTGGCGGCGAACGCGATGCCGGCGCCGAGCAGCGCGGTGCTGACCAGTACCGGCCAGAAGCCGGTGTCCTCGGCGAAGACGGCCATCAGGCCCAACCCCGCCCCGATCGTCGCCATCCCGCCGCAGACGACGGCGCGCATGCCGTATCGCTCGGCGACGGGCGGGGCCACCGGCGAGACCACGATGGCGGCCAGCGCCATCGGCACCAGCGCGAGGCCGGCCCGGAGCGGGGAGTAGTCCAGGATCTGCTGGAGGTGCTGCAACAGCAGGAAGAAGAAGCCGAACATGGCCAGGGTCTCGGCGGTGATCACCAGGGAGCCGGCCGACACGCCGCGCAGTCGGAACACCCGGGGGTCGAGCAGCGGCCGCTCGCGGCCGAGCTCCCAGCGGACGAAGGCGACCAGGCTCGCCGCGCCGACGCCGAGACCGCCGAGCACGGTGACGTCGCCCCAGCCGCGCTCCGGGCCCTCCACGATGCCGAACACCAGGGCGCCGACGCCGGCGACCGACAGCAGCGAGCCCACGACGTCGAGCGGCGCCGGGTCCGGGTTCCGCGACGCGGGGGTGACCACCGCCGAGGCCAGCAGGGCGGCGACCGCCAGGCCGGCGTTGACCGCGAACACCGACCGCCAGGAGTAGCCCTCGAGCAGCCCGCCGGCCACCAGCACCCCGAGCAGGGCCGAGCCGAAGCTGATCCCGGACCACACGCCGACCGCCCGGCCGCGCTCCTCCGGCGGGAACGCGTGGGTGATCACGGCCAGCGTCATCGGCATCACCAGCGCCGCGCCGACGCCGGCCGCCGCGCGCAGCGCGATGATCGCCGACACGTCGTCCACCGCGACGACCGCGGCCGAGGCGACGCCGAACAGCGCGAGGCCGGTCAGCAGCACCGCCCGCCGGCCGTACCGGTCGCCCAGGGCGCCACCGGTCAGCAGCAGGCCGGCGAACGCCACACCGTAGGCGTTCATGATCCATTGCAGTTCGGCCTCGCTGGCGCCGAGGTCGTGCGCCATGTCGGGGACGGCCACCAGCAGGGACGCGAGCATGCCGACCACCACGGCGAGCGCCAGGCACATCACCCCCAGGAGGACGGCCCGTCGCCGGGCGCTCGATATCACCGTGGACTGCATGCCGAGACTCCTCAAGCGGTCGATTCAAGCGATCGTTTGAATGGAAGCACGCGCACCTTGCTTGAATCAAGCGCTTGTTTTACGGTGACGGCGTGCCAGCCGCCTCCGCCACCAGCACCACCAAGAGCCGGATCCTCGACGCCGCCGAGGAGTTGTTCGGCGCGCAGGGGTACGCGGCCACCAGCCTCCGCGCCGTCACCGAGGCCGCCGGCGTCAACGTGGCCGCCGTCAACTACCACTTCGGCTCGAAGGAGGGCCTGCTGCGCGCCGTCGTCGCGCGCGCCATGGGGTCCGTCAACGCCGAACGCGGGCGTCGCCTCGACGAGTTGACGGCCGCGGGCGGCGTGCCGGGCGCCGCGGACCTGGTACGGATCTTCGTCGAGACCGGCGCCAGCCTGGTCCGCCGGCACGGCCCGCGTGGCCCGAGGGTGGCCCGGCTGATCGGCCGGGTCGTCTGCGAGCCCGACCCCCAGATCCGCCGGCTTTTCGCGGACGAGGTCAGCCCCGTCGAGGGCCGTTACCTCCAGGCGCTGACCGCGGCCCTCCCCGAACTCCCGCCCGAGGACGTCGCGTTCCGCTACCGCGCCATGATCGGGCTGCTCGCCCTCCACCAGTCGGGCACGCTCTCCGGCCTCTCACCCGACGGCCCTTCGGCGTCGGGCGCGGCGGACGACGAACGCCTGGTCGCCACCCTCACGGCCGCCTTCGGTGCCGGCCCCGGCTGAGCCGGGAGCCGAGGCGGCGCGGGCCGTCAGGCCGCGCGCTCGTCGAGGAGTCCGGCGGACACCAGGTCGGTCCACAGCCCGTCGGGGACCTCCGCCTCGAACGCCGTGACGTTCACCCGCACCTCCTCCGGCGACCGCATCCCGACCACGACGCCCGCCACCGCCGGGTGCCGCAGCGGGAACGCCAGGGCCGCCTCGGGCAGCGTCACGCCGTGCCGCTCGCAGACGTCGGCGATCGCGTGCGCCCGGCGCAGCACCGCCTCGGAGGCCGGCGCGTAGTCGAAGTACGCGCCCGCCGCCGGCCGCGCGGTGGCCGTGAGACCGGAGTTGAAGACCGAGGCGCCGAGCACGGAGACCCCGCGCTCCCCGCACGCCGGCAACAGCTCGTCGAGCCCGACCTGCGTCATCAGCGTGTACTGGCCGGAGAGCATCACCACGTCGACGTCCGCCTCCCGCACCAGCCTGCTCAGCATGCCGGTGTGCCACATGCCGGCCCCGATCGCGCCCACCACGCCCTCGGCGCGCAGTTCGGCGAGCGCCGGGTAGCCGTCGCGCAGCGCGGCCTCGAAGTGCTCCTCCGCGTCGTGCAGGAACAGCGTGTCGACCCGGTCCACGCCCATCCTGGCCAGCGACTCCTCGACGCCGCGCCGCACCCCGTCGCGGGTGAAGTCCCACACCCGGCGGTGTGTCGGCGGCACCTGGAACTCCTCGACCTGCCCGGTCGGGTCCTGCGGGACCAGCAGCCGGCCGACCTTCGTCGAGAGCGTGAACGACGCGCGCGGCCGCTGCCGCAGGAAGGCGCCGATCCGGCGTTCCGAGTGCCCGATGCCGTAGTGCGGCGAGGTGTCGAAGTAGCGGATGCCGCTGTCCCAGGCCGCGGCGAGGGTCGCCGCCGCGGTCTCGTCGTCCACCGCCGTGAAGAGGCCGCCGAGCGGCCCACCGCCGCAGCCCAGCTCCGTGACCTCCACCGCGCTGCGCCCGAGTCGGTTCGACCTCATCAGGACCAGCCTTCCCACACGTCGTCAGGTTCCCGCACGCTACGGCGCCGCCGGGCGGTGCTGGCAGTCGGGGCACCAGAAGAGGTTGCGCGCCGCCAGCGTCGCGCTCCGCACCTCCGCGCCGCACACCAGGCAGGGCTGGCCGGCGCGCCGGTAGACGTAGACCTCGCCGCCGTGGTCGTCGACGCGTGGCGGGCGGCCCATCGCCTCGGGCGTGTGCTCGGGCCTGACGGTGTCGATGCGGTTGAGGCGGACGCCCTCCCGCATCAGCGCCACCAGGTCCGCCCAGACCGCGTCCCACTCGGCGCGGGTCAGCGAACGCCCCGCCCGGTAGGGGTCGATGCCGTGCCGGAACAGCACCTCGGCCCGGTACACGTTGCCCACGCCGGCCACGATCCGCTGGTCCATCAGCAGCGCCGCGACGGTGACCCGGCTCGCGGCGATCCGCCGCCGGGCCAGTTCGGGCTCCGCGTCGGCGCGCAGCGGGTCGGGGCCGAGCCGGTCCGCGATCGCGTCCTTCTCGGCCTCGGTGATCAGGGCGCAGGCGTTGGGGCCGCGCAGCTCCGCGTAGCCGTCCCGGCCGGCGAGCCGGAGCCGGACCTGCCCGACCGGGGCCGGCGCCGGGCCCGCGCCGAACGCGACCTTGCCGTACAGGCCCAGGTGGACGTGGACCCAGCCGATCCCGTCGAAGCCGAGGAAGAGGTGCTTGCCGTGGGCCTCGGCCGTGGTGAGCGGCTGACCGTCGATCAGCGCCGCGCCGTCCGCGAACTTGCCCTGCGGGCTGTCCGCCCGCACCGGCCGGCCGCCGAGCAGTTCGGCGTAGTCGGCGGCCAACCGGTGGATGGTGTGGCCCTCGGGCATCGGGGGATCAGTGCCCTTCGGGGAGCGGCGGCAGCGTGCCGTCCGTCTCGTAGCCCGCGAGCATGTCGATCCGCCGGGTGTGACGCGCGGCGCCCGAGTAGGGGGTGGTCAGGAAGACGGCGACGAACGAGGTGGCCTCGTCGGCCGAGTGCATCCGGGCGCCGACGCTGATCACGTTGGCGTTGTTGTGCTCCCGGCCGAGCCGCGCCGTCTCCTCGCTCCAGGCGAGCGCGCAGCGCACGCCCTTCACCTTGTTGGCGGCGATGGCCTCGCCGTTGCCCGAGCCGCCGATGACGACCCCGAGCGACTCCGGGTCCGCCGCCGTCCGCTCCGCGGCGCGGAGGCAGAACGGCGGGTAGTCGTCCTCGGCGTCGTAGACGAACGGGCCGCAGTCGACGGGCTCGTGCCCGTGCTCCTTCAGCCAGTCGGTCAGATGGTTCTTGAGCTCGAGGCCGGCGTGGTCGGAGCCGAGATAGACGCGCATGGTCGAGAGTCTTTCACGGCCTCAGTCGCGGCGACCGGCGAGCCGCCAGGCGGCCGGCAGCGCGCCCATCGCGAGCGCCGCCTTCAGCGCGTCGCCGAGCAGGAACGGCGTCAGGCCGGCGGCGATCGCCTCGGACGCCGACATCCCGGTGTCCAAAGCCAGGTAGGTGACGCCGACCGCGTAGATGACGGCGGTGCCCACGGCCATGGTGCCGACGGTGCGCAGCACGGTGCGGTCCCCGCCGCGACGGGCCAGCGCGCCCACGGCGGCGGCCGCCAGCACCATGCCGATGACATAGCCGAACGACGGCATCCCGAAGCCGGACTGGCCCTCGGCGAACCACGGCATGCCCGCCATGCCGGCCGTCATGTAGAGGAGCATCGAGGTGAGGCCGCGCACGCTGCCCAGCGAGGCGCCGACCAGCAGGGCGGCGAACGTCTGGCCGGTCACCGGCACCGGCGAGCCGGGCACCGGAACGGACAACTGGGCCGCGACGCCGGTGAGTACCGCGCCGCCGAGGATCAGGGCGACGTCCCGGGCACGGGCCCGGGACACGGTCGACGTGGCGGGCAGCAGATCGGCCAGCACGGCTGTGCTCATCAGAGGACTCCAGGGGTGAGGCGGGGGAGGGAGACACCCTGACGCTAACCGAAGACATGGACGATCTTCGCGTGGGTTTGCCGACATATCCACCTCGGGCCCGTTGGTGGAAGACGACAGCCGGTGCGCTCGCGCGGCCTGAACCCGATCGTCGTTTCGAAGATCGACTGGCAGGATGGGACAACGCGTCGCCCGGCCGTACGCGGGCACGCCACGGCCCGGCCCGCCGCCCGATCGTCTTCTCACTCACGGCAGGCGGCGGGCCGGCGTCTCCCCTTACACCCGGGGCCGTCAGTCGAACTGCGGCTCCGCGTCCCGGGTGCGCTTGATCTCGTAGAAGCCGGGCGTCGAGGCCACCAGCAGCGTGCCGTCCCACAGCCGCGCCGCCGCCTCGCCCCTGGGCGCCGGGGTGACCACCGGGCCGAAGAACGCGATCTGCTCCCCGTCGGAGCCCGGCACCGCGATCACCGGCGTGCCGACGTCCTGCCCGACCAGGTCGATGCCCTCCTTGTGCGACGCGCGCAGCCGCTCGTCGTACGCCTCGGACTCCGCGGCGTCCGCCAGCGAGGCCGGCAGCCCGGCCGCCACCAGCGCCTCCTCGATCGTGGCCCGGTTCCGCTCCTGGCCCCGGTTGTGGAAGCGGGTGCCTATCTCCGTGTAGAGCCGGCCCAACACCTCGGGACCGTGCTCCTGCTCGGCGGCGATGCACACCCGCACCGGGCCCCAGCCGGACCGCAGCAGCTCGCGGTACCGGTCGGGCAGCTCGTCGATCTTCGGCTCGTTCAGCACCGACAGGCTCATCACGTGCCAACGCACCTCGACCGGGCGTACCTTCTCCACCTCCAGCATCCAGCGCGACGTCATCCACGCCCAGGGGCAGAGCGGGTCGAACCAGAAGTCGGCCGGGGTCTTCTCGGACATCGGATCTCCTCACGCGGCACGGCGCGGATCGGGCGGGGCAGGACGAGGCGGCCGGTCGGTGCGCCGGCCACACCAGCGGCAACACCGACCACGACCCCCGCATTCCTCCCGTGCGTGGCCCCCGGGTCCCGTGACATGCTGGCCGCGCCCACGAGGGGCCGGCTCACGAGGAGCCGGTTCACGACGAGCGGCGAGAAGGCAACGGAACCAGCGGAACCAGCGGAACCGGCTGAACCGGCGGAACCAGAGGGAGCAGCACACGTGCCAGGAGAGAACCTGACCCGCGACGAGGCCCGCGAGCGCGCCCGGCTGCTGACCGTGCGGGGCTACGAGGTGTCACTCGACGTGCGGTCGGCCGTCGAGCCGCCGCCGGCCGCCGGCCCCCGCACCTTCCGGTCCACCACCACCATCCGCTTCTCCTGCGCGGAGGAGGGCGCCGACTCCTTCGCCGACCTGCTCGCGCCGCACGTCCACTCCGTGACGCTCAACGGCGCCGAACTCCCCGTGGACCGCGTCTTCGACGGCAGCCGGGTGCTGCTCGCGGGGCTGCGCGCAGAGAACGTGCTCACGGTGGACGCCGCCTGCGCCTACAGCCGCACCGGCGAGGGGCTGCACCACTTCACGGACCCCGAGGACGGGGAGATCTACCTCTACACGCAGTACGAGCCGGCCGACGCCCGCCGCGTCTTCGCCAACTTCGAGCAGCCCGACCTCAAGGCCCCCTTCGACCTCCGGATCACCGCACCCGCGCACTGGACGGTGCTGGGCAACGGCGTCGAGACCGGGCGCGAGCCCCTGCCCGAGTCGTCCGCCGCGACCTGGCGCTTCGCGACGACGAAGCCGATCTCCACCTACATCACCGCCGTCGTCGCCGGCCCCTACCACCACGTGACCGACCACTACCGGCGCGAACTGCCGGGCGGCGAGACCCTGGAGATCCCGCTGGGCGCGCTCTGCCGCAAGGGCCTGGCCCGGCACTTCGACCCGGACGAGATCTTCGCCACCACCAAGCAGGGCTTCGACTTCTTCCACGACAACTTCGGCTTCCCCTACCCCTTCGGCAAGTACGACCAGGCGTTCGTCCCCGAGTACAACATCGGCGCGATGGAGAACCCCGGCCTCGTCACCTTCCGCGAGGAGTACGTCTTCCGCGGCCGCACCACCCGCGCCGCCTACCAGGGGCGGGCCAACACCCTGCTGCACGAGATGTCCCACATGTGGTTCGGGGACCTGGTGACCATGGAGTGGTGGGACGACCTGTGGCTCAAGGAGTCGTTCGCCGACTTCATGGCCGCGTTCTCGCTGGTCGAGGCCACCCGCTTCGAGGAGGGCTGGATCGCCTTCGCCAACCGCCGCAAGGCGTGGGCCTACCGGGCCGACCAGCTGCCCTCCACCCACCCGGTGACGGCCGACATCCGCGACCTCCAGGACGCCAAGCTCAACTTCGACGGCATCACCTACGCCAAGGGCGCCAGCGTCCTCAAGCAACTGGTGGCCTACGTCGGCCGCGACGCCTTCCTGGAGGGCGCGCGCCGCTACTTCCAGCGCCACGCCTACGGGAACACCACGCTCGCCGACCTGCTCGCCGTGCTCGGCGAGACCTCGGGCCGCGACATGACCGGCTGGGCCGCCGCCTGGCTCCAGACCGCCGGCGTCAACTCGCTGACCCCGCACGCCGACCACGACGCGGACGGCGCGATCACCTCGTTCAGCATCCGCCAGGAGGCCCCGGAGAGCCACCCCACGCTCCGCCCGCACCGGGTGGCCGTCGGCCTCTACCGCCACGAGGAGCCAGGCGGCCCGCTGCTGCGCTACGCCAGGGCCGAGATCGACGTCGAGGGACCGGTCACCGAGGTGCCCGAGCTGGTGGGCGCGTCCCGGCCGGAGCTGATCCTCGTCAACGACGAGGACCTGACGTACTGCAAGGCACGCTTCGACGCCGGCTCGCTCGACACGCTGCGCGCCCACCTCGGCGACGTCGCCGACCCGCTGGCGCGGGCCCTGTGCTGGTCCGCGCTGTGGAACCTGACCCGGGACGCGCTGCTGCCGGCCCGCGACTTCCTCGCCCTGGTGCGGGACTTCGGCGGCGCCGAGACCGAGATCGGCGTGCTCCAGATGGTGCACGCCTGGGCGCACTCCGCCCTGGTCGACTACACCCCGACCGCCGCGCGCGACGAGGCTGGGCGCGGGCTGGCCGAGGCGGCCCTCCACCAGCTCCGGCTCGCCGCCCCGGGCGGCGACCACCAGCTGGCCTGGGCCCGCTTCTTCGCCGGCCGCGCCACGTCGGACGCCGACTTCCGGCTGCTCACCGACCTGCTGGCCGGCACCACCGAGATCGAGGGCCTGGACGTCGACCAGGAGCTGCGCTGGACCTTCCTCGAACCGCTGGTCGCCCACGGCCACGCCGGCGAGGCCGAACTCGCCGACGAACTCGCCCGCGACGACACGGCCTCCGGCAAGCGCCACCACGTGCGCTGCCTCGCCGCCCGCCCCTCGGCCGACGTCAAGGCCCGCGCCTGGGCGGACGTCGTCGAGTCGGACGCGCTCTCCAACGCGCTGGTCGAGGCCACGATCGACGGCTTCGCCCAGTCCGACCAGCGGGAACTGCTCGCGCCGTACGCGGAGCGGTACTTCGAGGTGATCGAGGGCGTCTGGGCCAAGCGGACCATCGAGATCGCGATGGCCGTCGTGCGCGGCTTCTTCCCCTCCTACCAGGACGACCAGGCCACCCTGGACGCGACCGACGCGTGGCTCACCGCGCACGCCGCGGCGCCGCCGGCGCTGCGGCGCCTCGTCCTGGAAGCCCGCGACGACCTCGCCAGGGCCCTGCGGGGCCAGGCGGCGGCGTAGGTTTCCTTCCCCCCACCGGTCGCCCGGCGGCGGGCGGGGTTTCGCGCTTCGCGTGGTGGCCGGCCCGCAGGGGCCTCGACGCGGCGGCTTCGCCGCCGTTGGGCCCCTGTGGCCGTGTCGGCCTGCGGCCGTGTCGGCCTGCGGCCGTGTCGGCCTGCGGCCGTGTCGGCCTGCGGCCGTGTCGGCCTGCGGCCGTGTCGGCCTGCGGCCGTGTCGGCCTGCGGCCGTTCCGGGCCTGCGGCCGTTCCGGGCCTGCGGCCGTTCCGGGCCTGCGGCCGTTCCGGGCCTGCGGCCGTTCCGGGCCTGCGGCCGTTCCGGGCCTGCGGCCGTTCCGGGCCTGCG
>NZ_SMKI01000323.1 GCF_004348415.1 Streptomyces hainanensis
CCACCCACCCCTTCCGCCCGACGGGTTGGCCCGCCGCGGCCAGCGGCCCGGCGGTCAGCCGGTGGTGGTCGAGCCGTCGGCGAAGTGGGCGGTGACGCGGTAGCGGGCCGTGCCGAAGGGGGTGTCGTCCGGGTGGGAGAAGCCCCGTCGGTGGTCCGTGAGGCGGGTCCAGTCGCCGTCGCCGGTGGCGCGGTCGAGCGAGAACGCGACGGCGCCCTTCGGCTTGTTCCAGTGGACGGTCACGCCGTCGGTCGCCCTGGCGACCGACGGCAGGGCGACCCCGTCCCGTACCCCGTCCACGGAGACGCCGTGGAACACGGTGTCGGCGGTGGCGGCCACCCCGACGTGCAGCACGTCGACCATCGGGGTGACGGAGGCGCCGATCCGCTCCCAGCGGTCGCCGTCGGCGGAGACCAGCGCCGTCACCAGGTGCGAGTCCGGGTGCCTGACCAGTCGGACGAACGGCGTGTCGGCGAGCCGGTGTTCGACGTCCTCGCCGAGGTCGACGACCATCGGGCTGCGGGTGATGCCGCCCGCCGCGTTCTGGCCGGCGTTGCCCTGGCCGATGTCCTCCCGGGAATCCAGGCTCCTGGTGCGCAGTTCGAGCCGGCCGGCGGCGTCCGCGCCCAGGTAGACGTAGCGGGCGAGGCCCCCGGTGGCGTCCCGCAGCAGCACACCGTTGACCGCGCCCGCGGCGCCGGCCAGCCGGGCGGTGACGGCGACGCCGCCCCGGGCGAGCCGGCTCACCAGGTGGAGCGAGTCGTGGTGGTCGCGGTCGTGGATGTGGTCGTCGTCGCCGCCGGCGAAGCCGGCGCCCGCCACGTCCGAGACCGTGATGGTGCCGCCGCGCACCGCGGCCGAGCCGGCCGCCCCCTCACCCACCGGGTCGTCGCGCCACGAGCCGCCGCGCAGGCCCCGGCTGTGCGCGGGTGTCACGACGGCCGCGACCGGTGACGAGGCACGGCCGCCGCCCCGGGCGTTCACGGCCCTGACCCGGTAGTGGTACGTGGTCCCACCGGACGGTGCCGACGCCGACGCCGACGGCACCCGGTCGACGTGGCTGGCGTCGGTGACCCCGCGCGCCACCTCCGCGTAGCGGCCGCCGGCGCGGTCGGCCCGGCTGACGGTGTACGAGGCGGCGCCGGCGGCCGGCTTCCAGCTGAGGCCGACCGCGCCGGAGCCCGGCGTGGTGACGACGACGTCCACCGCCCCCGGCACGTCCGCGCCGGCGGCCGCGGTGTCGAGGCGCAGCACCACGGCCCGGCCGGGCGCGAGCGACAGCCCGCCGTCGGTCACCCGCAGGCGTTCGCCGGAGACCAGGTCGAGCACCCGGTCGCCCCGGTGGTCGGGCGGCAGCGGCACCGTGTGGTCGCGCCGGTTGCGGTAGGCGGCGCGGGTGGTGTTGGCGGCGAAGAGGTAGCGGCCGTAGCGGGCCGTGGCCAGCTCCGGGTAGCCGGCGTAGGGGGTGTCCTCGCGGAAGTTGTCGCGGTCGGTGCGGCCGACGCCGGGCTGGAACGAGACCGGGGTCAGCTCGCCGGCCTGGGCCAGCGGCGGCGCGCCCGCCGGGGTGTAGCGGTCGTGGAGGATGGCCTCCTCCACCGAGGGGGCGCGCAGCGTGTACTCCTGGTACCGCAGCACACCCCCGGTGGCGAACTGCGCCAGCTGGTCGTGTCCGCCGTGCTGGGCGTGCAGGCGCCCGTTGGCCTGGAATCCGCCCTTGTTGCGCATGATCAGCGAGGCGAAGAGGTGCGTCTCGCCGTCCCGCGCGCAGAACAGCAGGTTGTCGACGTCCACCCAGGCGAAGCGTGCCGGCAGTTGGTCTCGGGTGACGCCGAGCCGGTCGAGTTCGGCGTCGGTGTACCGGTCGAGGTCGGTGTGCGGCAGCACCACGCCGGCGGCCGTCCGGCCGCCGAACCTCGGGAAGTCGGCGCGCCCCGCCGTGACGTACTCCCAGGTCTCCCGGAAGCCCAGCGTGTACCGGTGGTTGGGCAGGATCCGGGACTCGAAGAGGTTGAAGTACTGGTTGTCCACGAGCTGTTGCTGGAGGAAGCCGACCGCCTCGGCGGCGTACTCCCAGTAGGGGGCCCACTCCCGGCCCCGGTAGCGCTCGGGGTGGCGGGCCATGTGGTGTTCCAGGGAGGCGAAGCCCATGGCCTGGGCGGGGCTCTGTTCGTCGGTCGCGTAGGCGACGCGGCCCGGGTAGGCGGAGTTCCGGTCGTCCACCACCTGCTGCATCCGCATCAGCCGGCGGCCGGCGGCGTCCTCCGACTGGTAGCGGGTCTGGCCCCGGGCGTGGACGCTGCGCAGCGCGAGCCGCAGGATCTCGTCGTTCAGCTCCTCGTCGCCGGCGTGGCCGAGGGTGCGGTGGAACCAGGACGGCAGGTAGTTGGTCGCCTCGCCGTAGTTGCCGACGTAGCCGTTCTCCCGGGTGAGCCCGGCGGCCGTGAGCCCGGTGTGGTGGCGGCCATAGGGCAGCCGGCGCACCACCCGGCCCGCGCCGTCGAGCTTGCCGGTGGCCAGTCCGCGCATCACGACGCGCAGGTAGTCCTGGGTGTAGTGGGCGTTCCGGTCGTGCTGGAACAGGCTGTGGTAGAGGTCGAGTTCGCGGCCTTCGGGGCCGACGAGCACCTCCTCCCCGAGGAACGGGGCGGCGCCCAGCGCCTCCAGCGCGATGCGGTGGCTCCTGGCCCGGCCCTCGTAGAACCCGGAGCCGATGACCCGCAGTCCCTCGTGGGCCTTCCAGGCGCCCTCGTAGGTGTACATGACCTGGTTGTGGATGTAGGAGAGTCGGGACCTGGCGAAGTCGAAGCAGGCCTTGAGCACCCGTTCCCAGGCGCCGAACCTGGTCAGCGCCCCGCCGTCCGGGCCGACGCCGGCGATGCTGTTGTCGCCGTCCACGGTGCCGGTCTCGAACGGCTCGGCGAGCAGCGCGGCGAAGCGGTCGGCTCCGTACACCTCGGCGTCGGCGACCAGGTTCTCGACGAGGTAGAGCGCCTCGCCGAGTGCCGAGTGGTAGCCGCCCCAGTCGGACTGGTGGCCGCCGTTTCCGAGGCTCCGCACGTTGCCGTAGTACTGGCGGGTGTAGGCGTCGACGGAGGCGAAGATCCGGTTCAGGGCCTCCCGCTTGGCGGCGGGGGTGGCGGCGGGGCACCAGTCGGTCGACAGGGCCTCCGCGTAGAAGCGCAGCTCGTCCTGGTAGCGGACGATCGACATGGTGGCGGCCGGGTCGGCGTCGACCCGCCGGGAGAGCGCGTCGAAGGTGTCGAGCTGCCGGGCGCGGTAGCGCACCACCAGGGCGCGTTCGGCCTCCGGGGTCAGCGCGGGAGCGGCCCTGGTCGTCTTCTGGTAACCGGTTACGTCACCGTCGTGGGGCGGCACCCAGGGCGCCGTGTGGGTGAACGCCTCCAGGTAGCGGCGGGAGCGGGCGGTGACGGTGCCGGTGACCGAGGCGGCCATGGTGCGCAGGGTGATCTCGACGCGGCTCCGGCCACGGGTGGCGGCCAGCGGCAGCAGGGCGGTGGCGAGGAAGTGGCGGCCGGTCAGCGCGGCCGCCCGGCTGCCGGCGTTGATCGGCTCGTAGTCGGCGGCGCCCCGGTAGCTCGCCTGCTCCCCGTCGACCAGCAGGACGGTCCGGTACTCGGAGTCGTCCTCGCCCCAGAGGCGCAGGGTGAGGTGGTTCTGGGCGGCCGGGTCGACGGCGATGGTGAACCGCAGGTCGCCGCCGCGGTCGGTGGGCGTGGCCGCCGGCAGGGCCACCCTGGCCTGGCCGCCGGTCGGTCCGGCGACCAGCTCGGTGGCGTCGGCGACCAGGCCGTGGGCCGCCTCGGACGCCGGGTCGCCGAAGACCACGGCGTCCAGGGCGCCAGGTCTGGCCGTGCCCGCGGCGGCGCGGGAGGCCGTGGGCCCGGCGGCCAGTGCGGTGGTGGGGAGGGAGAGCGGGAGCAGTCCGGTGGCGGTTCCGGCGGCGGCGATGCCGAGCACGGTGCGGCGGCTCGGTCCGGTGGTCGTCATCCGATCGTCCTCCTTGGCGATGGGAGTAACCGTTTTCCCGAGGGTCGGCCGTTCGTAGAAACCGTTTCCCTCCGAGATCGCTGCGCACGCTAGACGGCCGGCGCTCGGACCGTCAATGCCCCTGACAACACGGGCCTCGCCTCAACGCCGGCCGGTAGTAAACGATTTCGAAGAACGGGCGACGCGGCGCCGCCGAGCGGGGCGGTGGGCGTTTCCGCATGCCCGCTCGTGGTTACTCGACGGGCCGACGTCCGCGATTTCGCGGACGAGAGACGGCGAGAAACGGCGAGAGACGGTGAGACACCATGCAGATCGCCTTCCTGACGGCGCCAGAGGGGGTGGAGCAGGTCGAGTTGACCGAGCCCTGGCAGGCGCTGGCCGAGACCGGCGAGATACCGCGTCTGGTCTCCACCCGGCCGGGGCACGTGCGGGCGTTCCACCACCTGGACAGGGCCGACACCTTCCCGGTCGACGAGACGGTCGGCGAGACGTCGGCCGACGCCTACCAGGCCCTGGTGCTGCCGGGCGGGGTGGCGAACCCGGACGCGCTGCGTCTCGACGAGGACGCGGTGGCCTTCGTCCGGTCCTTCTTCGACGCCGGCAAGCCGGTGGCCGCGATCTGCCACGCGCCGTGGATCCTGGCGGAGGCGGGCGTACTGCCCGGCCGGACCCTGACGTCCTGGCCCAGCCTCCGCACGGACCTGCGGAACGCGGGAGCGACCTGGGTCGACGAGCGGGTACACGTGGACGACACCGCGCGCGGCACGCTGGTGACCAGCCGGAAGCCGGCCGACCTGCCGGCGTTCGACGACGCGATCCTCCGCGAGTTCGGGAAGGTGACGGCATGAAGCTCGACTTCCTCGATCCCCTGTTGCACCACCCGGGGCCGTGGGCCTCGGTCTACTTCGACACCTCGGCCATCACCGAGGACGCCGCGGCGCAGCGCGCGCTCCAGGCGCGGGACGCCTGCGAGCGGCTGGCCGAGCAGGGCGCGGACGACGCGACGGTGCGCGCCCTGCACACGACGCTGAGCGGGCTCGATCCCGATCCCGAGGGGCACGCGGTGTTCGCCACCGAGGGCCGGGTCGTGCTCGACACTCCGCTGCCCGCGGCGCCGCCCGCGACGTCGCTGGCGGACTGGGCGCCGCTGCCGAGGCTCGGCCCGCTGCTCGACTACGCGGCGCGGGACCCGGTGTGCCTGGTGGCCTTCGTGGACCGCAGGGGCGCCGACTTCGAGCTGCTCGGCCACGGCCGGCGGCCGCACACGATCGACGAGGTGCGGGGCCAGGAGTGGCCGCTGCACAGGTCCGGGCGGGCCGACTGGTCCCAGCGGCACTTCCAGCTCGCGGTGGAGAACACCTGGGAGCAGAACGCCGAGCGGATCGCGGAGGCACTGGCCGTCGACGCGGAGCGGGCCGGCGTCGAGGTGCTGGTGCTCGCCGGCGACGCGCGGGAGCGGCGGGCGGTCCTCGACCGGTTGCCGGAGTGGCTGCGGGCGGTGGCCGTGGAGTCCGAGCGCGGTGGCCGGGCCAGGGGCTCGGACAACCGGCTCCTGGACACCGAGGTGGCGGACGCCCGCGCGGAGCGCGCGCGGCTGGACGCGGAGCGGGCGCTGGACGACTTCGAGGCGGGTCGGTCGCCCACCCGCGGCCTGATCGACGCCGCCGAGGGGGTGCCGGCCCTGGTGGACGCGGCGCGCGAGCACCGGATCGCCTCGCTGCTGGTGCGCTCGGGCGGTCCCGACCTGCGGCGCGACGTCTGGGTCGGGCACGATCCCGACCAGGTGGCGGTGCGCCGCGGCGACACGCGGTATCTGGGCGATCCGGCGCCGCACCAGGCGCGGGCCGACGACGCGCTGCTGCGCTCGGCCGCGGCCACGGGCGCCGACGTGGTGGCGCTCGGCGACGACACGGCCTGCGGCGCCGTCGGCGCGGCGCTTCCGGTGGGCGGTCTCGGGGCGCTGCTGCGCTGGCCCTACGAGGGCGGGGTGCCGGGCGGCGGCAACCGGACGGGCCCGGTCAGCGGCGGCTGACCCGGGCGCCCCCGGCCCCGTTAGGGGCCGGGGGCGGCGGGGTACTCGCGCCCGGGACGTCGACAGGCGACAGGACAGCGACAGCGACCACAGCGACGAACGCGACGACACGGTGGGCCGGCCGCGGGAGCGGCCGGTGGCGCCACGGGAGGCAGGCATGACGACGACCACGGACCTCGATCTGGCCGAGCTGGGCCAGCAGTTGCGGGTGGACTCGGTGCGGGCCACCGCGGCCGCCGGCTCGGGGCACGCCACCTCGTCCATGTCGGCGGCGGACCTGATGGCCGTGCTGCTGGGCCGCTATCTGCGGTACGACTTCGACTGGCCCGACCACCCGGGCAACGACCACCTGATCTTCTCCAAGGGCCACGCGTCGCCGCTGCTGTACTCGGTGTACAAGGCGGCGGGCGCGGTGAGCGACGAGGAGTTGCTGACGTTCCGGAAGCTCGGCAGCCGGCTGGAGGGGCATCCGACGCCGAAGCTGCCGTGGGTGGACGTGGCGACGGGCTCGCTCGGGCAGGGGCTGCCGGTGGGGGTGGGGGTCGCGCTCGCCGGGCGCCGGCTGGAACCGATGCCGTACCGGGTGTGGGTGCTGTGCGGTGACAGCGAGCTGGCCGAGGGCTCGATCTGGGAGGCGTTCGAGCACGCCGGCTACGAGCGGCTGAGCAATCTGACCGCGATCGTGGACGTCAACCGGCTGGGCCAGCGCGGCCCGACCCGGCACGAGTGGGACCTGAATGCCTACGCGCGTCGGGCCGAGGCGTTCGGCTGGCACGCCATCGAGGTGGACGGGCACGACCCGGCGGCCATCGACGCGGCCTACGCGGAGGCGTTGAGCGTCTCCGACCGGCCCTCGGTGGTGCTGGCGCGAACGATCAAGGGGCGGGGCGTGGCCTCCGTCGAGAACCGGGAGGGCATGCACGGGAAGCCGCTGCCCGAGCCGGCGGAGGCGATCGAGGAGTTGGGCGGCGAGCGGCGGATCCGGGTCGACGTGGCGCGGCCGGCGGCGGCGACGGCGCCGCGCTCCCGGCACGGGGTCCACGCCGAGCTGCCGGTCTTCTCGCTGGGCGAGAAGGTGGCCACCCGGGACGCCTACGGCCGGGCGCTGGCCGCGGTGGGCACCGATCGTGGCGACATCGTGGCGCTCGACGGCGAGGTGAGCGACTCGACGCGGTCCGAGTTCTTCGCCAAGGAGCATCCGGACCGGTTCTTCGAGTGCTACATCGCCGAGCAGGAGCTGATGGCGACGGCGGTGGGGATGCAGGTGCGGGGCTGGCTGCCGTTCGTGTCGACGTTCGCGGCGTTCCTGACCCGGGCGCACGACTTCGTCCGGATGGCGGCGGTCAGCCATGCCCAGCTCAATGTGGTGGGCTCGCACTCCGGGGTCGCGATCGGCGAGGACGGCCCTTCGCAGATGGGCCTCGAGGACCTGGCGCTGTTCCGCTCGGTGCACGGCAGCACGGTGCTGTACCCGTGCGACGCCAACCAGACGACGCGGCTGGTGGCGGAGATGGCCGCCGAGGCGTCCGGGGTGCGGTACCTGCGCACCTCGCGTGGCGGCGGCCCGGTGATCTACGGTCCGGACGAGGAGTTCCCGATCGGCGGCAGCAAGGTGCTGCGTTCCTCGGACGAGGACCGGCTGACGCTGGTGGCGGCCGGGGTGACGGTGCACGAGGCGCTGGCGGCGGCCGACGAGTTGGCGGCCGAGGGGATTCCGGTGCGGGTGATCGACCTGTACTCGCTGAAGCCGGTGGACGTGGCGACGCTGCGGGCGGCGGCCGAGGTGACGGGCTGTCTGCTCTCGGTGGAGGACCACCATCCGGAGGGCGGGCTGGGTGACGCGGTGCTCGACGCGTTCATCGACGGGCACCCGGTGCCGCGTCTGGTGCGGCTCGCCGTGACCACCATGCCGGGTTCGGCCACCGGGGACGAGCAGTTGAAGGAGGCCGGCATCGACGCCACGGCGATCACCGCGGCGGCCCACCGGGCGCTGGCGGTCTAGGGGCCGGGGGACGGGCTGCCCGCGCCGGTCGGCGCGGGCGGTTCGTCGCCGCGGGCGGTTCGTCCGCCCGGGCGTCGAGGGCGGGCAGGTCGACGGTCGATCCGCCGAGGTACGCCCCCCGGAAGCCGCCGGTGATCACGGGGCCTGGTCGAACCGAGCCGCGGCCAGGTAGTCGGGGCGCGGGTCGAGGGCGGCGGCGAGCCGGAAGTGGCCCAGCGCCTCGTCGTTCCGGTTGGCCCGCTGGAGGGTGCGGGCGAGGGCGAAGTGGGCGAAGGCGTTGTCCGGCTCGCGCTCGATGATCAGCTGGAACTCCTGTTCGGCCGCACGCAGCTGGGCGGCCAGGAAGAAGGCCCGGGCGCGCAGCAGGCGGGCGGCGGTGTTCTCGGGGTGGGCGGAGATCACGGGGTCGAGGAGCTTGAGGGCGCCACGCGGGTCGCGGGCGTCGAGCAGCTGCTCGGCCGCCCGGTAGGCGATGACGTTGGTCTCCGGTGAGGTGTTCGGCACGTGCCCTCCTCGCGAGCTGGGCTTCGGTGCTTCCGGCGCGGGTGCCCGGCGTCGGCGGAACGTCGCGCCGGCCACCGGTATTCCCCTCCGGTATGCCCGCCCACCCGTGAGGACTACCCGGCGCGCGGCGCCGGGCTCCCGGTGACTAGCCTGGATGGACATGCCAGAGCCCGAGATCCTTCCCCGTCGACGCCGGCTGCTGGTGCTGGCGATCTGCTGCATGAGCCTGCTGATCGTCAGTCTGGACATCACCGCGTTGAACGTGGCGTTGCCCTCGCTGGAGCGGGAGCTGGGTGCCAGCGTCTCCGGGCTGCAGTGGACGGTGGACATCTACACCGTGGTGCTGGCGTCCTTCCTGATGCTCTCCGGTTCGACCGCCGACCGGGTGTTCGCGGTCGGCTCGGCCGTCGGCCTGGTGGTGATCGCCTCCCACGCCTTCACCGTCGCCGACTACACGCCCTACGTCATGCTGCTCGTCGGCCTCGGCGTCGGCATCGACTACGCGCTGCTG
>NZ_SMKI01000324.1 GCF_004348415.1 Streptomyces hainanensis
ATAAGAGACAGGGAGAACCCCCGGCGTCAGGTGTCCGCCTTCGGCGGGGGGACGTGGCGGCGGGCTCGCAGGAGCAGGAGGGCCGCGCTGGCGAGGGCCGCGGCGCGGAGGAGCCAGGGCCAGTGGTCGGAGAGCAGGTCCTCGGCCTCGCCTTCGGCGAGGAGTTCGCCCCAGTAGCCGCCGGCGCGGCCGAGGAGCCAGACGGCGTAGCCGCTGGCGACGGCGGCCGGCATGCCGAGGGTCGCCCACTGGGCTTCGCGGCGGCTGAGGCGGGGTGACCAGTAGCAGGTGAGCCAGCCGAGGGCGAGCACCACGATGGAGCCGGCGACGGTGCCGCCGACCAGCAGGATGACGCCGAGCAGTTCGACGGGGCCGCCGATCCGCCTGCCGCTGAGCGCGGCGCGGGCCAGCCGGCGGCCGGTGGACGGGCGTGCCTCGGGCGCCGCGACCACGACGGGTGGCTCGTCGGCCGCTGCGTCGGACGGTTTGGTGAGCGGGACCGGCTCGTCGTCGCCGGCGAGGCCCGGCCGCAGCATCTCGGGGATCTCGATGCCGCCGCGGAATCGGCCGATGTCGCCGTCCGGCCAGAACGCCTTCGGCATCGCCTCGAACACCGGCTCGGGCCCCGGGTCGGCGGCCGGAACGCGCGGCGGCGGTACCGCGGCCGGCGCCTCGGGCGCCGCCACGGCGGCGGGTGCCGGCGTGCCGCCGCCGCCCCCTCCGGAGGCCGCCGCGACGACGTCCTCCGGTTTGCCCATCCGGCCGAGGATCCGCTTGACCGACGACCGGCTCTCCCCGCCGCCCGTGGCGGCGGACCGCTGGCGGCCGATCTCGTCCCGCAGCCGACCCACCAGCGCCGCGCGCTCGGCGGCGGACATGGCGGTGCCGTGAGCCAGGTCGCCGACCCGGCTCAGATAGTCGAAAACCAGCTGTTCACTCTCGATGCCCACGCCAACTGCCCCTGCGTCCAGACCGACCCGGAACCCTCTCTGATGCTACTCGTGAGAGACCGAACCTGAGATAACGCCGTTGTTCATCGGGGGTTCACCGAACGCCGTACAACCCGCTACCCACGGCTCGTTACATGGTGAACGTCCCCGTCTCACTTCGATCCTGGTCGATCCTGGCATCGACACCACGCCCCGGGAGCGCGACCGCACCGCGTTCTTCACTGCCGACCGCGACAGCGAGGGAGAGCGCCATGGGCGCATGGTTGAGTTCGACCAGACCGCGACGTTCGACGTCGTCCTCCTCCCAGCCGAGCGAGCCGAGAAACGTCTTCCCCCTGGCGGCCGAGGTGGAGTTCCCCGAGGAGTTGCCGGAGCCGATCCCGCTCGGCTCCAACCCCGTGGTGCTGCTTGCCGATTCGGACGAGCGGATCCGGCAGGGGCTGACGGCGCAGCTCGCCAAGTACCAGGTGTCGGTGGTGCACTGCGCGGACGGCGCGGCGGCGCTGTTGGAGGCGGGGCTGCGGAAGCCCGACGTGCTGCTGGTGTCGGCGGAGCTGCCCGTGATCGACGGGGCGACGGTGTTGCGGCTGGTGCGGAAGCGGCTGTCGATCCCGGTGGTGCTCGGCGTCGGCCCCGAGGACACGGCGCAGGTGGGCCCCGCGCTGGCGGCCGGGGCGAGCGCCTGCGTGGCCCGTCCCTACCGGCCGCGTGAGGTGGCGCAGTTGCTGAGCCTCGCGGACCGGGGCCCGCGCGGCTGGGACCAGCCGCTGGTGTGCGGCCCGCTGACGCTCGATCCCAGCACCTACGAGGTCCGGATGCACGGCATCTCGACGGCCCGGCTACCGTTGCGCGAGTTCCAGCTGTTGCACCTGCTGATGCTGCACGCCGAGAAGGTGATCACCCGGGACCGGATCCGCGCCGAGCTGTGGGGCGAGGGGGCCCGGCGTTCGAACACCATTACTGTTCACATTCGGCGCCTGCGGGAGCGCCTGGGCGACGACCCCCACCACCCGGAGATCATCCAGACGGTGCGTGGCGTGGGCTACCGGCTGGTTCCGCCGGAGAGCTGACGGGACAAGGGTCGGGCCCGGCGGCGCGCCGTCGGGCCCGCCGGCGTTCCCGGGTGTTTCGCACCCGCTCACTCCTTAACGATTCCAACACTTTTTGTGAAACGGTCGGTTCCGCCGAACCTATCTTTCTGTTCACCTTCTGGCCCTCGCCGCTTCGTCGTGCCCCCCTACGTTCGGCACGACAAATTCAAGTCATCTGCACCCCAGCCGGCCGGCTGGAACATGAACAAGGAGCAAGGTCATGCGCAACGTGCGCGCCAAGACCGCCGCGATAGCCGTGGTTTCCGCCCTGGCCCTGGTCACGGCTTGCAGCAGCGAGAACGAGGACGACAGCAACGGCTCCACCGGTGGCGGCGACAGCACCACCGACGCGTCGAGCCTGTCCGGCAGCGTCGCGGGTGCGGGCGCCAGCTCGCAGGACGCCGCGCAGCAGGCCTGGATGGCCGGCTTCCAGTCCGCCAACCCGGACGTCACCGTGACCTACGACCCGGCCGGCTCCGGTGCTGGGCGTGAGCAGTTCATCGCCGGCGCGGTCTCCTTCGCGGGCAGCGACGCCTACCTGGACGACGAGGAGCTGACCGCCGCCAACGAGCGGTGCGGTGGCGAGGTCGTCGAGGTTCCGGTGTACGTGTCGCCGATCGCCGTGATCTTCAACCTGCCGGGTGTGGACTCCCTGAACCTGTCCCCCAGCACGATCGCCCAGATCTTCAACCAGCAGATCACCAGCTGGAACGACGAGGCGATCGCGGCCGACAACCCCGACGCCGAGCTGCCCGACACCGCGATCACCCCGGTGAACCGGTCCGACGAGTCCGGCACCACCGAGAACTTCACCGACTACCTGTCGCAGACCGCCGGCGACGACTGGCCGCACGAGGTCAGCGGCGAGTGGCCGGTCAGCGGTGGCGAGGCCGCCCAGGGCACCTCCGGTGTCGTGCAGGCCGTCACCGGCGGCGAGGGCACCATCGGTTACGCCGACGCCAGCCAGGCCGGCGAGCTCGGCACCGTGAACGTCGGCGTCGGCGAGGAGTTCGTGGCGTACTCCCCCGAGGCCGCGGCCGCCGTGCTCGGCGTCTCGGAGCGTGTCGCGGACCGTGGCGAGCACGACTTCGCCTTCGACCTGGCCCGTGACACCACCGAGGCCGGCACCTACCCGATCGTCCTGCTCTCCTACGGTCTGGCCTGCGCGTCCTACGACGACGCCGCCCAGGGCGAGCTGGCCCGTGGCTACCTGTCCTACATCGTGAGCGAGGAGGGCCAGGCCGCCGCCGCCGAGGCCGCCGGTTCCGCCCCGATCTCGGACGAGCTGCGCCAGCAGATCCAGCCCGCGGTGGACGCCATCGGCGCCGCCGGCTGATCCAGCCACCTCCACTCCCCGCGGTCCGGGCGGTCTCCCTAGCGGGGTGACGGCCCGGACCGGCGGGCTTCCCGGCGAGGTGTCGGCCGGGGACGCCGTGCCCGGCGGCGAAGAGCAGCGAAGAGCAGACGAGAGCAGCGAGAAAGGGACAAGGAGTGCCCCCCACCACAGAGAAGACGCGCACCCGCGGGGCGCCGCAGCGGCCAGGTGACCGCATCTTCGCGGCCGCCTCGACCGGGTCAGGCGTGCTGATCCTGGTCATCCTGGCCGGCGTCGCGGCCTTCCTCGTGAGCGAGGCGTGGCCGGCGATCACGGCGCCGGCCGAGGACATACCCGGCGACGACTCGTTCGTCGTCTACGTCTGGCCACTGCTCTTCGGGACCCTGCTTTCGGCGTTCTTCGCCCTGCTGATCGCGACCCCGTTGGCAGTGGCCATCGCTCTGTTCATCACCCACTACGCGCCGCGGCGGCTGGCCGCGGCGCTCGGCTACGTCATCGACCTGCTCGCCGCGGTGCCCAGCATCATCTTCGGTCTGTGGGGCGTGGCCGAGCTCGCGCCGCGGACGGTGGAGCCGACCCGCTGGCTCGAGGAGAACCTGGGCTTCATCCCGCTGTTCGAGGGCCCGGCCTCGGCGACCGGCCGCACCATCCTGACGATCTCGCTGGTGCTCGCGGTGATGATCCTGCCGATCATCACCTCGGTGGTGCGGGAGGCGTTCCTGCAGACGCCCCGGCTGCACGAGGAGGCGTCGCTGGCCCTGGGCGCCACCCGCTGGGAGATGATCCGGATGGCGGTGCTGCCGTTCGGTCGCTCGGCGATCGTCGGTGGCGCGATGCTCGGCCTGGGCCGCGCGCTGGGCGAGACGATGGCGGTGGCCATCCTGCTCTCGCCGTCCGGCAACGTCAGCTTCAACCTGATCAGCAGCGCCAACCCGTCGACCATCGCGGCCAACATCGCGCTGACCTTCCCGGAGTCCTCCGGCCTCACGATCAACGTCCTGATCGCCTCCGGCCTCGTCCTCTTCGCCGTCACCCTGCTGGTCAACATGGGTGCGCGCGCGGTGATCAACCGGCGTCGCGAATTCTCGGGAGCCAACTGATGTCCACGACCCCCACCACCTCCGAGAGCCGCGAGGCCGGGCCGGTCGGGCCGGACAAGGCGGACCTCCAGCCGGCGCGGCTGACCCACGGCTCGCTCCCGAGGCGGGCCGCTCCCGGCGTCCTGCTCGCCGCGGCCGTGCTCGGCGCGGCGCTCTGGCTGCTCGGCGTGTTCGGCCCGGTGGCCGCCACGCTGCTGGCCGCCGCGCTCTACACCGCCGGTCTCTACCTGTGGTCGCGCTCGGTCGAGGGCGCCAGGAAGGCGTTCGACCGGTTCGTGACCGCCATGGTCACCTCGGCGTTCCTGCTGGCACTGCTGCCGCTGGTCTCGGTGCTCTTCACGGTGTTCGACCGCGGCTTCGAGCGCTTCGACGCCGAGTTCTTCACCTACTCGATGCGGAACGTCGTCGGCGAGGGCGGCGGCGTCCACCACGCGCTCTTCGGCACCCTGATCATCACGGGGCTCGCCACGCTGATCGCGGTGCCGATCGGCATGCTGACCGCGATCTACCTGGTGGAGTACGGCCGTGGCCGGCTGGCCCGCTACATCACCTTCTTCGTGGACGTGATGACGGGCATCCCGTCGATCGTGGCCGGTCTGTTCGCGGTGGCCCTGTTCCAGCTGTTCCTCGGCCCGGCCGCCAGGATGGGCGTCATGGGCGCGGTGGCGCTGAGCGTGCTGATGATCCCGATCGTGGTGCGCTCCACCGAGGAGATGCTGAAGCTCGTGCCCAACGAGCTGCGTGAGGCGTCCTTCGCCCTGGCGGTGCCGAAGTGGCGGACGATCATGAAGGTGGTGCTGCCCACGGCGGCCGCCGGCATCGGCTCCGGCGTGACGCTGGCCATCGCCCGGGTGATCGGCGAGACGGCCCCGCTGCTGGTCGCCGTCGGCATGACCACGAGCGACAACTTCAACCCGTTCGACGGCCGGATGGCGACCCTGTCGGTGTTCTCGTACACCCAGTACGCGTCCCCCGGCGTGCCGCCGGTGTTCAGCCTGGACCGCGCCTGGGCGGCCGCCCTCACGCTGATCCTCATCGTGATGGTGCTGAACCTCCTGGCGCGGCTGATCGCCCGCTTCTTCGCCCCCAAGACCCGCTGACGACACGGAGAGAAGAGAGAACGACAGTGGCCAAGCGCATCGAGGTCAACGGTCTCGACATCTACTACGGCAACTTCCTGGCCGTGCAGGGCGTCTCCATGACGATCCAGCCCCAGTCGGTGACCGCCCTGATCGGTCCCTCCGGCTGCGGCAAGTCGACGTTCCTGCGCACCCTCAACCGCATGCACGAGCTGGTGCCCGGCGCGCGCGTCGAGGGCAAGGTCGTGATGGACGACCAGGACCTGTACGGGGCCGACGTCGACCCGGTGAACGTCCGGCGGCAGATCGGCATGGTGTTCCAGCGTCCCAACCCGTTCCCGACCATGTCGATCTACGACAACGTCGTGGCGGGCGTGAAGCTGAACAGCAAGCGCATGAAGAAGGCCGACATGGACGCGCTGGTGGAGCGTTCGCTGCGGGCGGCCAACCTGTGGGACGAGGTCAAGGACCGGCTCTCCAAGCCCGGCTCGGGCCTCTCCGGCGGTCAGCAGCAGCGGCTCTGCATAGCCAGGGCCGTGGCCGTGCAGCCCGAGGTGCTGCTGATGGACGAGCCCTGCTCGGCGCTCGACCCCATCTCCACGATGGCCATCGAGGACCTGATGATGCAGCTCAAGTCCGAGTACACCATCGTGATCGTGACCCACAACATGCAGCAGGCGGCGCGGGTCAGCGACACCACCGGGTTCTTCAACCTCAAGGCGGTCGGCGAGCCCGGCGGCCTGGTCGAGGTGGACGCGACGGACAAGATCTTCTCCAACCCGTCGGTCCAGGCCACCGAGGACTACATCTCCGGCCGGTTCGGCTGACGGGCCCTCCGGGTCGCGAGGGGGTGCCATGCGCAGGAGACCTTTCGCCAGGGCCGTCGCGCTCACGGCGGCGGCCGCCCTGGTCCTCGCCGGCTGTGTGGCCGGCGGGGACGACCGGCCCACCGTGACCAGGGGCTCGCTGACGGGCGAGCTGACGGGCGCGGGGGCGACGTTCCCCGATCCGCTGTTCCAGGAGTGGATCGCGTCCTACACCGACGGCGTCGAGACCGGCGTCGACATCGACTACCAGGCGGTCGGCTCGGGTGGCGGGATCGAGCAGTTCCTCGCCGACGCGGTCGACTTCGGCTCGTCCGAGCGGTACCTCCAGCAGGGCGAGCTGAGCGTGGCGCGCGAGGTGCGCGGCTGCGAGGCCGTCCAGTTCCCGGTGCTGTTCGGCGCCGTGGTGCTGGCGCTGCACGACGACGCGCTGGACGGCCTGGTGCTCGACCCCGACGTGCTGGCCGGCATCTACGACCGGCGGATCACCCGATATGACGACCCGGCGATCGCGGCGCTGAACCCGGACATGGAGCTGCCGGACACCGAGATCCTGCCCGTGCACCGCTCCGACGGCTCGGGCACCACCTACGTGTTCACCCGCTTCCTGACCACCGAGGTGCCGTTCTGGGCCCAGGGGTACGCCGAGGGCACGGACATCGACTGGCACGACGACACCCTGGGCGGCGAGGGCAACGAGGGTGTGACCAGGGCGGTCCAGGAGAACGCGGGCGGGATCGGCTACGTCAACCAGTCCTACGCGCTCGCCAACGACCTGGCGACGGCGCGGGTGGTGAACGAGGACGGGACGCCGGTGGAGCCGACGCTGGAGGCCACCACGGCGGCCTCGGAGGAGGCCACGATCCCGGACGACTTCCAGTTCAACATCGACGACATCGGCGGCGAGGGCTACCCGATCACGGGCGCCAACTGGATCTTCGCCTACGAGTGCGGCTACGACGACGAGACCGCGGCGCTCGTCAGGGACTTCTGGACCTGGGCGCTCACCGACGTGGAGGCCGACCGGCTGGCGGCCGAGTTGGGGTACGCGCCGATGGGCCGGGAGCTGAAGCGCCGGGTGATCGAGGAGATCGGGCGGATCAACAGCCGCGGCTGAGCCGCGACCGAGCCGCGACCGAGCCGATCCCGGCGCGGTCCGCCCCGGCACTCCCAGCGGAGCGCCCAGGCTCCCGCGGGGTCACATCTCGCGGGCGACGTGGTAGATCAGTTGCCGTGACTCGTCGGGCGGCAGCGAGACCTTGAGGGCCCGTTCGAAGAACATCCGGTAGCGGGAGAGCGGGGCGTCCGTGTCGAGGTAGAAGCCTCCGATGGGGGTGTCGATCTGCACGGTGTCCAGATCGGGCACGAGGCCGTGCGCGTACGAGACGGCCGTGGTGGCCTCGAAGAACTCCTCGTTGGTGAAGGGGATCACCCGCACCCGGATGTGCGGCCGCTCGGTGTCCCGCAGCAGTTGGTCGAGCTGGGCCCTGGCGACCGTCCGGCCGCCGTACCGCATCCGCAACACGGCCTCGTGCAGGAACACGTGGAAGGGCATGGGGTTGTCCCGATCCAGGACAACCTTTCGCCGCATCCGGTGCTCGAGCCGGGCCTCCAGCTCCTCGCGTGGCAGTTCGATGAGCCCGCCGTCGAACAGGGCCCGCGCGTAGTCCTCGGTCTGCATCAGCCCCGGAATGGTCACCGTGCAGCAGAGGAGCATGCTGGCCGTGTGGTGTTCCAGCTCCGAGATGTCCAGCCAGCTAGGGGCAAGAATGCCACGGTACTCGTCCCACCAGAACTGCCCCCGGTGCTCGCGGGCGATCGCGCAGAGCGCGTCGAGCAGGGCCTGATCTGTGCATTCGTAGAATGTGGCGAGCTTGCGGATGCGCTCCTCGCTGACCCCGATCCGGCCGGACTCTATGTGACTGATCTTTCCCTGGTCCGTCCCCAGCATCCCCGCGGCCTCCCGCGCGGTGCGACCGGCACGCTCCCGCAGTTTGCGCAACTCCGTGCCCAGACGCCCCTGTCGGTAGGTGGGGTTCTCCCTCGGCGGCATCGGTACTTCGGTCCTTCCGTCGGCAGAGCACCGAGTCTGCCGCCCCATAACCCCCCGAGTCCACTCGCCTACAGATCTTGGCATATGCAGCTTTGCTCCGGCGCAACCATGCTCCTGTTCGGAGAACGATGCCCTGTACGGCGTTGTGCGGAGTTCACGTCTCGTTCCGTCCCGTCCGGTGCTCAGCGGCGGCCGTCCGGGTAGCGTTGGGTGGATGACAAGGCCGCCGGCCCCCCGCACCCTCGCCGACGAACTGCGCGCCCGTACCGACGCGCAGCTGGCCGGGCTGCTGCGGGCCAGGGCCGACCTGCTGTCGCCACTGCCGGGCGACCTCTCCCAGCTCGCCACCCGCGCCGGCACCCGGGCCTCCGTGCTGCGCGCCCTGGAGCGGCTGGACACCTTCACCCTCCGCACCGCCGAGGCACTGGCCGTCGCGCCCCAGCCGTGCCCCGTCGAGGCGCTGGCCGCACTGCTGCCCGGCGGCGAGCACCGGCTGCCGCTCGCCCTCGACGCCCTGCGCGACCGGGCCCTGCTGTGGGGCCGCGACGACGCGCTACGGCTGGTGCGCACCGCCCAGGAGCTGCTGGCCCCCAACCCCACGCGGCCCAGC
>NZ_SMKI01000325.1 GCF_004348415.1 Streptomyces hainanensis
GCCCGGATCCTGGGATCCGGGCCCCGCCCCTCTGCTGTGCCCTATGCGCCGACGGCTCGCGTCAGTTGTCGTCCTCGTCGATGAGGAAGCCCCGCATCGGAGACGGCGCCTGCTGCATCGGCTGCGGGCCCTGCGGCCGAACCGGCGCCATCGGCTGGGTCATGGCCGGCGACATCTGCTGCTGCCCGCCGTACGAACCCTGGCCGCCGGGGCCGACGTGCCCCGGGTGACCGGGGTGCGGCGCGAGGCCGCCCATCGGCTGCCCCATCGGTTGCCCCATCGGCTGGCCCATCGACTGCTGCCCGCCCATCGGGCCAGGCCCGCCCGACGGCGCGCCGGCGGAGGCCAGCGACGGGGAGGGCGACGGCGGCAGCGAAGGCGCGGCGGAGGGGGACGGCGTGCGCGGCGGGGCGAGCGAGTCGTCGGACTGGCTCTCCAACTGGCGCAGCTGGCTCTCCAGGTACGACTTGAGCCGGGTGCGGTACTCGCGCTCGAAGCCACGCAGGTCCTCGACCTTGCGCTCCAGGGTGGCGCGCGCCGACTCCAGGGAGCCCATCGCCACGCGGTGCTTCTCCTGGGCGTCCCGCTCCAGCGCGTCGGCCTTGGCGCGGGCGTCCCGCTCCAGCCCCTCGGCGCGGCTGCGGGCCTCGCCGACGATCTTGTTGGCCTCGGAACGCGCCTCGGCGATCGCCTGGTCGGCCGTCTGCTGCGCGAGCGACAGCACGCGGGCGGCACTCTCGTTGCCACCGGGCTGCTGCATCTGCGGCGGGCCGCCGAGACCGGGGTTGCCCATGCCGGGGCCACCCATGCCCATGCCCTGCTGCTGCCCCATGGGACCGCCGGGGCCCATCGGACCGCCCTGTCCCATGTGTCCGGGACCACCGGGGCCCATCGGGCCACCCTGTCCCATCTGGCCGGGGCCACCGGGACCCATCGGACCGCCCTGTCCCATGTGTCCGGGACCACCGGGGCCCATCGGGCCACCCTGTCCCATCTGGCCGGGGCCACCGGGACCCATCGGACCGCCCTGTCCCATGTGTCCGGGACCGCCGGGGCCCATCGGACCGCCCTGTCCCATCTGGCCGGGGCCACCGGGACCACCGGGCCCGCCAGGGCCGGCCGGCAACTGCGGCGGGCCACCCATCTGCTGGGTCTGCGGGCCGCCCTGCGGTCCAGATATGGCCGGCATGGGCCCGCCAGGACGCTCCTGGGGCTCGGGTTTACGCATGTTCTGCTGGTTCTGCGCGGCCGCCCGAGTCGCCGCGGCCAGTTTGGCGCGCAGGTCCTCGTTCTCCCTCAGCAGGCGGGTCAGCTCTGCCTCGACCTCGTCGAGGAAGGCATCGACCTCGTCCTCGTCATAGCCTTCTCGCAGACGGACGGTCGTGAACTGCTTGTTCCGCACGTCCTCGGGGGTCAACGGCATCTCTTCACCTCAACGTGATTCGTCGGCATATCGGCAAGACCGTACTCGTTCACAGCCTGGCCACGACGTTGATCAGGATGTAGACGATGATCATGAGTACGAAGAAGGACAGATCAAGCGCCACTCCCCCGAACCTCAGGGGAGGGATGACCTTCCGTAGCGCCTTCAGCGGCGGATCGGTGACAGTGTAGGTGGCCTCCAGGGCGACCACCATCGCCTTGCCGGGCTGCCATGCGCGCGCGAACATGAAGACGTAGTCCATCACCAGGCGGAAGAGCAACAGGCCGAGCAAGCAGTACAAGACAATCAGGATCACCTGTTGAACGATGCCCATCCTGCCTGGCCCTCTCCCCTGTACTCATGCCCCGGCCGATCGGCCGGAACTCCCACTTCCGGTACTGCTCTCGTCAGCTCTGGTTGAAGAACCCGCCCTCCGCGATGCGGGCCTTGTCCTCCGCCGTTACGTCGACGTTAGCAGGCGACAGCAGGAACACCTTCTGCGTCACCCGCTCGATGCTGCCATGGAGACCGAAGACGAGACCAGCCGCAAAGTCGACAAGTCGCTTTGCGTCCGTGTCATCCATCTCCGTCAGATTCATGATCACCGGGGTTCCCTCGCGGAAGTGTTCCCCGATGGTACGGGCCTCGTTGTACGTCCTGGGGTGGAGCGTGGTGATCCGGTACGGCTCCCGCTCTGACACGACCTTGGGCATGATCACCGGTGCGCTCTTCTCCACGTTCTGTCGTTCTGATGTGATGGAAGACACGGGAGCGATCCTCCCGGGTCGTCTGCTTTCCGCCAGAATCGGAGCGGGTGTTGGCTCCGTCTCGCGCTGGGCCGGCGGGTGGACCACCCGCACCGGCTCCTCCACCCGCTCCCTGCGCGGCGGTTCGTGCGCCTCCTGACGCCGCCCCCGATCCGGCTCGGGCTCGGGTTCGAACTCGTCATCGGGGCCGTACCCCGGGCGGTCGTAGCCGTCGTCCTCCACGAGGCCGAGGTAGACCGCCATCTTGCGCATCGCGCCAGCCATCGACTGCGTCCTCCGCTCTGTGGTGGATCGGCTCCGAACCTCCGGGGCCGTGGATCCACGTAACCTGCCCGAATCCCTCGGGAATGACCATATTTTCGGCTGTGGTCCTCGCTTGGCGACGTTACCCGAGGGCGGGGCGGACTCCGAGTACCGCGCTCCCTACACGCACGTGTGTCGCCCCGGCGATGATGGCCTCCTCCAGGTCCGCGCTCATTCCCGCCGAGACCATGTTCGCAGCAGGATCGACCAGGCGCAGGTCCCCTGCGATTTCCATCAGCCGCTCGAACGCGGCGCCCGGCGCCCCCGCGTACCCGCCGGTGAGCGGCGCGACCGCCATCAGCCCAGCCAGGCGAAGCCCCGGCGCGGCCGCGAGCGCGGCCGCCAACTCCGCGACCCCCGCCGGGTCGACGCCGCCGCGACCGCCGCCCTGGCCGGATTCCTCCTCCAGGGCGACCTGGATCAAACAGTTGAGCGGAGCGCGCTCCCGTTGCGCGACGGCGCGCGCCAGCGCGTCGACGAGCCGGACGCGATCCACCGAATGCACATAATCCGCGTAAGCCGTCACGGAACGCGCCTTGTTCGTCTGCAACTGACCCACGAAGTGCCAGGTCAACGGAAGATCGGCGAGGGCCGCCGCCTTGGCCGCCGCCTCCTGGTCCTTGTTCTCCGCGAAGTCCCGCACCCCGAGCCCGGCGAGCAGTCGCACGTCCTCGGCGGGATAGGTCTTGGTGACCACGATGAGAGTCACCTCGCTCCGCGAGCGCCCCGCCGCGTCACAGGCGCGGGCGACGCGCTCCTCCACCCGGGCGAGGCCGGTGGCCAACTCGGCCTCGCGCGCCGGGCGCACGCTCGGCGCATCGTGGGAGGCGGTCGCATCGCCTGGCCCCCGCTCGTTCTTCCTCATCGCTCGGCCCTGCCGATCCAGACATAGCTGGCCTGCCGGCCGGTGACGCGCTCGCGCCGATAGGAGAAGTGGTCGGCCGACTCCCGGGTGCAGACCGGCGAGAGGGCGATGTCCACGACGCCGACGTCGGCGAGCTGGCGCCGGACCCCGGCCGGGATGTCGATGGACGGGGTGCCCTCCCGAGTGTGCGAGCCGCTGCCCGGCACCGCGAGCTCGGCGGCCTCGCGCATCTCCACCGGCACCTCGTAGCAGAGGCCGCAGACGGTGGGTCCTGTCCTGGCGACGATCCGCTCGGCCCGGGCCCCGAGTCGGCACATCTCCTCGACGGTCGCGGGGACGACTCCGGCCAGCAGTCCCGGGCGGCCGGCGTGCGCGGCGCCGGTGATCCCGGCCACCGGGTCGGCCAGCAACACCGGGGTGCAGTCGGCGGTGAGCACCGCGAGCGCGAGGCCCCGGCGCGCGGTGACCACGCCGTCCGCCTCGGGCGGCTCCCCGCCGGGCCAGGGTTCGTCGGCCAGGGCCACGACGCATCCGTGCACCTGCCGCATCCAGCGGGCCCCGCCCGGGTCGAGGCCGAGTTCCTTGGCCACCAGTTCCCGGTTGGCGAGCACGGCGGCCGGGTCGTCGCCGACCGCGCCGCCGAGATTGAGCGTGTCATACGGAGCGGCGCTCACCCCGCCCCACCGGTCGGTGAAGGCGAAGTGGGCGCCGCTGTCCGTCGTCTGTCGGTCTATCACGGGTCCATCACGTCAGGCTCATACGGGGTTCGGGCGGAACACCGTCGACACGTTCGGTTACTTCAGGAAGTCGGGAACGTCGAGCTCCTCGACCTGACCCCCATCGTACGGCCGGGCCGAGGGGACCTGCGGCGAGCCCTTCAGCGGCTCACGGACCGGCTCGGCCGCGGGCTCGGCGCCGCCCACCGGCGAGGTGTCCCGGTCGCCGAGCGGGCCGGGGTCGCGGGAGGGCAGGGTGCCGAGGCCGCCGAACGAGGGACGCTCGGGCTCGGGCTCGGACGAACGGTCCTGGGCCGAGGACGAGGAGTCGTCCTTGGCGCCGTACGAACCGAGCATCCGGTCCCGGCTGCGGGCCGGCGGCTGGCCGCCGTCGAAGCCGGCGGCGATCACAGTGACCCGCACCTCGTCGCCGAGGGCGTCGTCGATGACGGCGCCGAAGATGATGTTGGCCTCCGGGTGGGCGGCCTCGCTGACCAGCTGGGCGGCCTCGTTGATCTCGAAGAGCCCGAGGTCCGAGCCGCCGGAGATGGAGAGCAGCACGCCCCGGGCGCCGTCGATGGACGCCTCGAGGAGCGGCGAGGAGATGGCCATCTCGGCGGCGGCCACCGCGCGGTCGTCGCCGCGGGCCGAGCCGATGCCCATGAGGGCGGAACCGGCCTCCGACATCACGGACTTGACGTCGGCGAAGTCGAGGTTGATGAGGCCCGGGGTGGTGATCAGGTCGGTGATGCCCTGGACGCCGGAGAGGAGCACCTGGTCCGCGGACTTGAAGGCGTCGAGGACGCTGACCTGACGGTCCGAGATGGACAGCAGCCGGTCGTTGGGGATGACGATCAGGGTGTCGACCTCGTCGCGGAGGCTGGCGATGCCGTCCTCCGCCTGGTTGGCCCGCCGGCGCCCCTCGAAGGTGAACGGGCGGGTGACGACGCCGATGGTCAACGCGCCGAGCGTGCGCGCGATGTTCGCCACGACCGGAGCGCCGCCGGTGCCGGTGCCGCCACCCTCGCCCGCGGTGACGAAGACCATGTCGGCCCCCTTGAGGACCTCCTCGATCTCCTCGCGGTGGTCCTCGGCAGCCTTGCGACCCACCTCGGGGTTGGCGCCCGCACCCAGACCGCGGGTGAGCTCTCGGCCGACGTCGAGCTTGACGTCGGCGTCGCTCATCAGCAGCGCCTGCGCATCGGTGTTGATCGCGATGAACTCGACGCCCTTGAGACCGACCTCGATCATCCGGTTGATGGCGTTGACACCGCCGCCGCCGATACCGACGACCTTGATGACTGCGAGGTAGTTCTGCGGTGCTGCCACGTCGAAGGCCTCTCGCCTCGATTTACGTGTCGCCGCTCCGCGTGAGCCGCAGTGCGCCGACTGATGCCTGTGGGACGGAGGGGAAGACCGCCCCTGAACCCTAACGCTTCAGTTTAGGGTTACCTGTGCTTGTCGTTCCCGGGAATCCTAGGAACGGACACTAAGTCGACAAGTGGTACGCGTTCAACGAACACGCCGAACCTCCTGTTTTTCTTTTCACCCTATGTGATCACGCTCGCGCATCGCCAACCAGGGGGTTGGCCTGCGCCGACGCCCTCGGGCCGACGCCGCGTCAACCACCGGAAACCGCCGGCACGGTGGGCGCGCTGACGTCGAAGTACCGGGCGTCACCGGCCGTTTCCATCACCGCCGCCAGGGCTCGCGCCTTGGCTTCCGGCTCCTCGGCACTGCCCCACGTCACGGTGCGGTCCCCCGTCAACTCGAGCGTGACGCCGTCATAGGAGGAGACCCGGACGAGCTCCAGGTCGTCCCGCACGTCGTCGGGGAGCGAGAGCGTCACCGTCACCGCCTCGCGGCGGATGCCCTCCTCGCCGAACCGGCGGAGACCAGGGCCGTCCTCGACCTCGAGCCTGAGCAGCGGCACCCCGTCGATCGGCTCGGCGGTCTCGGCGAACGCCAGCCCGCCGTCGTCCACCTCGGTGTAGCCGTTCCCGTTCGGGATCAGCATCTCGGCCTCCCGCTCGGTCAGCCGCAGGCCGACGCCGTGCGGCCAGGCGCGGACCACCTCGACCGACTCCAGCCTGGGCAGCTGGTCGAGCAGCCGGTCGCGGATGGCGTCCTTGTCCAGCGAGATCATCGGCGAACCGAGGGGAACGCCGGCCGCCGCGAGCACCTGATCCTCCGTGAGGTTCCGTGGCCCCTCGTCCCGCCAGCGCACCGAGACGCGCTCGATCCGCAACCAGTCGGAGCCGTAGAGCGCCCAGCCGCCGAAGCCGCCGAGCGCGACCGCCAGCACGGCGAGCACGACGGGCAGCCGGCGACCCGGCAACCAACGGAGACGGCGCGGGCGGCGGGGCGAGGGCGGGCCGGCCTCCGACCGCCGTCGGTCCGCGTCGCGCTTGGCGGTCGTCGCTCCGGCCACGCTCCCTCATCTCCCCAATCCCACGCCGGCCCGGCTAGGCCCGGCGCGCCGCGATCGCCTCGTACACCATCCCGACCAGCAGGTCGTCCGCGTCCCTGCGGCCGAACTCGGCGGCGGCCCGCGACATCGCGAGCAGCCGGCCCGGGTCGGTCAGCACCGGCAGGACGTTGCCCCTGACCCACTCCGGCGTGAGCTCGGCGTCGTCGATCAGCAGGCCACCGCCGGCCCTGACCAGCGGCTGGGCGTTGAGCCGCTGTTCGCCGTTGCCGATCGGCAGCGGCACGTAGGCGGCGGGCAGCCCGACCGCCGACAGTTCGGCGACGGTCATCGCGCCCGCGCGGCAGAGCATCATGTCGGCCGCCGCGTACGCGAGGTCCATGCGGTCCACATACGATAGCGGGATGTAGGGGGGCATTCCCGGCATCGTGTCGACCTGGGGCAGTTCGTTCTTCGGGCCGACCGCGTGCAACACCTGCACGCCGGAGCGTTGGAGCACCGGCACCGCGGCCGCCACCACCTCGTTGAGCCGGCGTGCGCCCTGCGAGCCGCCGGACACCAGCAGGGTGGGCAGGTTGGCGTCGAGGCCGAAGAAGGCGCGGGCCTCGTGCCGGGCGCCGGCCCGGTCGAGGGTGGCGATCGAGCGGCGCAGCGGGATGCCGACGTACCGCGCGTGCCGCAGCTTGCTCTCCGGGGTGGAGACGGCAACGAAGCGGGTGTAGCGCGCGCCGATCCGGTTGGCCAGGCCGGGGCGGGCGTTGGCCTCGTGCACCACGATCGGGACCCGGAGCCGCTTGGCCGCGAGATAGCCGGGCATGGCCACGTAGCCGCCGAAGCCGACCAGGCAGTCGGCCTTGGTGCGCTCCAGGATCTCCTCGGCCGCCTTCACCGTGCCGCGCAGCCGACCGGGCACGGTGAAGAGCTCGGGGGTGGGTTTGCGCGGCAGCGGAACGGCCGGGATCAGGCCGAGTTCGTAGCCCCGCTCCGGCACCAGCCGGGTCTCCAGGCCGCGCTCCGTGCCGAGGGCCGTGATGCCCACCGTGGGATCGCGCCTGCGCAGGGCGTCGGCGAGGGCGAGCGCCGGCTCGATGTGGCCGGCTGTGCCTCCGCCGGCGACGACAACATGCACCGAATTCACCGCTCTCCTGACGGCGCTCGGTCGCGGCGCCGTCTCATCGTCTTCCATCTGTGCCCGGATCCCCGCGCGGCCAGGGCGGCCCGGGCCGCGGGCTCGCCGCGCGCGAACGCGATCAGCAGCCCGATGGCGAACATGGTGGGCAGCAGGGCGGACCCTCCGTAGGAGAACAGCGGAAGCGGCACGCCGGCGATGGGCAGCAGGCCCAGCACCGCGCCGATGTTGATGACGGTCTGGACCATCAGCCAGGCCGTCACCCCTCCCGCGGCATACCTCACGAAGGCGTCCTCCGTGCGTCCGGCCACGCGGATACCCGCATAGCCTAGAGCCGCGAAGAGGCCGAGTACCGACAGCGTCCCCGCCAGCCCGAGTTCCTCGCCGGTGATCGCGAAGATGAAGTCGGTGTGGGGCTCCGGGAGTTCGCCCCATTTCTCCACGCTGGCCCCGAGTCCCGAGCCGAACCAGCCGCCCGAGGCGAGGGCGTAGATGCCGTGCACGGCCTGCTGACAGCGCTCGGCGTCCCCGGCGCCCAGGCAGGAGATCCGGTCCATCCGGTGCGGGCTGGTGGCGATGAAGACCACGCCGAGGACGGCGGCGACGCCGACCGCACCGGTGAAGAGCCGCAGCGGCGCGCCGGACAGCCAGAGCAACGCGAAGACGACGGCGACCAGGATCACCACGGTGCCCATGTCGCCGCCGACCATCACCAGGCCGCAGACCAGCAGGGCGCCGGGCAGCAGCGGGATCAGCAGGTGCCGCCACTGGGTGAGGAGCCGCAGGTCGCCCTTCCTGGCGAGCAGGTCGGCGCCCCACAGCACGAGGCCGAGCTTGGCGATCTCGCTCGGCTGGAGCTGGAAGGAACCACCGAGGGCGATCCAGTTGGTGTTGCCGTTCGCCGAGACGCCGATGCCGGGCACCTGGACGAGGATCAGCAGCGCCACGGTGCCGGCGAGGAACGGGTAGGTGAGGGCGCGCAGCAGCTTGACGGAGATGCGGGAGGCGACCAGCAGCAGCGCGCCGCCGAGCACGGCGGCGAGCAGTTGTTTGCGGAAGTAGAAGGTGGCCGGCAGGTCCCAGCGGAGCGCCTGGATCTGAGAGGCGGAGAACACCATCACCAGGCCGAGGAGGGCGAGCAGGAGACTGGTGCCGAGCAGGACGTAGTAGGCCGTCAACGGGCGGTCCCAGGCCCGCCGCAGCCGGTCGAGGGGGGTGACCCGGCGGGGCGGCCGTCCGGCGCGCGGCGTCCGCGTGCGGCGCGGGCGCGGCGCGGGCGCGGCGGCGGCCGGCCGTGCCGGGCGGCGGCGCGGCGGCGCGGTGCCGCTGCCGGGCCGGCCGGTGCGCGGCGCGACGCCGGCCAGGGCCGGGGTCCTCGCGCCGAGCGGCGCGAGG
>NZ_SMKI01000326.1 GCF_004348415.1 Streptomyces hainanensis
GTGGGGGCCGGGGTGGGCTCCCCGTCCACCCGCACCGGGCTGCCGAGCACACTGAGTGTCCGGTCGCGGCCGTCGGGGAACGGCAGTTCGCGCACGAACGCGCGGGCGGCCAGCTGCTCCAGGGCCAGCGCGTCCGGCACCGAGAGCACCCGGGCCGCCGGCACGCCGGCGTCGGAGAGGATCTCCTCCCACTCGACGGCCGGCCGGGCGGCAAGACCCGACTCCACCTCGGCGCGCAGCGCGTCGCGGTGCGTCTTCCGGTCGCCCGGGTGCGTGAAGCGCGGGTCGGACGTCAGGTCCTCGCGGCCGATCAGCCGGCACAGCGTCGCGAACTGCTGCTGCCGGTTGGCGGCGATGTTGAGGTAGCCGTCGGCGGTGCGGAAGGTGCCGGACGGCGCGGCGGTGAAGTTCTCGTTGCCCATCGGCCGCGGCGCGGCGCCGGTGATCAGGTAGTTGGACGTCACCCAGCCCATCGCGGTCAGTGCCGACTCCAGCATGGACACGTCGACGAACGCGCCCTCGCCGGTGCGGCCGCGCCGCACCAGGGCGGCCGTGACCGCGAAGGCGGCCGCCATGCCGCCGAGCGTGTCGGCGACCGGGAAGCCGGCGCGCAGCGGCGCGGTCTCCGGGGTGCCGGTCACGCTCATCATGCCGCTCAGGCCCTGGATGATCTGGTCGTACGCCGGCCGGTCGCGCAGCGGCCCGGTCTGCCCGAAGCCGGAGATGGCGCAGTAGACGAGGCCCGGGTTCTCGGCGCTCAGCGCCTTCCAGCCCAGGCCGAGGCGGTCGAGCACGCCGGGGCGGAAGTTCTCCAGCAGCACGTCGGACTCCCGCACGGCCCGCAGCAGCGCCTCCCGGCCCGCCGGGTCCTTGAGGTTGAGCGTGATCGAGCGCTTGCCCGCGTTCTGCGCGAGAAACGAGGCGCCGAGCAGCTCGTCGCCGAGGGCCCGGTCGGCGCCGAGCTGCCTGGCCAGGTCGCCGGAGCCCGGCATCTCCACCTTGACGACGTCCGCGCCCTGCAGCGCGAGCTGGTAGCCGGCGAACGGCCCGGCGAGCACGTTGGTGAGGTCCAGTACCCGGACCCCTTCCAGGAGGGCGGTCGTCATCAGGCGGTACCTCCGATGCAGTCGAGGATGGTCAGGGCGCGGGCGGTCGACAGCAGGTGGGGCAGGAAGGCCGCGACGGCCTCGTCCGTGAAGCGGACGGTCGGGCCGCCGAGCGCGACCGCCGCGCTCAGCCGGCCGGCGCGGTCGAACACCGGGGCGGCGACGCCCGACACGCCCGGCTCGCGCTCGCCGTGGCTCACCGCCCAGCCGTCCTCGGCCGCCCGCCGCACCCGCTCCCACAGCGGCTCGCCCCAGCCCTCACGCGGCGCGCCGGCCGCGACGGCGAGGACGTCGGCGCGGTCGGCGCGGGAGAGCAGGACATGGCTCGCGGCGCCCGACCAGAGCGGCATCCTGGTGCCCACGCGGACGACGTGCCGCAGGGTGCGGGTGCCCTCGTGGCGGGCCACGCAGACCCGGGAACCCCGTTGGCGGACATAGAGGTTGACGGTCTCGCCGTGGCTGGCCGCGCTCAGCTCGGCGAGCCGCCGCAGGGCCTCCTCGGGCAGCCGCCAGGTGTGGCCCGCCAGCTCGGCCCAGCGCAGCAGCCCGGACCCGGGCACGTACTGGCCGTCCCCCCGGCCCCAGAGGAGCCCGACCTGCTCCAGCGTGTGCGCGAGCCGCACCACGGTGGTCTTCGGGAGGCCGGTCTCCTCGACCAGCTCGCGCAGCGACCGGCTCGGGTGGTCCGCGTCGAACAGGGCGAGCAGCTCCACGGCGCGTTGCACGCTGCGGACGCCGCCCGAGTCCGTGTCGGCCATCTGCGTTCCTCGTCTCCGCCGGCGCTGGACGGGTGCCGGCCCGCCCATCACACCATCGAACCACTCAGCGGCACAAGTGATCCGCCTGGTGGTTTGGTGTGGTTGCTAGGCGGGGGTGGGGCTCGCCCGCCAGGCGGTGGCCGTGGCCGCCGCGAAGTCGGCGAAGTCCCGCGCCGGCCGGCCGAGCACTGCCGCCACGTCACCGGTGACGGCGGCATTGCGGCCGTCGAGCGCCTCCTCGAAGAGCGCGGCGAGCATGCCGGCCACCTCGGTCGGCAGCCCGACGTCGGCCGTCAGATGCGCGGCGTAGGCGCCGGCGGAGACGGCGCGGTAGCGGATCTCCCGGCCCGTGGCCCGGCCGAGCTCGGCGACGGACTCGGCCAGGGTGAGCGCCCGGGGGCTGGTCAGCTCCAGCGTCCGCCCGTCGAGCCCGCCCCCGGTGAGCGCCGCCACCGCGACGTCCGCGATGTCGTCGGCGTCCACGAACGCCTCCACGGTGTCCGGCGCCGCCGGCAGCACCAGCTCCCCCCGCTCCCGGATGCCGGCGGCCGGGAACTCCTCGCTGAAGTTCTGGCAGAACCAGCTCGCCCGCAGGATCGTCCACCCGGTGCCGGCCTCGCGCACCGCGCGCTCGGCCGGGCGGGCGTTCGGCAGGCCGCGTGCCGAGAGCAGCACCAGGCGCTCGACCCCGGCGCGCGCCGCGCGCTCGGCGAGGGCGCCGAGGACGTCGGAGGCCCAGGGGGCGGTGACGTCCGGGTAGTAGGCGAGGTAGGCGGCCCGCGTGCCGGCCAGCGCGGGCGCCCAGGTCGCCTGGTCGGTCCAGTCGAACGGCGGGGTGCCGGCCCGGGAGCCGACCCGGGCGCCGGGCAGGCGGGCGGCGATCCGGCGTCCGGTCTTGCCGGTGCCGCCCAGGATCAGGATCTCGTGGTTCGTCTTGAGGGTGTCGAGGTTCGTCGCGTGGTTCGTCGCGTGGTTCTCGGTCATGCCCCCATCCCACCGGCCCCGGTGGCGCTCCGCCCATGGTCCGGCGGCTCGCCCGCATAAGCGTTCGTCTCACCGGTCTACGCTGGCGGCATGGACGCACTGGGCAGCCTGTTGGAGGGACCCCGCGCCCGTGGCGCGTTCCTGATGCGGGTGCTGCTCGACCCGCCGTGGGCGGTGCTGGTGCGCGACCGGGCGCCGCTGAGCGTGGTGTGCGTGACCCGCGAGCACGCCTGGGTGGTGCCGGAGCGGAGCGAGCCGGTCCGGCTCGTCCGCGGCGACCTGGCGCTGCTCGGCGGCGCCGAGACCTTTCTGGTGGCCGACGACCCGGCCACCGAGCCCCGGGCGCACATCCTGCCCGGCGGCTGCGGGGTGAGCCCGTCCGGCGAGGACCTGTGCGAGGTGCTGGAGCAGGGGGTGCGCACCTGGGGCACCGGGGCGGGCGGCCCGGGCTCCGCCGAACTGCTGGTCGGCACCTACCAGTTGCCCGGCGAGATCACCGGCCGACTGCTGCGCGCGCTGCCCCCCGTGGTGGTGGTGCGCGACGGCGAGGCGGGCGCGCCGCTGCTGCCGCTGCTGGCCGCCGAGATCGTCAGGGACGAGCCGGGGCAGGAGGTCGTCCTCGACCGGCTGCTCGACCTGCTGGTGACCTCCGCGCTGCGCGCCTGGTTCGCCCGGCCGGAGGCCGAGGCGCCCGGCTGGTACCGGGCGTACGGGGACCCGGTGGTGGGGCTCGCGCTGCGGCTGCTGCACGACCACCCCGCGCACCCGTGGACGGTGGCCGCGCTGGCCGAGCGCGCCGGGGTCTCCCGGGCCGCCCTCGGCCGCCGCTTCTCGGCGCTGGTCGGCGAGCCGCCGATGTCCTACCTCACCGGCTGGCGCCTCGACCTGGCGGCCGACCTGCTGCGCCGCCCGGAGGCCACGGTGGACTCGGTGGCGCGCCGGGTCGGCTACGGCAGCGGCTTCGCGCTGAGCGCCGCCTTCAAGCGTGAACGCGGGATCAGCCCGAGTCGGCACCGCGACGGGGGATGAAAGGGCCGTCGGGATGCGCGGTATTCGGCATTCACGTGGACGAATTCGGGAATCCTTCTGGCAGAGAGCGCGAGCGCGCCAGATATAGTCGGCTGGATCTTGGACGCTGTCTCTGACAGGAAATTGAACATACATGACGACCATCGCACTTTCCCCCGCGGCTTCGGGGGCGCGGATCGTTTCCCTGGGTCATTGTCTGCCGGCCACCGTCCTGACGTCGGAGGAAGTCGCCGCCAGACTCACGGTGGACGCGGAATGGATCGTGTCAAGAACCGGCATCAGGGAACGCCGCATCGCCGACAAGGGCGAGACGGTCGTCGACCTGGCGACCGCGGCCGGGCGGCACGCCCTGGAGCGGCTGCCGAGCGGCACGGTCGACACGGTGCTGGTGGCCACCTCCACCCCCGACTCCACGATGCCGAGCGTCGCCGCCCGGGTCGCCGGCCGCCTCGGTCTGCCGGAGCCGGCCGCGTTCGACGTCAACGCCGCCTGCGCCGGCTTCTGTTACGGGCTGGCCACGGCCGACGCGCTGATCCGCGCCGGCAGCAGCAGGGGCGCCCTGGTCATCGGCGCGGACAAGGCCAGCGCCTTCCTCGACTGGGCCGACCGCGACACCGCCGTGCTCTTCGCGGACGGCGCCGGCGCCGCCGTGCTCCAACCGGCCGAACGGCCGGGCATCGGGCCGGTGTTGTGGGGGTCGGCGGGCGAGCGCAGCGAGCTGATCACCATCGACGCGGACGACGGCGTGCTCCGGCAGAACGGCCCCGCGGTCTACCGCTGGGCGAGCGGCCTCGGCCCGATGGCGCGCCGGATCTGCGACCGGGCCGGCATCTCCCCCGACCGGCTCGCGGCGTTCATCCCGCACCAGGCGAACCTGCGGATCATCAACGCGCTGGCGACCCATCTCAAGCTGGGCGACGACACGGTCGTGGCCACCGATGTCGTCGACACGGGAAACACCATGGCGGCCACCATTCCGTTGGCGTTGTCCCGCATGAGTGAAAGCGGTCGCCTCGGCGCTGACGCCGAGGTGCTGCTTTTCGGATTCGGCGCCGGCCTTTCCTATGCCGGTCAGGTCATCACACTGTAGGGATTTCCTGGCGGCTGGTCGCGCTCACGGTGGTCCGGGCGGCGGGCCGGGCATTCCGACCGGGCCGGGGCCGGCGCGGCGGCGGTGCCCGCGGGCGGCGCCCGCCGCGGCGGACACCGCGAGGAGCCCGAAGCCGACGGCGCCGGTCCAGCCGGGGAACAGCAGGCCGGGTTCCGAGGACTCGGGTGCCACCCGGTCCTCGGGGTCGGCGAAGACCCACAGCCAGTCGCCGACCTCGGGCCGGCGGCACTGCCCGAGCCCCTGCTCCAGCGGCCGACCGGCCTCCTCGGGCCGCAGCACGCAGATCCGGGTGGCGTTACGCCCCTTGGTCGTGTACGTGTCGACCACCTCGGCCCTGATCCACTCGCCGCGGTCCAGCAGGATGAGGGTCCTGGCGCTCGCCAGGGCGGTGCCCAGCAGGACCAGGCCGGCCACCACGAAGACCAGCAGGTGCCAGACGGCCATCGTGCGGCGCACCAGCCGGACGAGCAGCAGCCCGAGCAGCACCAGGACGAGCGCGAGCAGCGGCCAGACGGCGTCGTCCCCGACGCGCGCCGGGAGGAACGCGGCGGCCAACGCCGCCGCGCCGCACAGCGCGGCGCCCGCCAGGGCGAGCAGCACGGTCGCGGCCCGTGAGCGGCCGGGGCCCGCGCCGACGAGCCCGCCGTCGACCCGGTGCGCGGCACCCGTTCCGCCCCCGGCACCGTGGTAGGGCTCGCCCACCCGCGCCGCGCCGGTGACCGGCCGCCGTCTGGGCTCGACGTCGGCCGACAGCGCCGCGCGGATCGACGGCCCGCCGCGGTGCCGGAGCGCCCGCGCGAGGCCGGCGAGGCCCGCGCCGACCAGCAGCGCGGCCCAGGTCAGGAAGGCGCCGGCCACCAGGGGCTCCGGCTCACCACCGCCGGCCAGGAACCCGCCGAAGAGACAGGCCAGGCCGAGCGGCAGCGCGACGCTGGACACCGTCCCCCAGAGCAGTCGGCGGGCCGACGCCTCCGGCCGCGACGACCGGCCCGCCAGCTCGCGGGCCAACAGCCGGTTGGTCTCCCTGGCCCGCAGCGCTCCCCTGACCAGGCCCGCGCCGGTGCCGGCGACCAGCAGCGTGCCGGTGACCAGCGGCAGGACGGCGTCGCCGGGGCCCCGGTCGACGACGTCGAGTCCCCCGGCCACCAGTCCCACGCCGAGACCGAGCCCGACCACCAGCAGGGCCCGGGTGAACAGCGTGGCCGCGGACAGGTGGTCCCGCAGCAGGGCGTCGACGTCCAGACCCTCGCCGCCCGGCGGGCCGCCGCCGTACGCGGCGCGGTCGACAGGGCGCGTGTCATCCATCCGATTCCCCCCGGAACATCCCCATCCGACGGTCCGCCGGCCCTCACGCACTCTAACGGGCAGGTGGTATCGCCCCGTTGGGGTCGGCCGCCGGGCTCACGCAGGGTGGCGCTCGCGCCGGGTGTCGTATACGACGACCGGCTCCGGGGTGGCCGTCACCGAGGTCAGCAGCACCACCGAGTCGTCGAGGGCCCGCAGCCCGTGCCGGGTCTGCGGGATCTTCATCAGCTCCCCGGAGCGCAGCTCCACCTCGCCGTCCCTGGCGATCAGCCGCACCCGGCCGCGCAACACCTGGAGGCTGGCCGCCGGCGGGGCCGTGTGCTCCTCTAGCTCGGAGCCGGCGGTCAGCGCGATCACACTCTGCCGCAGCGGCCCGTCCCGGAGGAAGAGATGGGCGCTGCGGCCGTGGTCGGCGGCCTGCGCCAGGGCCAGATAGCGCTCGGCCAGCTCACTGAGGTCGTCCATGCACTCCATGCTGCCGGGCGCTCCGCGCCCCGCAACTCCTGCCGCGGCCACGCCCCGCTCAGCCGGCCGACCGGGCCACCGTGAGCACAGCTGTGGCCATTGGTGACACCCAGGCAATACCGACGCAACGGAACGGGCCCACGCTGGCGGGATGAGCAGCACCCGCACCCCGTCGACCCTGGTCGCCGTCGCCCACGGCTCCCCCGACCCGCGCGCCGAAGGGGTCGTCCACGCCCTCGTCCGGCGCGTCCGCGCGCTGCGACCCGGGCTGCGGGTGGAGCTCGGGCACCTGGAGAACGACCGGCCCCCGCTGCCCGACACCCTGGCCAGGCTGCACGGCCGCGCGGTGCTCGTGCCGCTGCTGTTCAGCCGGGGATACCACGTCAAGCACGACATCCCGGCCGTCCTGGCCGACGCCCCGCACCTGGACGCCGTCACCGCCGCCACCCTCGGCCCGCACCCGCTGCTCGCCGAGGCCCTGCACAACCGGCTGGTCGAGGCCGGCTACCGGCGAGGCGCCGCCGTGGTGCTGGCCGCCGCCGGATCCCACGACCCCGAGTCGAGCGCCGGCACCGAGTACACCGCGCAGATGCTCTCCGCCCGACTCGGCGGCGTCCCGGTGCTGCCCGGCTACGCCTCGGCCGCCCGGCCCACCGTCCCCGAGGCCGTCGACCGGCTGCGCGCGGCCGGCCACCGGGAGATCGCCGTCGCCTCCTGCTTCGTCGCCCCCGGACTCTTCGCCACCCGCTGCGCCGAGGCCGCGCCCGGCGTGGTCGCGGCCCCGCTCGGCAGCCACCCGGCGCTGGCCAGGCTGCTGCTGCACCGCTACGACCGGGCCATCGGCGCGCCACGCGTCGCGGACGGGCGGGCGCTCGCCGCCCGCCGTCGCGCCACCCTGGCCGTCGCGCCCTGACCGTCCCACCGTCACCCCCGGCGGTTACCTTCGGGGTATGCACGACACAGCCGGGTACGGTGGCGCCGACGCCGAGAGATACGACCCCGAGCCCGACAAGCGCCCGGGCCGCACCGCCTTCCAGCGCGACCGGGCCCGCGTCCAGCACTCGGCGGCGCTGCGCCGGCTCGCCGGCAAGACCCAGGTCGTCACGCCGGACGACGCCGACCGCCACCTGTGGGACATCGCGCCGCGCACCCGGCTCACCCACTCCCTGGAGTGCGCCCAGATCGGTCGCGACCTCGGCGCCGCCTTCGGCTGCGACCCGGACATCGTGGAGGCCGCCTGCCTCGCCCACGACATCGGCCACCCCCCGTTCGGCCACAACGGCGAACGCGCCCTGGACGCCATCGCCGACTCCTGCGGCGGCTTCGAGGCCAACGCCCAGTCGCTGCGGCTGCTGACCCGGCTCGAACCCAAGCACGTCGCCGACCCCGGGGACGGCACGGAGCGCCCGCTCGGCCTCAACCTCACCCGCGCCACCCTCGACGCCGCCACCAAGTACCCCTGGCCGCGCGGCGCCCACCCCACCACGCCCGCCTCACCCAAGTACGGCGTCTACGCGGACGACCTCCCCGTCTTCCACTGGCTGCGGCGCGACTCCCGGGGCACCGCCCGCTGCTTCGAGTCCCAGGTGATGGACTGGTCGGACGACGTCGCCTACTCCGTGCACGACGTCGAGGACGGCCTGCACGCCGGCCACCTCGACCCCGCCCTGCTGCTCGCCGAGCCCGAGCGCCGCGAGGTCTTCGCCGTCGCCGCCGCCCGCTACGCCCCCGACGGCACCGAGGAGGCCGAGCTGGCCGCGGCCCTCGACCGGCTGCTCGCCCAGGACTGGTGGCCGCACGGCTACGACGGCAGCGCCCGCGCCCAGGCGCGCCTCAAGGACGCCACCAGCCAGCTGATCGGCCGCTTCTGCCTCGCCGCCGAGCACGCCACCCGCGAGCGCCACGGCCCGGGCCCGCTGCGCCGCTACGCCGCCGACCTGGTGGTGCCGGCCGACGCCCGTCTCGAGTGCGCGGTGCTCAAGGCCGTCGCCGACGTCCACGTGATGCAGCGCCCCGACCAGGAGTTGCTGCGGGGGCGGCAGCGGCGGCTGCTCGCCGAGCTCGGCGAGGCCCTGATCGCCCGCGCCCCCGACGGCCTCGACCCGCAGTACCGGGCGCTGTTCGCGGCCGCCGCCGACGACCGGGAGCGGCTCCGGGTGGTGGTGGACCAGATCGCCGCGCTCACCGACGCCGCCGCGCGCTCCCTCCACGCGCGGCTCACGCCGGGGGATCGCACCTCCGTGTGATGCGGGGCGCCCGGGGTGGGTG
>NZ_SMKI01000327.1 GCF_004348415.1 Streptomyces hainanensis
GAAGAGGGCGTACGGGGGGGAGGAGCGTATAGTGGGCACGGAGATGTGTATAAGAGACAGTGTCCGGTCAGGCCGAGCGCAGCGTCACCGCTTGATCTCCTTGATGCGGAGCATCCGGGTGATGACCTTGTCCAGCTCGGCGTCGTCGAAGACCTTCTTCCAGTCGTCGCGGACGATCGACTCGCGGCCGTAGTCCATGGCGATCAGGCAGGCGTCGGAGAACGGGTTGTCGCCCTTGAGGGTGTTGGCCAGGGCCACCTGGGTGTGGCCGAGGAGCATGGCGCGGGCGGCCTTCTCCGGGACGCCGACGGTGTGGACCGTCTCGTGCAGCGCCTCGGTGAGCAGCGCGCCGACCATGCAGGCGATGGTCTCGACGAGGGTCGGCTCCAGGACGGCCAGCTGCTTGACGGTGACCCAGTGGACGTCCACGACGGGGGCGTACATGGTGCGGATCACGGACTCGGCGAGCGCGTGCGCGGACGCCGACGCGGAGGCGGCCGGGTCGGCCGCGTCGGTGGCCGGCTCGAAGGAGGCGACGACCTCCTGGGGGGCGGCGATGCCGCCGAAGGTGTCCGCGTACTCCTCCTTGGTGGTGCGCTCCAGGAAGACGGACGGGTGGCACGGGTGGGCGACGGCGTTGTGGACGTCGGCGCGGCGGGCCAGCAGGCCGGCGTAGGCGGCGGCCGGGTCCAGGGTGAGCAGGACGGCGCCGGGCTTCATCACCGGGACGAGGGTCTCGGAGACGGCGCCGAGGACGATGTCGGGGACGGCCAGGATGACGACGTCGGCCAGGGCGGCGGCCTCGGTGCCCTCGGTGATCTCGCGGCCGAGCTCGCGCAGCAGCTCCTGCCCCTTGGGGGAGTTCTCGCTGAACAGCGTCGTGAAGTCGCTCTTGACCAGGTTGTTCGAGACGCGCTGGCCCATCTTGCCGGCGGCGCCGATGACCGCGACGGTGGCGGTCGTGGCTTCGGTAGCCATCACTTGCTCCTCGGGAGAGTTCTGTTCTTGTTCAGGAGGGTGCTGATGCTGTGCTCGGTCCATTCGGCTTCGAGCCTGGCGGTCTCGTCGAAACCGTCCTGCCAGGGAAGCCAGTGCTCCACGATCTGGTTGACGCCCTTCTCCTCCGGCCGCACCTTCTCGACGAGGTACGGGTGGTCGAGGAGGCCCTCGCCGAGGCGGCAGCCGGCGTAGGTGAAGCCGACCCAGCCGTCGCGGCGGGTGAACGCGAAGTCCTTGACGTGGACGTTGACGACGTACGGCGCGGTGGCGTCGATGACGTCGACCGGCCGCTCGAGTCGGGCGACGCTGTTGCCCGGGTCGAGGCAGACGCCGAGGTGTGGGCTGTCCACGCCCCTGACCACGGCGAGCAGGTCGTCCGTGGACACCTGCTCGTAGGTCTCCAGGCCGAGGGTGACGCCGCGGGCGGCGTACTCGGGGACGACCTCGGTGAGCAGCGCGGTGGCCTCGGCGACGCTCGGCCGGTGGTCCGCCGTGTTGAGCATGGAGCGGACGAAGGTGGCGCCCAGCTTCTCGGCGAGGGCCAGGTAGCGCCGCAGGTGGTCGGGGCGCACGCCGCGGGTGCCGAGTTCGAGGGCGATGCCGGCGGACTCGGCCTGCCGGCGGAGCGCGGCGAGCGCCGCGTCGTCCAGGGCCTCGACGGGCGGGTGGTCGCAGATCTGGAGGACCTGGCCGCCGAGTTGGTGGGTCTGGTCGAGCATCTCCGGGAGGGTCAGCGGCCGGGGGGCGCGTGCGGAGACGCGCCAGAAGAAGGCGTAGGTGCTCAGTCCGTAGGCCATCAGACCGTCGCCTCCTCGGTGGGTGTGCCGTGCAGCGCCAGCGCCTCGTCGAGGATCCGTTCCACGGCGGTGGGGTCGTGGGCGAACCGGCCGAGGAACAGGCCGCCGGCGTCGGCGCCGAGGTCGGCCAGCAGGCCGGGTCCCGCGCTGCCGCCGTAGATGACGCGGCTGCCGGCGAGTCCCGGCCGGGCGGCGAGCCAGTCGGTGAGCGCCGCGCAGACGGTGCGGATGTGTGTGGTGGAGGCGGGCTGGGGGGCGCCGATGGCCCACTGGGGTTCGTAGGCGACGACGACCGGGGCCCGCTCGGCGCCGGCGGTGGCGAGCAGCCGTTCCAGTTCGGCGACGGTGCGGGCCGCCGCGTCGGATGGGTCGGCGCGGTTGAGCTCGCCGACGCAGAGCACCGGGGTGAGGCCGTTGCGCAGCGCGGCCGCCGTCTTGGCGGCGACGACCGTGTCGCCCTCGCCGAAGAGTCGCCGGCGCTCGGCGTGGCCGACCTCGGCGTAGGCGCAGCCGATCTCCTTGAGGTGGGCGCCGCTGACCTCGCCGGTGTACGGGCCGGCGTCCTCGGCGGCCAGGTCCTGGGCGCCGACCCGGACGCCGGAGCCGGCCACGATGCTGGCGACGGGCACGAGCGCGGGGAAGGAGGGCAGCACGAACAGCTCGGCGAGGCCGCTGGTGACGGCGGGGTGCCGGCCGGCGATCGCGGCCGTGCGCCGGGACCAGTTGAGGGTCTGGTGGTGCCCGAAGTACATCTTCAGACTGATCCCGATGGTGACGGCGGGCGCGGCGCGCATCAGGCGGCTCCGGCGCGGCTGTTCTCGTAGTCGCTGAGGACCTGGACCTTGCCGGCGGAGGCGGAGGTGGCGTCGAAGCGGTAGGTGAGCCACTCGGCGGCGAGCCGGCGGGCCAGTTCGAGGCCGACGACGCGCTGGCCGAAGGTGAGGACCTGGGCGTTGTTGGAGAGGACGGCGCGCTCGACGGAGAAGGAGTCGTGGGCGGTGACGGCCCTGATGCCCCTGACCTTGTTGGCGCTGATGGCGACGCCGAGGCCGGTGCCGCAGACGAGCAGGGCGCGGTCGGCCCTGCCGGAGGCGACGAGTTCGGCGGCGGCGATGGCGATGGTGGGGTAGGCGGTGTGGCCCTCCGCGTCGACGCCGACGTCGGTGACGGTGGCGACGAGGTCGTTGGCCTCCAGGTCCTTCTTCAGGGCCTCCTTGTAGGCGAAGCCCGCGTCGTCGGCGCCGACGACTATCCGCAGCTTGTCGAGCTTGCCGGACCGGTCGGGGGTCTCGCTCATCGTCAGTCAACTTCCTTCGTCGCGAGGGTCTGCTGTATGGCGCGGGTGATCAGGGCGAGCGAGTGGGCGCCGGCGTCCGGGGTGCCCAGGCTCTTCTCGGCGTGCGGCCGGGCGCGGCCCATCCGGGGCAGCAGTTCGGCGGTGCCGGCGGCGGCGGCCTCGGCCGCGGTGGCGGCGGCGTCCCAGGCGTCGGCCAGCGGGGCGCCGGCGGCGACGGCCCGGGTGAGGGTGTCGGCGAACGGGACGAGGGCGTCGACCATGGTCTTGTCGCCGACCTCGGCCTTGCCGAGCCGCATCACGCCGGTGGAGGCCGCGGTCACCCCGGAGGCGACGGTGGCGGGCGTGGGCCGGCCGGTGTCGCCGAGGGCGGAGCCGACGGAGCCGAGGATGACGCCCCACAGCGCGCCCGAGGTGCCGCCGGCCCGGTCGGCCCAGGCCGCGGCGGCCAGGTCGAGGGTGGTGGCGGCCCCGGCGCCGCGGGCGACCGCGTCGGCGGCCGCCTCGTGGGCGGCGTGGGAGCCGCGTCGCATGCCGATGCCGTGGTCGCCGTCGCCGGCGACGGCGTCGATCCGGCCGAGTTCGTCGGCGTGGGCGTCGACGGTGGCGCGGACGGCGGCCAGGGCGGCGAGCGCGCGGCGGGCGGCGCGCCGGCCGTCCTCGTCGGCGACGAGGGGCGTGTCGTCGGTGGTGTCGACCGGCGCGGTGGACGGCTCGTCGCCCGTCGCGACGGGGGCGGTGACGGCGCCCTTGCGGTAGGCGGGGGCGTCGGCGGGCGCGGTCCACAGGGGTTCGAGCTCGTCGGTGAGCCAGCAGAGGGTGAGGGAGACGCCGGCCATGTCGAAGCTGGTGACCAGCTCGCCGACCTCGGGGTCGACGACCTCGACGCCGGCGGCGGCGAGCAGCCGGGACACCTGCCGGTAGACGACGAACAGTTCCTCGTACTTGACGGCGCCGAGCCCGTTGAGGATGACGGCGGCGCGCTGCCCGGCGGGGGCCTCGACGCCGGCCGGCAGTTCGGCGAGCAGCGTGTCGACGAGGAGCCTGGCGGTCTCGTCGGCGCTCGGCACGTCGCGTTCGCCCATGCCGGGCTCGCCGTGGATGCCGAGGCCGAGGGCGAGCCGGCCGGGCTCGACGGTGAACAGCGGCTCGCCGGCGCCCGGCAGGGTGCAGCCGCCGAGGGCGACGCCGAAGGAGCGGGTGCGGTCGTTGGCGAGCGCGGCGAGGCGGGTGACCTCGTCGAGCGGCAGGCCGCGCTCGGCCGCGGCGCCGGCGACCTTGAAGACGACCAGGTCGCCGGCGACCCCGCGGCGCTTGTGCGCCTCCTCGGGCGCGGCGCTCGACACGTCGTCGGTGACGGGCAGGACGCGGACGTTCACGCCATCGGCCCGCAGCTGCTCGGCGGCCTGGCCGAAGTGCAGCACGTCGCCGGCGTAGTTGCCGAAGGTGAGGAGCACGCCGCCGCCGGCCTCGGCCGCCCTGGCGACCTGCCGGACCTGGCGGGCCGAGGGGGAGGCAAAAACGTTGCCGACGGCGGCGCCGTGGGCCAGGCCCTGGCCGACCAGACCCGAGAAGGCCGGGTAGTGGCCGCTGCCGCCGCCGATGACGACGGCGACCTGGCCCGGGACCCGGGCGGCGGCGCGCACCACGCCGCCCGGGGCCGGCCGCACCCACCGCCGGTGGGCGGCGACGAAGCCCTCCAGGGCCTCGTCGGCGAAGGCGGCGGGGTCGTTGAACAGCCGGGTCATCGATGGGCCTCCGCGAGCGGTGCTGGCGACGTGTCGGGCTCGTCCAGCCGGGCGGCCTCGTCGCCGGGGCGGCGGGAGAGCCAGACCATCAGCACGCCGGACATGATCATGAAGCCGCCGACCAGGAACAGCGGCAGGTGGTAGCCGCCGCTGAAGTCCTTCAGCCAGCCGGTGACGTAGCCGGCGGCGAAGCCGGCGACGTTGCCCATGGTGTTGATCAGGGCGATGCCGGCGGCGGCGGCCGCGCCGGTGAGGAACCGGGAGGGCACGGACCAGAACACCGGCAGGGCGGCGAAGATCGAGCAGGCGGTGACGGTGATCACGGCGACCGTGGCGGCCGGCGAGTCCATGTAGAGCGCGAGCGGGATGGAGAGTCCGCCGACGACCGCGGGGGCCGCGATGTGCCAGACCTTGGTGCCGTGCCTGGTGGCGTGGCGGGACCAGAAGAAGAGGACGACGGCCGCCGGCAGGTACGGGATGGCGGTGATCAGCGCCTTGTCCATGACGCTGAAGTTGGTGTCGAAGTCCTCCTGGAAGCCGTTGATGATCGTCGGCAGGAAGAACGCGAGGGCGTAGAGGCCGTAGATGAAGCCGAAGTAGATCAGCGAGAGGATCCAGACCCGGGAGCTGGTGAAGGCCGTCCTCAGGGCCTCGCGACCGTGCGACTCGGCCTGGCCGGCGCCCTTCTTGCCGACGTTCTCGGCGGTCAGCTCGGCTTCCAGCCAGTCCTTCTCCTGCTGGGTGAGCCACTTGGCGTGGGCGGGCCGGTCGATCAGGTAGAACCAGGCGACGACGCCGAGGATGATCGCGGGCAGCGAGACGCCGAGGAACATCACGCGCCAGCCCTCGAGGCCGAACAGGCCGTGGCGCTCGATCAGCAGGCCGGCGAGCGGGGCGCCGATCACGGTGGTCAGCGGCTGGGCCAGGTAGAAGAGCCCGAGGATCTTGGTGCGGTGCCGGGTGGGTACCCACTGGCTGAGGTAGAGGATCGCGCCGGGGAAGAAGCCGGCCTCGGCGATGCCGAGGACGAAGCGCAGCGCGTACAGCTGCTCGCTGTTCTGCACCCAGGTGAAGAGGAGGGAGACGATCCCCCAGGTCACCATGATCCTGGCGAGCCAGCGGCGGGCGCCGAACCGGTGCAGGGCCATGTTGCTCGGGACTTCGAGCGCGATGTAGCCGATGAAGAAGACGCCGGACGCGAAGCCGAACTGGGCCGCGGTGAGCGCGAGGTCGTCGCCCATGCCGTTGGGTTCCGCGAAGGAGACGGCGGTCCTGTCCAGGTAGTTCACGAAGAACATCAGGGCAACGAAGGGGACGAGCCGTACAGAGATCTTCCGGATGGCGGATCTCTCTGTGGCGCTTGCGTCCTGGGGCTGTGCTGCGGCTCCCATGGGTCACTCCTTGGTGCTTCGGACAGCTTTGTCCGATTCCTTGCCCGAGCGGGTTGCACCCCCCGAGAGGCTGCGGCGAGCGGGCCGCGCCACGCCGGGCGGGGTCGGGAACGCTCACGTTAACAGTGGTTACCAATTTACCAAAGAGATTGGTAACCAATTTACCAAAATCTTTCGTACTTCTTTCAGGCTATATGTCCGATTGAGGTACCGAGCGGCTCGAGTGGCGTACCGGCCCGTGATGTGCTTCACCCCCGGTCTGATGTACTTGACGGGTGACTGCCCCAACCGATCAACCGGACTTCGTCTCGCTCCTGCGGCCCGTCGTGCGTGAGTCGTCCGTGAGCGAGGTGGCCAAGCGGCTCCTCGACCACCTCACCGAGGGGAACCTCAGACCCGGCACCCGGCTCCCGGCCGAACGCCAGCTCGCGGAGGCACTGGGGGTCGCGCGCTCCAGCGTGCGGGGGGCGCTCTCCGCGCTCGACGTGCTCGGCATCATCGAGATCAAGCCGGGCTCCGGCTCCTACGTGCGGGCCAACACCTCGGAGTTCCTGCCGCGCGCCATCAACTGGGGACTGATGCTCGGCCAGCGCCGCACCCAGGACCTCGTCGAGGTACGCGCCTTCATGGAGCGGATGTCCGCCCGGCTCGCCGCCGAGCGCGCCGACGAGACGGACGTGGCCAGGCTGGGCGGCCACCTGGAGCGGATGCGGGAGGCCGGCGGGGACGTCGCGGCCTTCATCGAGGCCGACATCGCCTTCCACCTGGAGACGGCGCACATCGCCCGCAACACCGTGCTCGACGACATCCTGCACAGCATCCGGGCGCTGCTCCAGGTCTGGATGGAGCGCGCGGGCGACGTCGAGGGCACGATCAGCGGCACCCTGCACGAGCACGGCACCATCCTGGAGGCCATCCGGCAGCGCGACCCGGAGGCCGCCGACCGCGCCATGACCGAGCACATGCGGCTGGCCAGCGAGCGGCTCCAGTCCTCGCTCGGCACCGAACACCCCGAGGACGGCGCGCGCCCGCCGGGCGACGAGCCCGCCGACGCGGCGCGGGCCGAGCGCCGAGAGGCACCGGCCGAAACCCACTGAGGCCACCGCCGTTCACCCTCGTCCACCGCCCAACCCGTTCGGCTGAACCGCCCCGACCCGCGTAACCGCCGCCGCTCACGCAGCCGTTAGCGAGGGGGACGGGTTCAGGGAACGGGCGAGGGAGTGCCGGTGTACGAGTTGCTTGCGACGCTGCTGACCGACGAGTTCGGCATCGAGGCCGACGTGGTCACGCCCGACGCGACCTTCCGCGATCTCGAGCTGGACTCGCTGTCGCTGACCGAACTGGCCGTCATCGTCACCGAGCGCACCGGGCTGCTGGTGGACGACGTCGACCTGGACAGCACGCTGGCCTCGGCGGCGGAACGGTACGCCACCGCCTCGGCGAGCGCGTAGTGGGCGGCGAGATCGCCGTCACCGGGATCGGCCTCGTCACCCCGGGCGGTGTGGGGGTCGGGCCGACCTGGCGGGCGGTGTGCGACGCCGGGTCCACGGCCGCACGGGACCCGGCGCTGGCCGGGCTGCCCGTCGACATCTCCTGCGCGGTGCCCGGCTTCGACGGCGACGCGCTGCTGGGCCGCCGGCTGGCCAGGCGGCTCGACCCGGTGACCCAGCTCGGCCTGGTGGCCGCCCGCGAGGCGCTGGCCATGGCGGGCCTGCCGGCGGGCGACTGGGACCCGGCCCGGGTCGGGGTTCTCGTCGGTGCCGGAGGGTCGAGCCTGGCCGGCGTCACCGAGGCCCACCGGCGGCTGCTGGCCTGCCGGCCGGAGACCATCTCGCCGACCGCCCTGCCCCGGTCCCTGCCCAGCGCCTGCGCCACCGAGATCGCCCACGACCTCGGCGTGACCGGGCCCGCCTTCGCCACGGTGGCCGGCTGCGCCTCGGGCCTGCTCGCGGCGCGGGTGGCCCTGGGCCTGCTGCGCTCCGGCGACCTGGACGTGGCCGTCGTGGGCGGTGCTGAATCGCTTCGCCACCCGCTGACCGTCGCCGGATTCGCCCAGCTCGGCACCCTCTCCCGGCACGCCGGCGAACCGACCGCGGCCTGCCGGCCGTTCGACGCCGACCGCGCCGGGCTCGTGGTGGCGGAGGGCGCCGGCGTCCTCGTGCTGGAACGTCCCGGCTACGCGCGCGCCCGCCGGGCACCCGTGCTGGCCTGGCTCACCGGCTGCGGAGCGGCGGGCGAGAACCACCACCCCACCACCCCGCACCCGGACGGCGAGGGCGCCGAGCGGGCCACCAGGGCGGCCCTGGCCGACGCCGGCTGGCGCCCCGCCGACATCGGCCACGTCAACGCGCACGGCGCCGCCACCGTGGTCAACGACGCCACCGAGGCCCGCTGGCTGGCCAGGACGCTGCCGCACCGACCGCCGGTGACCGCGACCAAGGGCGCCCTCGGCCACGCCGGAGCCGGCTCCGGCGCGATCGAGGCGGCCGTCACCGTGCTGGCGCTGCGGGAGCGGCTGATCCCGCCGACCGCCAACCTCGACCGGCTCGACCCGGACTTCGACCTGGACGTGGTCGCCAAGGCGCCGCGCCCCGCACCCGAGTCGCCCGGCGCCCTCACCGTGTCCTCCGCGTTCGGCGGCCAGAACGCCGCCCTGCTGCTCCGATGCGCGTGACCCGGCCGACGGCGCACACCGACCCGGTGCCGTCGATGTCGCCGAGCGGCTGGCCGGCCAGCGCGGGTATCGCCTGGGCCGTGGCGCGCAGCGCCAGGCCGTTGG
>NZ_SMKI01000328.1 GCF_004348415.1 Streptomyces hainanensis
GCATGAGGGAGGGGCAGCACGTGAGGGGGGCTTAGGTGCGCGCAGGGGGCGCGAACACGAAAGGCCCCGGTCTCTCCTCCCACGCACAATGGGAAGAGACCGGGGCCTAAGTGTCTTACGCAGCGTCGTAAAGCTTCACGATGCTGTCTAGCCGGGGGAATCCAGGGGCCACCCGCATCACGCCGCGAATGTCGGTGCTGTCTGCGGCGAAGGTAGAACCACCCGAGGAAGTAGCAACCTCTACATCCTGACGCATGACCACGAAGACATCAGCCTTGCTGATACCCCAGACGGTACCGTCAGGGATAGCGGTGGTCGTGTACAGCGGAAGGCCAAGGAGAAGGCGGCCGGAAGGCGCCGACACGTCCGGAGTGACGAGCGGCCGGTTAGAACCGCTGGCTTCCTTGATCTTGGCGATAGCGCGGGCGGTTGCCGGGGAAGCAACCCACGCGGTCAGAACCCCGCCGCTGGCCTCAATCTCCATCTGACCATCAATGAACGGGTCAGCGTTGGTGATAGTCGCGCCGGTATCGACAACGAGCGTGCCAGCCAGCGAGCCGAGACCGGCCGGAGCGGGGGCGGACAGGTTGCCGAAGAATGCCGCATCGAGCTTCCGCGCCATTTCGCGGGCAATGGACTGACCGACAATCTCCTGAGCGGCAGGCGAAGAGTCGTTCACCAGCTCGTTGGTGACAGTGGTCAGAGAAGCAAGCTTCTTCGGGACCACCACGTATGCGTCAGTTGCCACATCGCTAGACGCGATAGCCGCACCCTCAGCAGTCCATGCCGCAGTAATATCCGAGTTGACGCGTGGGAAGTGGAATTCATTCGCGCCGGTAGTGACGACTGTTGCAACTTGCATCGCAACGGACATCTGAGTCATCGGCTCAGTAATGAGCTGCCCATATTCGGGCGGAAGTAGACCGGGGTTACCGGTGGTGAACATAGCCATTTTGCAGGCCCTTTCGTCTTAGAAACGAGAAAGAGCCCGCTACGCCTGGTAGCGAACATTGGTGAGCCACAGGCTCAGGCGTGGTTTCCACGGTGGCGCCAGACCGGCCGCAGAACTCGAATATGAGCCCCTGCCTGTATTTCCGGCAGGGGTATTACTTAGTGGCGGGGGCGGAGTGCGCTAGCCCAAGTAGGTTTTCCGCTCTCTGGTTCGTCGTCAGAACCCCCGCTGACGTTCCCCCATGGGCGGGGGCCGTTGGACAGACCCGGGCGCTTTTCAAGAAGCGCATCAATGGCAGCATCTACCGCGTCTGGCATGACATTGCCTTCCGGGTCAGTAAGGTCATCAGGGTCAACGCTTCCGATATCGAAGAGATCAGCCGGAACGCTTAGGCGCTTGGCAGCATGGCTCTCAATCTGCGTTCGCAGCAGAGCCTTAACGCGCGTCTCGGAAGCCTCTAGCCTGCTTTCGGTTTCCCGTAGGCGTCGGCGGTACTTGGCGGCTTCCTGGTTCCCGCTGAGGGGCTTCTCTTCGGGCGTGTCAGTCGTTTCTGGGCTTTCAGTCTCGGGAGTATCCGGCGTGTCAGCCATTGACCGAAGCCCCCTCGATAATGTCAGTGAGGATGTGGTTAGCCGGACCGTGCTTCACGTATTCGACAGCGTGAGAAGCGGTGAGACTTTCGCCATACAGTGCCCGTAGCTCATCCTCATCAAGACGCAGCAGCGTTGCCACGACACCAGCAGGAATGCGCGTTCTCACATTCTCAGAGTGGAGACGCGCGATTAGTCGCGCCGAATCGAACAGAAGTTCTGATATCTCATGCATGATGCCCCAATGCGTATATCCCCGCCGCTTAACCTGAACGCCTAGGGCATCACTCGTTCAGGGAGCAGCGGGGAAGATTATTCGAGAACCGCGTATGCCCACGCGGAAAGGTGCCTCTTACCGGACAGGTGTCGCGCCCGACCGGTAAGAGGCATTGCGGCAAGTCCAACCGCGTGCACTAGGAAGATGGGTCATGGCCTAACCCCTGCCGCTGAATGTGCAGTCCAGCGGAAGACTTGACACCTACTATTCTTAGTAGGTGGCGCCAGAGAGCAGTATGCGGAGCGCCTTGAATGCTGCGAGGACTTCGGCCCTGGTTGCCGGGTCCCGTGGCACGGTCGTATGCCCCTCAAGAAGCGAAAGAGCACGCGCTAGAGCGGTCATGTCCATAGGATTCCCAGAATGAGCAGAACTGAAATGGCGGTGAGCGACAGGAGATAGGCGAGATAGGGGAGTCGGGTCATTGCGAATCGCCCTCCGCGTAGGCTCGAACCAGTAGCTCATGCGTGGCCCGTTCACTGGCAACATCCGTTCTGCCGTAGCGCTTACTTAGGCGTGCTCCCTGAGCAACTAGGTATCGCTCTCTAGTCATTGCGCTGGACTCACGGGCCATGGCCTCAACTGCGCGCCGTTCCTCGCTTACAGAGGCATACGCCGTCTTCCGGCGCGCCTCTAGCTCCCGCTTAAGATCAGGGCCGGAGTACTTAGCGTGTGCGTTGTCGAAGAACTTATGACAGGATCGGCACATGGCCATGTAGTGACCCGTGTTGTGAGACCACAAATACCCCTCAGCGTGAATCTCGTTGGGGTCGCAGTGGTCATACGCGTAATCATCGGAACTGATTCCGCACCAGACGCACGGGTTATGGCCCGGTGGTCCGTGAACTTGGACAACGCGGTGATGTGCCATACGGTATGCGCTGTACGCACTCATGAGATCTCATTTCCTGGCGAGAAACGCGAAACCCCCGCACCCGGGGAGTGCGCATCTGCCCCCGCCAGGAACGACAGACACGCGCTCAACCCGAATGCGGGGGGCACGGTAGCGACTGGAACCCCGCCGCTAGGGGGCCTCTATCGCTGCGCGATTCCTGGCGAACGCAGCGGCAAGGCAGCGAACTGCCTTCTCTCTAGTTCTAGCGAGTCGATTGCCGTGAGCCCTGCATCCGCAGTTTGCTGACCTGGGGGAATGTCAAATTGGTGATTTTAATTGTGGCATGGATCACACGGTTGGAAAGTTGGGAGGGTGACGAAGTGACGGTTCGAACCCTACTTCCGTAAAGCCCATAGGTTTCTTATGCTCTTACTGGGATGGCCTCCAAATCGTCACTTCGTCACTTCCGCTGATCAGTCGTGCTGACTTGAGTTAACGATGGTTAACTTTCTGTCACTGGCTGGGCGCATAACGAAGCCCCCTGCCTGGTATGTGGCCAGACAGGGGGCGGTTGTTCGTTGGCTACCGGCTGAGCACCTCCGTATCGCCCGTGAGAGCGACCAGGAGCGCTCAGGCGCTGCGGAGTAGGGCCGACTCGCCTTCGGCCCGCAGACGGGCGCTCAGGGGCTCCCCGGCGGTAGCAGTGGCCTCAAGCGCCGTTCGTGCGAGGGCCGTGAAGTCGCCCGCGCCGTACTGCGGGAGGGAAGCCCACAGGGCGACGCGTGCCCATTGCTGGCGCTCTTCGTTGCTGCCCGCGTAGGCCGTTATGAGCCCCTGCATGGCAGCCAGCACAACGGCCGTGGCGTTCGGGTCGCCGTTCCGGGCAGCGTCAACGTGGCCGTTGAGGTTCGTCCATCGGTCGCCAAAGGCGTTGGCGTGGTCGCCCTGGTGCTCAGCGTCCAGCGCACAGGGGATGGAGTTCCGGCCGATGGGGGCGCGGAGTTCGAAACCGGGCCTACGCGCTCCACACGTGTTCTCTGACATACGATTGCCTCTCTCCTTCGGGAGACACCGGGGGTGTTCGTGATTGGCGTCCGGCACCCCCGGTGCCCGCTTCCATCCGTCTGCTACACGGGCAGAAGATTTATGCGGCTACGGCCAAGCTGTCAGACTCGACCGGAACTGCCCACTCGACGGTTACACGCTCTCCCCATTGAATGGAGCACCAACCCTTGGCGCGCGGGTAACTGTGACCTTCTCGATCACCAAGCCCAAAAGGTCACGCCTCAGCGCTTCGTCTGCGGACTCCCACGCTTCCGGCCCGTCGCCGTTCAGCAAGAACGAGATATCAATGGGTCCGCCTGCCAGTTCGGCTAGGCGCTCTTCCGCTGCTGTCAGTTTCGCCTCAGCGTCATTCTTCGCGGGAACCCGGTACTTGGCGCTCCGCCCGGAGTAGAAGCCCGCCCGGTCGTCTTCGTGGAACTTGTCTAGCGCTGCCTCAGCCGCTTTGACAGCCGCAAGGGCCTCCTTGATGTTTGCCGATTCCTCCGGGCGCGTGAGAGTCTGCCAGCGCTGAGCGACGGCGATCATCAGCGGGTCGTCAATTTCCGCGTTTGACAGGCGAGCAAGCCAGTGCTTCACGACGTACGTCTCAAGGGAGGAGCGCATGACCGAGGCTCTAGCGGAGCAAGGCCCTTCCTGTGCGCGGAGTTGGCATCTGTAGCCGTCGCCTTCGGCGGTCATCTTCTTTCCGCACCCTGCGCATATCAGTCGCCCGGCAAGGAGTGCCTTTGCGCGTCCGGGGCGCGGACGGTTATCGATGATGTGATGCCCACGGAGAACGCGACGCGCTTTCTCGGCAAGCTCAGCGGGGATCATCTTCGGTAATACGTCGTCTTCGACGCAGCGGACACGCTCCCCTTCCTCGTTAAGGTAGTGAACCGTCGCCCACTGTGACTTTCCCCCGGGGCTGTACGTTAGCCAGCCTTCATAGACAGGGTGATGGACAACCTTGGCAATACTGTTCGCACGCCAACCCTTGCCCGTTGCGGACTTGACGCCTTCCTCGTTGAACTTCTTCGCGAGCGCGCGGGCAGATATGCCGTCCGCGATCTCCTTGAGGATGCGGCAGATTACATCCCACGGGGAGTAGCCCTTGCCCTTGAGTTTCTTCGTGTTGGGGGACAGCTTCCGAGTTTTCGTGTCGGCAACGAGTCCGAACGGTGCCCCGTTGAGCCATCGGCCTTCGTTTCGCTGCCGTGCCTTTGTCCGGCACACGTTGTACGACAGGCGCGTGGAGTAAGCGCGGGCCTCTTCGGCGCGCTGAATGATCCATTGCCGGTCGCGTTCCTGGCTTGAGTCCAGCCGCTCATAGTCGAAGATGACGCGAGCCTTGCCGAGAATCGGCACAACGGCTTCGGCCCCCTTACGGCTGAACCTGTCGAGCGCGTAGCACCACAGCGCGGGTACCTCACCGTGCAGCACCGCCGACATAGCAGCGTCGTACTTGGGCCGCTGAACGTCGCTCCATGCCGACAGGTTCTCTTTCCAAATCTTACGAACGCGGTAACCCTCTTCGTCCGCCCATCGGCGCCCCCGTTCTTCCTGCGCTCGGAGGGAAAGGGCACGTTCCCCTTCGCGGACGACCTTGGATTTCCGAAGCAACAGGTCCACCTCTGGCCTGTTGTCCTTCTGCGTGTGGGGGAGCACACCCCCGTGTGTTGTGGCGTTCACTCCCGTGCGTGAGCGAGTGGATTGCTTGACCGTACTGGCCACCATGGCAATCACGTCCCTGACCTGCGGATATCGGTCCGCTTGCCGGGGGTCCCAGGGTGTTGGGGCCACCTGGGTGGCGGAACACCACGCGGTGCCCGGCGTCGCCGGCTCGGCGCCCACCGTGCTGGCGGCGGCCGTCGCCGCCGCCACCCGGCGGATCCGGGTCGGCACCGGCGGCGTGATGCTGCCCAACCACCGGCCGCTCGTGGTGGCCGAGCAGTTCGGCGTGCTGGAGGCGCTGTTCCCGGGGCGGATCGACATGGGCCTCGGCCGGTCCGTCGGCTTCACCGCCGACGTGCGGCGCGCGCTCGGCGCCGACAAGGCGGACGCCGACCGGTTCGGCGAGCGGCTGACCGAGCTGCTGGCGTACTTCGACGGCACGGCACCGCTGGCCGCGCCGCCCGCCACGGGGCTGCGGGTGCCCGCCTTCGTACTCGCCGTGGGGGAGGGCGCCGCCATCGCGGCCGCGCTCGGGCTGCCGCTGGTGATGGCCCATCTCAGCGACGAGGACCGGATGCTCGCGGCCATCGACCGCTACCGCGCCGAGTTCACCCCGGGCCCGCACGGCGACCGGCCCCAGCTGCTGCTGGCCGTCAACGCGGCCGTCGCCGCCACCGCGGAGGAGGCGGCGAAGCTCCAGGTCCCGGAGGCGTGGGCCACCGTCTACTCCCGCACCCGCGGCGTCTTCCCGCCCCTCGAAGCGCCGCACCGGGTGGCGGCCCGCCAACTGACGGAACGCGAACAGCGCCTGTTCGACCAGGCACGGGCCGGCCAACTGCACGGCGACGAGCGGGAGATGACCGAGAAGCTGGGCCGGCTCATCGCCCGCACCGACGCGGACGAGCTGCTGCTGACGTTCGGCGACGGCCTCCCGGGCCGGTTCGACTCCTACCGCCGGCTCGCCCGGCTGGCCGGACTCACGTCCACCGGCGGCTGATCCACCGGCGGCTGATCCTCCGCCACCTGGTCGCCCGCAGCCGCCTCGTCGCCCGCCGGCGGCTGGCGGACCGGCACGATGCCACGGGCCACGCCCAACTCCACCAGGTCGCCCGGCCGCAGCCGCAGCTCGTCCGCCGTGGCCCGGAGCAGCTCCGGGCCCCGCCGCAGCAGCCCGAGCGCCGACTCGGGCGCCACCACCGAGTAGTAGCTGTCCGGGGTGACCCAGGTCCGGCCGGGGGCGGTGAGGGCCACCGCGCCGCCCGAGCCGCCCTCGCCGATGATCAGGCTGGTCACCGGGATGGTGGCCGCCGCCACCGCCATGATCGACTCGGCGATCGCGGCGCCCACCCCGTCCCGCTCCGCCTCGGCGCCGTTGGCCGCGCCCGGCGTGTCCACCAGGGTCAACACCGGGATGGCGAGCCGGTCGGCCAGCCGGAACAGCCTGGTCGCGGCCCGGAAGCCCGCCGGAGTGGTGGCCGTGCCACGCTGCGCGACATAGCCGACGGTGCGGCCCTCGTGCCGACCGAAGCCGCACAGCAGCCCGGGATCGGGGCAACCGAGCTCCACCCGCTCCGTGAAGTGGGCCCCGAGGTACGCCTCCGCCCGGGGCCGGTCCGGATGCCGCGCGGACTCGACGGCCGCCCAGCCGCTCTCCGGCGGCTCGGCCGCGCGCAGCGCCGTGGGCGGCGAGGCGGGGCCTGCCGCCGGCGTGGTCAGCAGCGAGAGCCAGCGGGCGACGACGGCGCCGAGGTCGGCCGGCGCCACCAGCGCGTCGACCCGGCCCAGCGCCGCCTGCGCCTCGGCCGTGTAGGCCGCCGGGTCGGCGTCGGCCGGCCTGACCCGGGCCCCGGCGAAGCCCACCTGGGTGCCGGGCAGCGCGAGCCTGACGTCGGCGCCGGCCCCCAGCGTCACCCAGCCGCCGCCCGTGACCGGGCCGACCAGCACAGCCAGATGTGGCAGCCCGGCCGCCCGAAGCCGCACCAACTGGGTGGCGATCCCCTGGAGTTGGGCGAGCGCGAACATGCCCTCCTGGATCCGGCTGCCGCCGCTGGCGAGCAGCGAGACCACCGGCAGGCCCAACTCGCGGGCGGTGATCAACGCGCCGGCGATCCGCTCGCCCGCCGCCCGGCCGATCGAGCCGCCGAGGAAGCCGAACTCGAAGGCGATCAACACGGCCTCGGTGCCGCCCACCCGCCCGATGCCGGGGACCACCGCCTCCGACTCGCCGGTGCGCCGGCTCGCGGAGGCCCGCGCCGCGCCGTAGCCGGGCCAGCCGACGGGCCCGTCGCCGTCAGCCGCCCGATGGTCGGCCGTCGGCCGGTGGGGAAGCTCGGTGAACCGGTCCCCGGCCAGCGCGGTGACCAACTCGCGGGCCGACGCCGCCGGGGCGGCGGCCGGGCCCGGGGGGAGAGCGCTCATTCGCATCATGCTAGGTGGTGGGTACACGGTGATCCGTGGCGCGGGCTCAGGAGTCTCCGCCGGCCTCCGGGAAGTGCCGGGTGTAGGACTCGGTGACGTCGCTCAGGCCGCGGGAGTAGGGGGCGTCGAAGTGGTAGACCAGGAAGAGCAGGAAGGCGATCATCGCGGTGAACATCCCGGCCAGCAGCAACTCCCGGCCGGACCGCCGGATCTGCAGCACGAAGACCATGCCGATCACCGCGACCGCCCCGCTGACCAGGCCGATCCACACCGCGAGCGGCATGGTGGGCTCGGCGCTCTGGGCGCGCCCGACGCGGGCCTCGTCCACCCTGGCCAACTGGTCGATCAGCCCCTGGTACGACTCCGTCTCGCGCACCGTGGTCGGCTCCCGGCCGGTGATGACCTCCCGGAGCTCGCGCAGCAACACGTCGCCCTCGGCACCGAGTTCGCCGTGATCCACCAGCAGCGGCCACTCGTCCTCCAGCACGTAGTCGACGTAGCCGTTGATGTCGGCTCGTATCCCGTCCCGCACGTCGGGCGGGAAGACCCCGGCCCGCACGTCCATCTCGTGGAGCGCCTGCGCCTCCTGCCGCACCCAGTCCTCGGCGGAGCCGCGCGCCTCCCAGACGCCGGCGATGGCGAGGCCGAGCACGATCGCGTAGACGACGCCCAACATCATCGTCATGTACTCGATGACGTCGGGGGTCTCCGAGGGGTCCTCGGTGGCGCCGGCCCGGCGCTGCCGGACCACGGCGAACAGGAAGACGGCCCCGCAGGTCGCGAGGATGATCAGAACGAGGGCCAGCCATTCGGACACACGGGCCTCCTCAGGGGGCGTGGGAACGGGAACGGGCGGCGGCGCGCGAGCGGGGCCTGAGCGCGGCCGCGGCGAGGACCGCCGGGGCGAGGACCAGCAGGGTGCGGGTGACCAACGAGCCGCCCGGGTCCGGGGGTTCGCCGTCCATCGGCAGCCGCAGGCCGGCCGCGGGCGACAGGGCCGTGGGGGAGGGCGAGGAAGCCGCTGGTTCCGGTTCCGGTTCCGGCTCCGTTTCCGGTTCCGGCTCGGGTTCCGGCTCGGCCGGGAGCGGCTCGGCCGGGAGCGGGGCCGCCGCCTCCGGCTCGGCGGGCGCCGGGGCCGGCGGCGGAGCCGGGGACTCCTCCGCCGGCGGCGCGGTGGTGGGCGGTGGCGCCGGGGTCGGCTCCGGAG
>NZ_SMKI01000329.1 GCF_004348415.1 Streptomyces hainanensis
TCAGCCTATGCGACGGCTTTCGGAAGGCCGGACCCGCCGGGGCGGCGCCCGTCGAGTCGCGGACGACCAGCCCCGTCTCCAGGATCATCTGGGCAACCCCCCGCACGTCACCCGCCTCGTCGATCGCCTGCAGCAGCAGGTCGACCGCCGACCGCCCCGCCGTCTGCGTCGGCATCGCGATCGTCGTCAGTTTCGGCCGGTTCAGCCGGCCGGCCACCGTGTCGTCGACGCCGACGACGCTGACGTCGCGCGGCACCTCGGCGCCCTCCTCGGCCAGGCCCTCGATCGCGCCGATGGCCACCAGGTCGTTGTACGCGATCACGGCGGTCGCGCCGGCGGCGAGCACCGCCGCGGCGGCGCGGAAGCCGCCGTGTTCGGTGGGGGCGTTCGGACCGTGGTACGTGAGGTTGACGCCGTGCCGCTCGGCCGCGGCGCCCGCCGCGCTGCGGATCTGGCCGCTGGTCCAGGAGCCGCGGGGGCCGCCGAGCACGATCAGCCGCCGGTGGCCGAGTGAGGCGAGGTGGTCGACGGCCGCGCCTGCGCCGCTGCCCACGTCCATCAGTACCGCCGGCAGGCCCTTGACCCGCCGGTTCACCACGGCGAACGGCAGGTCGGCGCCGAGCCGGGCGATCGCCGTGTTGGAGAGCCGCGGGCTGACCAGCAGTACGCCGTCCACCTGCCGGGCGAGGGTGGCGATCAGTTCCTCCTCGACCCGCGGATCCTCGTCCGTGTCGGCGACGAAGACCTGGTAGCCGCGCACCCTGGCGTAGGACTGCGCGGCCTTGATCAACGGCGGGAAGAACGGGTTGGCGATGTCGGCGACGATCAGACCGAGATTGTTCGTCCGCCCGGTGGTCAACGCCCGGGCCGCCTGGTTGGGTCGGTAGCCCAGCTCGGCGGCCGCCGCGATCACCCGTTCCCTGGTCTCGGCGTTGACCAGGTTCGGCGCCGAGAAGGTGCGGGAGACCGTCGACACGTGCACCCCGGCGGCCTGCGCCACTTCTCTGATGGTCACCGCCACGCGATCACCGCCACGCGATCAGCTCCCCTGCGCTGTTGTCAGCGCCTTTCTCAGCCATGGCCGGCACCCTATCCTGCAAGCGGTTGTCATTGATACGTGCACGGACCCTTGACGTTTCCCCGGCCGTGGGCCATGGTCCTGCAACCGGTTGTAATCCATCGCGCGCTCGCACCCAACTCCGCCGTGGTGTCACGGAAAGGAGCGCTCTCCACATGTCCACCACTCAGGGAACGACCCTTGCCCCGCAGCTTCGCAAGCGACGGCGCAAGGAGGCGGTCGCCGCCTATCTGTTCCTCGCACCCTGGTTCGTCGGGCTCGTGGCCATCACCGCGGGCCCGCTCCTCAGCTCTCTCTACCTGTCCTTCACGGACTACAGCCTCATCGGCGACTCGCAGTGGGTCGGTTTCGACAACTACGTCGAGATGTTCACCGACGATCCGCGATTCCTGAAGGCCCTGAACAACACGGCCGTCTACGTCTTCGTCTCGGTGCCGCTCCAGTTGACCTTCGCGCTCGCGCTCGCGCTGGTCCTGGACCGCGGCGTCCGCGGCCTGCCGTTCTACCGGTCGATCTACTACCTGCCCTCACTGCTCGGCGGCAGCGTCGCCGTCGCCATCCTGTGGCGCCAGGTCTTCGGCTCCGAGGGTCTGGTCAACGAGGTCCTCGGCTGGTTCGGGGTGGAGGGCGAGAGCTGGGTGGCCCACCCGGACACCGCCCTCGGCACCCTGATCGTGCTGAACGTCTGGACGTTCGGCGCCCCGATGGTCATCTTCCTCGCCGGCCTGCGGCAGATACCCCGCAGCTACTACGAGGCGGCGGGCCTGGACGGGGCCGGCCAGCTACGGCAGTTCTTCTCGATCACGCTGCCGCTGCTGACCCCGATCGTCTTCTTCAACCTGGTCCTGCAGCTGATCAACTCGTTCCAGTCCTTCACCCAGGCGTTCGTGGTCAGCGGCGGAAAGGGCGGCCCTTCCGACTCCACGCTGCTGCTCACGATGCACATCTACCAGGAGGGCTTCGGCAACTTCCAGATGGGCTACGCCTCGGCGATGGCCTGGTTCCTGGTGGTCGTGATCGCGGTGCTGACCGGGGTGAACTTCCTGATGTCGAGGTATTGGGTCTTCTACAGTGACTAGTAACGCAGCCGCCAAACGCGCGCAGCGCGCCAAGACCAACGACACCCTGTTCGGCAGGGTGCTGCGGGCCCTCGCCGGCAAGAAGCTCCTCACCCACGCGGCGCTGATCGGCTTCGGTCTGGTGATGCTCTATCCGCTGCTGTGGATGGTCTCCAGCTCGTTCAAGCCGCAGGAGATCATCTTCCGCGAGCCCGGGCTGATACCCGGCGACGTCACGCTGGAGAACTACACCAACGGCTGGGACGCGCTGCAGTACCCGTTCAGCCACTACTTCCTGAACTCGGCGATCATCACGGCGGGTTCCATCGTCGGCAACCTGGTGGCCTGTTCGTTGGCGGCCTACGCGTTCGCCCGGCTCGAGTTCCCGCTGAAGCGCTTCTGGTTCGCGCTGATGCTGGGCTCGATCATGCTGCCGCTGCACGTGACCCTGGTTCCGCAGTACATCCTGTTCTCGGAACTGGACTGGATCAACACGTTCTATCCGCTGATCGTGCCCAAGTTCCTCGCCACCGACGCGTTCTTCATCTTCCTCATGGTGCAGTTCATCCGCACCCTGCCGAGGGAGCTCGACGAGGCGGCCGTGATCGACGGCGCCGGCCACTGGCGGATCTTCTCGCGCATCATCATGCCGCTCTGCACGCCGGCACTGGCCACCACCGCGATCTTCACCTTCATCTGGACCTGGAACGACTTCCTGTCCCAGCTGATCTTCCTGACCAGCCCCGACAAGCTGACCGTCCCGGTGGCGTTGCGCAACTTCCTGGACTCCAGCGGGGATTCGTCCTGGGGACCGATGTTCGCCATCTCGGTGCTCTCCCTCGGGCCGATCTTCGGCTTCTTCCTGGCCGGCCAGCGGTACCTGGTGCGTGGCATCGCCACCACCGGCCTGCGGTGACACCCGCAGCTCACCCCCACGCGTACTCACGACACGTAACAGACAAGGAGGTCTCCCGTGACGAGCAGCAGAAAGCACCAGTGGACCAGCGCGAGGAAGCTCGCCCCGGCGCTGCTGACGACCGGCGCCCTGGTCCTCACCACCGCGGCCTGCGGCGGCGGTGACAGCGGCGGCGGCGGCGATGACGGCCCCGTGACCCTGCGCCTCAGCTGGTGGGGGAACGACGTACGGCAGGGCCTCACCGCCGAGGCCGTCGCGCTCTTCGAGGAGAGCCACCCGGACATCACCGTCGAGCAGGAGTACGCCGACTGGGACTCCTACTACGACCGGCTGACCACCCAACTCGCCTCGGGCGACGCGCCCGACGTCTTCGCCACCGAGATCCGCCGGATGGGCGAGTTCGCCACCCGCGGCGCGCTCGCCGACATGTCCGAGCTGGTGGAGACCGGGGACATGGACCCGGAGATCCTCACCACCGGACAGGTGGAGGGCACCCAGTACGCCATCCCCACCGGCGCCAACGCCTTCGTGATCATGGCCAACACGACCCTGATCGAGGAGGCCGGCCTCGAACTGCCCGACGACACCACCTGGACCTGGGACGACTACCGCGAGTTCAGCGCCCAGGTCACGGAGACCGTCGGTGACGGCACCTACGGCACGCAGCTGAGCTGGAACGACGCCTACCTCAACATCTACGCGGCCCAGCGCGGCGAGTCGTTCTACGAGGACGACCAGATCGGCATGTCCGCCGAGACGGTCGCCGACTGGTTCGAGTACAACAACGGCCTGGTCGAGTCGGGGGCCACCCCGGACGCCTCGCTGAGCGCCGAGATCGGCAACACCAGCGTGGACCAGTCCCTGATCTCCACCGGCCAGGGCGCCTTCGGCATGTGGTGGAGCAACCAGCTCAACGCCGTCACCACCGGCTCGGGCTCGGAGATCGAGATCCTGCGCTGGCCCCAGGACTCCGGCGCGGTGAGCGGCGGCCAGTTCCTGCAGCCCACCATGTACTGGAACATCGCCGAGTCGAGCGGGCGGAAGGACGCCGCCGCCGAGCTGGTGGACTTCCTGATCAACGACCCGGAGGCGGCCGCCATCCTCGGCTCCGACCGCGGGCTGCCGATCAACGGCGTGGTGCGCGAGCAGATAGAGGCCGAACTGCCGGAGACCGACCAGCAGTCGCTGGCCTTCATCGACGAGCTCTCCAACGAGCTGGCCGACCCGCCGTCCGTCAACCCCGTCGGCGCCGGCGAGATCCCGGACATGCTCCAGCGGTACGGCGAGGAGGTCAACTTCGGCCGACTGTCGCCGCAGGAGGCCGCCGAGGCGTTCATCGACGAGGCCAACTCCTCGCTCGGCTGACCCGGCCCCCGGAGACGACCGCGCCCCCGCACCACCGCACCACCGCACCGCCACCACTCCCACCAGGAGAACCCCGGATGACACGCCGCTACGCAATCGTCGGCCTGGGCCATCGGTCTCGGATGTACGTCGACGCCCTGCTGGGCGACTGGAGCGACACCGGAGAGATCACCGCGCTCTGCGACCGCAACCGGACGCGGATGGACTACTACAACGAACGCATCGCCGCGACGGGCCGGGACTCCGTCCCGACCTTCTCGCCCGACGACTTCCCGGCCCTGCTCGAACGGGCCGACGCCGTCGTGGTCACCACCATGGACTCCACCCACGCCCACTACGTGTGCGCGGCCCTGGACGCCGGGCGGGACGTCATCGTGGAGAAGCCCCTGACCGTCGACGCGGAGAGCTGCGCCAAGATCGCGGCCGCCGCGGAACGCGGTCGGGGGCGGCTGGTGGTCACGTTCAACTACCGCTACGCACCCCGCAACTCGGCGGTGCGTGAGCTGCTGGCGGCGGGCCGGATCGGGGCGGTCACCTCCGTCCACTTCGACTGGTCGCTGGACACCATCCACGGCGCCGACTACTTCCGCCGCTGGCACCGGCAGGCCGAGAACTCGGGCGGCCTGCTGGTCCACAAGTCGACCCACCACTTCGACCTGGTCAACTGGTGGCTCGACTCCCACCCGGCGCTGGTCTTCGCCCAGACCGACCTGCGCTTCTACGGCGGCGAGGGGGCCGGCGTCGAGCAGTACGGCCCCCGCCCGGCGCGCGGCCAGGGCGCCCCGGGCCTGGGCACCGACCCGTTCATCCTCGACATCTCGGCCGACCCGCACCTCAAGCGCCTCTACCTGGACGCCGAGCACGAGGACGGCTACATCCGCGACCAGGACGTGTTCACCGACGGGGTCACCATCCCGGACAACATGTCGGTCCTCGTCCGCTACGGAAACCGCGCGCTGCTCAGCTACTCGCTCACCACGCACGCGCCGTCCGAGGGCTACCGGGTGGTCTTCACCGGGACCAGGGGGCGGATCGAGCTCGACGTGTGCGAGCGCGCCTGGACGCCGCCGCACGCGGCCGTCGACCCGACCGCGCACGGCAAGACCCAGAACGAGGGCACCTACGAGCGGCTGACCCTGCACGAGCACTGGAAGGAGTCCGAGGAGATCCCGATCGTCCAGGGCGCCGGCGGCCACGGCGGTGGCGACCGGCTGCTCCTCGACGACGTGTTCCGCGGCCCGGGCGACGACCCGCTGGCCCGCCAGGCCGGCTACCGGGACGGGATCCGCTCGGTGCTCACCGGCGTGGCCGCCAGCGAGTCGGCCCGCACCGGCGCACCGGTACTGCTCGGCGACGAGGGCACCCGACTCGTCGACGCCTGACCTCTCCCCTTCCCCCCGGCCGTCGGGGCCGGCCCCGCGCGGGCCGACCCCGACGGCCGACCTACACTCCACACCATGCATTCCGCAGGGGGCACGCCGGCCGTCGAGGCCGTCGGTCTGGTCAAACGCTATGGCGGCACGGCCGCGGTCGACGGGCTCGACCTGACCGTCCGCACCGGCACCGTCACCGCCGTCCTCGGCCCCAACGGCGCCGGCAAGACCACCACGATCGAGTGCTGCGAGGGCTACCGCGTCCCGGACGCCGGCCGCCTGAGGGTCCTCGGCCTCGATCCCGCCACCCAGGCCGCGACGCTCCGCCCACGGATCGGCGTGATGCTCCAGGAGGGCGGCATCTACCCGGGGATCCGGGCCCTCGAGATGCTGCGGCACGTGGCCGGTCTGCACGCCCACCCGCTCGACGTGCCCGAGCTCGCCGAGCGCCTCGGCCTCGACTCCTGCGGCCGCACCCCCTACCGGCGGCTCTCCGGCGGCCAGCGGCAGCGGCTCGCCCTGGCGCTCGCCGTCGTCGGCCGCCCCGAGCTGGTCTTCCTCGACGAGCCGACCGCCGGCCTCGACCCGCAGGCCAGGCACGCCACCTGGGACCTGATCCGCGAGCTGCGCGCCGACGGCGTGACGACCGTGCTCACCACCCACTTCATGGACGAGGCCGAGGAGCTGGCCGACGAGGTGGCCATCGTGGACGCCGGCCGCGTCATAGCGCACGGCAGCCCGGCCGAGTTGTCCCGCGGCGGCAGCGCGGACGTGCTGCGCTTCTCCGGCCGCCCCGGGCTCGACCTCGCCTCGCTGCGCGCGGCGCTGCCCGCCGGCAGCCAGGCCGAGGAGCCCAGCCCCGGCAACTACCGCATCACCGGCGACGTCGGACCGCGGCTGCTGGCCACGGTCACCGCCTGGTGCGCCCAGCACGGGGTGCTGGCCGACCGGATCAGCACCCGGCGGCACACCCTGGAGGACGTCTTCCTGGAACTCACCGGCAAGGAGCTGCGGTCATGACCGGTCGGCACACCCCCCGGCCCGGCGCGGCCCCGCTCCCCCGGATGATCGCCGCCCAGGCCGCGCTGGAGACCAGGATGATGCTGCGCCACGGCGAGCAGCTGCTGCTCACCGTCGTCATCCCGACCCTGCTGCTCGTGCTGTTCTCCACCGTCGACCTCGTCGACGTGGACGGGGAGCGCGTCGACTTCCTGACCCCCGGCGTCCTGGCCCTCGCCGTGCTCTCCACCGCCTTCACCGGCCAGGCCATCGCCACCGGCTTCGAACGCCGCTACGGCGTGCTCAAGCGGCTCGGCGCGTCCCCGCTGCCGCGCTGGGCGCTGCTCTGCGGCAAGACGGCCGCGGTGCTGGTGACGCTGGCGCTCCAGACGGTGCTGCTGACGGCGGCGGCGCTGGCCCTCGGCTGGTCCCCGCACGGCAACCCCCTTTCCGTCGTCGTCCTGCTGCTGCTCGGCACGGCCGCCTGCTCCGGGCTCGGCCTGCTGATGGCCGGCACGCTGCGCGCCGAGGCCACGCTGGCCGCGGCCAACCTGGTCTTCGTGCTGCTGCTGTTCTTCGGCGGGGTGGTCGTCCCGCTCGACGAGTTCCCGGACGGGGCGCGCGCCGTCCTCGGGCTGACGCCGCTCGCCGCGCTCTCCGACGGCCTGCGGGACGTGCTGCGGGACGGCGCCGCGATGCCGTGGGGCGACGCCGGCGTGCTGGCCGTCTGGGCGGTCCTCGCGCTGGCCGCAGCGGGCCGCTTCTTCCGCTGGGAGTAGCCGGCCGGGCCCCCGCGTGCCCCCTCGTGAAAAGTTGCACAAGCGAGGGGCATACGATGACCGGGTGCTGAAAGCAGTGCGAAACCCCCTCGCGTACATCGCCGAACGCTGGACGCCGCGGCCCGAGACCGTGCGCCGCGCGGCGCTCGCCGCGCTCCTCATGAGCGTCGTCATCATCGTCAGCGGCGGCGCCGTCCGGCTCACCGGCTCCGGCCTCGGCTGCGACACGTGGCCGCGCTGCAGCGACGACAGCCTGGTCGCCACCACCGAGATGGGCCTGCACGGCGCCATCGAGTTCGGCAACCGGATGATGACCTACGTGGTGTCCGCGGCCGTGGGCTGGTTCATCATCGCCGCCAGGTCGGCCGAGCCGGAGCGGCGGTCGCTGACCAGGCTCGGCTGGGCCCAGTTCTGGGTGGTGATGAGCAACGGGATCATCGGCGGGATCACCGTCCTGACCGAACTCAACCCGTTCATCGTCGCCGGCCACTTCCTGGCCGCGATGGCACTGCTCACGACGACGACGCTCGCCTGGCTCCGCACCCGCGAGGGCGACGGCCCGCCCCGCCCACTGGTCGGCCCGCCCGTCCGGCGCGCCGTCCTGGGCCTCACCGCGCTCGCCGCCTGCCTCGTGATCGCCGGCACCGCGGTCACCGGCAGCGGCAAGCACGCCGGCGACGACAGCGACATCGAGCGGATGCCGTTCGCCTGGGAGACGGTGACCCGGGTCCACTCGCTGCTCGCCTGGGCCGTCGTGCTCGGCGCGGTCGCCATCTGGATCGGCATGCGGCTGATGGACGCCCCGCCGGGACCCCGGGCCAGGGCCGGGGAGCTGATCCTGGTGCTGCTCGGCCAGGGGGTGCTCGGCTACGTCCAGTACTTCCTCGACGAGCCGGAGCTGCTGGTCGGCATGCACCTGTTCGGCGCGACGCTGGTCTGGATCGCCGCCCTGCGGCTGCTGCTCGCCATCCGCGAGCGCGAGCCCGTGGCGGCGACCGCCACGGAGCCGCCGGTGGCGGCCGCGTCCGTGGCCTAACCGCCGAGCTGGATCCCGGCCATCCGCCGCCACTCCCGCGGCCCGGTCCGCAACCGGGCCGCCAACTCCCCGTCGAACGCCTCCCGCACCTCGACCCCGGCCGCCTCCGCGGCCGCCTCGAGCACCTCACGGCCGGCCGCCACGACGTCCCCCCACGTGCCGTCCTCACCCACCAGCACGAGCCGGTACCCGCGGGCCCCGAGATAGGCGATCTGCCCACCGACCCCACCGGCCCCACCGTGCTCGTCGGCGAACCGTTGGACGGTCCTGGTCACGTGGCGCGCGGAACGCGAAGAAGAAGAGCGGTCAGCCATGGGGGTAGGTTACCGGCCAGTACGCCGTGGTGACAGGCCACGGGGGTTCTCC
>NZ_SMKI01000032.1 GCF_004348415.1 Streptomyces hainanensis
GGGGAAAACCCCGCGCGGAGCGCGGGGGGCCGCCGTCCGTGCCCCGGTCTGTCCCGGGGCCGGGCGCGCGCCAGGGCGCGCCGGTTGCGGGGTGGGCCTCGTCGCGGTCCCATGGAAGGGCGGTCCTGCGAGAGTCGGGAGGCGGTGGTGGTGGCGATGCCGGAGTTGTGGGCCTGCCGGGCTGTCGTCTTCGATACCGACGGTGTCATCACCGACTCGGCCCGGGCGCACGCCACGTCGTGGAAGGAGGCGTTCGACGCCGTGCCCGGCGTCGATCCGCCGTTCGACCAGGTCGACGAGTACCGGCGGCACGTCGACGGCAAGTCGCGGCTCGACGGTGCGGCGGCGTTCCTGGCGGCGCGGGGCCTCGACATCCCGTACGGCGATCCGGACGACCCGCCCGGCACCGACACCGTCTGTGCGATCGCGGCCCGCAAGGACGAGTTGTTCACCCGGGTGCTGGACGAGGAGGGCGTCGATGTCTACCAGGGCACGGTGCGGCTGTTGCTGGCGCTGCACGGGGCGAACGTCCGCTGTGCGGCGATCTCCTCGTCGCGGCATGCACGCGACCTGCTGACCAGGGCCGGGGTGCGGTCGTTGTTGCAGACCGTGGTGGACGGGAACGACGTCGCCAGGCTGGGGCTGCCCGGCAAGCCGGAGCCCGCGTTGTTCCTGGAGGCGGCGCGGCGCCTCGTCGTGCCGGCGAACGACACGGCCGTGGTGGAGGACGCGCTCGCCGGCGTCGAGGCGGGGCGGCGCGGCGGGTTCGGGCTGGTCGTCGGCGTCGACCGGATGGACACCCCGGACAGTGCGAACGATCTGCGGCAGCACGGCGCCGACCTCGTGGTGGGGGATCTCGGCGAGCTGCTCGGCGCGCGGAGGTGAGCCCGCGGTGCCCGACTGGACCTGGGAGTACGAGGGCTACGACCCCCGCGAGGAGCGGCTGCGCGAGGCGCTGTGCACCCTGGGCAACGGCTACTTCGCGACGCGCGGCGCCGCGCCCGAGACCAACGCGGGCGCCGCGCACTACCCGGGCACCTATGCCGCTGGCCTCTACAACCGGCTGCCGACCGTGCTGGCCGGCCGGCTCCTCGAACACGAGGACGTGGTCAACCTGCCCAACTGGCTGCCGTTGCGGTTCCGGATGCACCCCGACGAGGGCCCGGACGGGCACTGGTTCCACCCGGACCGGGACGGCGAGGGCCTGCTGCTCTACCGGCAGGCGCTCGACCTGCGGCGCGGAATCCTGACCCGGTGGATCAGGTTCCGTGACGAGCACGGCCGGCACCTCGGCGTGGAGCAGTCCCGCATCGTGCACATGGGCGACCCGCATCTCGCCGCGCTGCGCACCACGTTCACGGCCGAGGACTGGACGGGGACGGTCGAGGTCGAGTCGGCGATCGACGGCATGGTGGGCAACACGGGCGTGTCCCGCTACCGCGACCTGGCCAGCCACCACCTCACCCGGATGGGCACCGGGATCGCCGGGCCGGCCGAGCCGGGCGTCGTGTGGCTGCGCTGCCGCACCACCGCGTCCGACGTGCGGGTGGTGGTGGCGGCCAGGACCAGGGCGGACCCGGACGGGGCGCCGGAGAACGTGCGCAACCGGCAGTCCGACTTCCGGATCGCCCAGCGGCTGACGCTGCCGGCCGAGCCGGGGCGGGCGGCGAGCGTCGAGAAGGTGGTCGCGCTCTACACCTCGCGGGACGCGGCGATCAGCGGGCCGATGGAGTCGGCGCTCACCGCGGTGCGGTCGGCGCCGGACTTCGCGACGCTGCTCGACTCCCACCTGGTGGCCTGGGAACGGCTGTGGCGGCAGGCGGAGTTGGAGGTGCCGGGGGAGTCGGGGCACATTCTGCGGCTGCACGCGTTCCATCTGCTCCAGACGTTGTCGCCGCCGCACACCGCCGAGTTGGACGTGGGGGTGCCGGCGCGCGGGCTGCACGGCGAGGCGTACCGGGGGCACGTCTTCTGGGACGAGCTGTTCGTGCTGCCCTATCTGAACCTGCACTTCCCCGAGTTGTCGAAGGCGTTGCTGACCTACCGGTACCGGCGGCTGCCGGCGGCGGTCCGGGCGGCGCGGGAGTCGGGGCGGGAGGGCGCCTGCTACCCGTGGCAGTCCGGCAGCGACGGGCGGGAGGAGACGCCCGAGGTGCACCTCAACCCGCGCTCGGGGCGCTGGCTGCCGGACAACTCGCGGCTCCAGCACCATGCCGGCTCGGCCGTCGCCTACAACGTGTGGCGTTACGCGCAGGCCACCGGGGACACCGAGTTCGCACACACCAGGGGCGCCGAGATCCTGCTGCAGGTCGCCCGGTTCTGGTCGTCGATGGCCGAGTACGACGGGACGCTCGGCCGGTACCGGATCCGGCGGGTGCTGGGGCCCGACGAGTACCACGACGGCTACCCGGACGCGTCGGAGCCGGGTCTCGACGACAACGCGTACACCAACGTCACGGCGGCGTGGGTGCTGGCGCGCGCCCTCGACCTGGCGCGGATGCTGCCGGCGTCGCGCCGGTTGGAGCTGTTCGAGCGGATCGAGCTGCGGGGCGGCGACCTCGACCGCTGGGACGAGGTGTCGCGGCGGCTCCATGTCCCGTTCCACGAGGGCGTGGTGAGCCAGTTCGCGGGCTACGGTGAGCTGGCCGAGCTGGACTGGGACGGCTACCGGGAGCGCTACGGCGACATCCGGCGTCTCGACCGGATCCTGGAGGCGGAGGACGACACGGTCAACCGCTACCGGGCGTCGAAGCAGGCCGACGTGCTGATGCTCGGCTATCTCTTCGCGCCCCACGAACTGCGGGCGATCTTCGACCGGTTGGGCTACGAGTTGACGGACGAGGGCTGGCGGCGGACCGTCGACCACTACCTGGCGCGGACCAGCCACGGCTCGACGCTCAGCGGCGTCGTCCACGCGTGGGTGCTGGCCAGGGCCCGGCACGCCGAGGCGTGGACGCACCTGCGGGAGGCGCTGGCCAGCGACGTTTCCGACCTCCAGGGCGGGACGACGGCCGAGGGCATCCATCTCGGCGCCATGGCCGGCACGTTGGACCTGGTCCAGCGCGGCCTCACCGGCCTGGAGACCCGCGCCGACGCGCTGTTGCTCGACCCGGCTCCGCTGCCCGAGCTGTCGGAGTTCGGGCTGCGCGTGCGGTACCGGGGTGTCGAGGTGCGGATCCGGATGAAGCCGGGGCAGGTGTGGATCGGGGTGCCGCCGTGGGAGGAGAACGGCGTCCGGGTGGTGCTGCCGCCGGACGTCCGCGTCGAGATCGCGCCGGGGGAGGAGCGGCTGCTGCCGCTCGCCACCTGACCCCTGTTACCCCTGGGGGTGGTTTGGTCCCGTGTGGCGGTTGGGAGGGCCGGCCGGGGGCCAGTGTCTCGCCGCAAGGGTTCGGAGCCGGCGGGCCCGGAAGCCGCCGGCGACAGGAAGGCAAGGGGTATGGCGACCTACAACACGGAGATCCACACCGGCGGCGGCGGGTGGCAGGACGATCAGCCGCTGACGCTCAGCATCGCGAACCGCGACAGTTCGGTGCCGGGGGACGGGGCGCCGTCGACCGGCACCACGGTGACGTGGAGCGGCGACCAGGGCAACGGGTCGGTGACGTTCTTCGACAACGGCTCCGCCTTCCAGGGAACCGCCCAGTTCCCGGGCGAGGGCCCCGTCGGCTACCGCGGCCAACTCGCGGACTGACCGGAACGGGACGGGACTGACCGGGACGGGATGGGGTCGGGTCGCCGGGCCGCGCGCCGCGTGGCCCGGCGACCCCTTTTCGTCACGTCTTGCGGGCGAAGTGGCCGTGGAGCATCCCGGTGGCCTGGCCGACCTCGATGAGGTAGCCGTCGGGGTCGCGCAGGTAGCAGCGCAGCTCGGCCTCGCGGTCGAGGGGCGGGGTCAGGAACTCGGCACCCTTCGCCGTCCACTCCCGGTAGGTGGCCTGGATGTCGGCCACCCGGAGGTTCATGAAGCTGGAGACGGTCGCTGCGCCGTCCGGTGGACGGAGCGTCACGTCGGGCTTGTCGGGCGTCGGGCCGCCGCCGGGGTTCATGATGACCCAGCTGTTGGCGAGCCTGATGGTGCAGGGGTTCTCCTCCAGCACGATCTCGCCGCCCAGCACCTCGCTGTAGAACCGCCGCGACCGAGCCACGTCGCTCACGGTGAGGAAGAGGGTCACCGCCATGCCCTCGCTCGGCGCGGGAAAGGCGTTGGGCTGCTCGGACATGGCGCGCTCCTTCGCTCACGGGCCCCCGGCCCTCCGAGCGTAGGCACGACCTCCCGGCCCGGCATCCGCTAGCCCTCGCCGGAGCCGTCGCCGGGGCCAGGGCCGGGTGCCAGGACGTCCAGTTCGCGGAGTGCGCCCTCGGTGATCTCCCTGGTCAGCAGTTCGGCACGCTCCGGGTCCCGGGCCCTGATGGCCTCGGCGACCCGGACGTGCAGGGTGACGGCCGCCGGGTCGGGGTCGTCGAACATCACCCGGTGCCGGGTGCGGGCCGAGAGCACCTCGCCCACCACGTCCCCGAGCCGGGCGAACATCTCGTTGCCCGAGGCCCGCAGCACCGCGCGGTGGAACGCGATGTCGTGGACCAGGTAGGCGTCGAGCTGGCGGCCGCGCGAGGTGGCGACCATCTCGATCACGTGCCCGGTGATCTCGGCGCACTCCTCGGGACTCGCGTTGCCCGCGGCCAGGCCGGCGGCCGCCGGCTCGACGGCGGACCGCAGCGTGGTCAGCGACCGCAGTTGGCGCGACCGGTCGGCGCCGGCCATCCGCCACCTGATGACCTGCGGGTCGAAGACGTTCCACTCCGCCGCCGGCCGCACGGTCACGCCGACCCGGCGGCGGGACTCGACCAGGTGCATGGACTCCAGGACCCGGATCACCTCGCGGACCACGGTGCGGGAGACCCCGAAACGCTCCTCCAACTCGTCGGTGCGGAGCACGCTGCCCGGCGGGTGGTCGCCGGCGGTGATGGCCGGGCCGAGGACCGTGAGCAGCCTGGAGTGAAGCCCCTGGTGGCCTCTGTCCATGGTTCTCGCGCCCCCTGACCTGGTCGGACCGCCGTCGCCGCCGCGGCCGGTTCAGCTTACGGGCCGGGCGACGACCCCTCGGCCGGCCTGTCGTATGACGTTTGGATCACAGGACCTTGAATACGTCATACATATGGGATTGAGTGTCCGCACCAGCCAAGTCCAGGGGCCGAAGGAGGGAACGCGGTGTCGCAGTCGCAGGACGCCCCCGTCGTCGTGGTGATGGGCGTGGCCGGTTCCGGCAAGACCACCGTGGGGGAGCTGCTCGCCGCCCGCCTCGGCGTCACCTATGCCGAGGCCGACGACTTCCACCCGCCGGCGAACATCGCCAAGATGTCGGCCGGCACCCCCCTGGACGACGACGACCGCGCGCCCTGGCTCGACGCCATCGGGGCCTGGGCCCACGACCACGCGGCCGAGGGCGGCGTCGTCAGCTGCTCGGCCCTCAAGCGGGCCTACCGGGACCGGCTGCGCGCCGCGGCACCCGGACTGTTCTTCGTGCACCTCGCAGGCGACCGCGCGCTCGTCGGCGCCCGGATGGCGGCGCGCGCCGGCCACTTCATGCCCACCGCGCTCCTCGACTCGCAGTTCGCCGCGCTCCAGCCGCTGGCGGACGACGAGGCCGGGGTCGCCGTCGACATCGCGGGCGGCACCGAGGCCATCGTCCGCCACGCCCTCGACGCCGTGCCGGGCGCCGACCGGTCCTGACCCCCGCCTGCCGCCCGCCGCCGATCAGTCGACGCCTGTCAGCCGGCGTCCGACAGCTCCTCGCGGAGCCCCGCGAGGGCCGTGTGGTCGTCCTCGCTGCCCTGGTGCGGCGCGGCGAACCAGCGCGCGTACTCGGCGATCTCGGAGAGCCGCCAGTCGAGCGCGAACAGCTCCACCATCGCCGGGTCCGGGGCCGGGGTCAGCTCGGGGCCGGCGGCCGTGTCGAGCAGGCTCGCGTGGTCACGCTCGCGTGGCGCGAGCATCAGCGACTCCCAGTCGACCAGCCGCAGGCCGTCCGGCCCCAGCACCTGGTTGGCGTGGTGCGGCTCGCCGTGGGTGGGCACCCACGACGCCCGGCGGGAGCGGGCGGCGTCCGCGAGGTCCAGGTAGCGGGCGGTCCACCGCCCGATCGCGTCGTGGCGGGCGGCGAGCGCGCCCCGCGCCTCCTCGGCCAGCGGACCCGACGCCCAGGGCGCGGCGGTGGCGGCCCGCAGCCGCTCGGCGAAGTCCCGGCCGACCCGCGGCGCCCAGCGCGGCAGGCCGTCCGGCGGCGCGGCACGGTGCAGGGCGGCCAGCGCGGCCGCGACCTCGCGGACGTGTGCCGGCTCGCGGGCCTCCGCCTCGGTCGGCGACCGCCCCGCCAGCCACGGCGTCACGCTGAGCACCCCCGGCCCGATGTCGACCGTGAAGCGCCCGGACGCGGCGGGCAGCGACGCCCACACCGCGCCCAGGCCGCCGGCGGCGAGCGCGGCGGCGCCCGCGTAGGCGGCCTCGATCGAGGCCGCGGTGTGTCGGGGCGCCAACCGGTCCAACGTCACGAACAGGGTCCGGCCGCCGGCGCCGCGCGCCCGCCAGTGGTAGGCGCCGAACCCCCAGGGCAGGTGGGCGACCTCGGTGGCCTCGGACAGCCAGTGCGCGCCGACCGCGTGGGCGACCGCGTCGTCGTCGATGAAGGAGGGGCGGGAGAGCACGGCCCCGATCGTAGGCAGCGCGCGCCCCGCCGTCACCGGGGTTTCCGCCGCCGGGGGGGCGTCAGCCGTACGGGACGACCGCCACCGGGCAGCTCGCGTGGTGCAGCGCCGCGTGGGCCACCGGACCGATGCGCAGGCTGAGGTGCGGGCGGTGCACGCGGCGGCCGACGATGACGAGGGCGGCCCGGAACGACGTCGCGGCCAGCAGCTCCTCGGAGGCGTTGCCGAAGCGCAGGTGCTCGGTGACCCGCACCGACGGGTACCGCTCCCGCCACGGGGCCAGGGTCTCGGACAGCAGCCGCGCCTGCTGGTCCTCCACCGGCTGGTGGCCGCGGCGCTGGAGCAGGTCCGGGACGTCCCGGCCGAACGTCGACGGCGCGCCCCACACGTGCACCGCCCGGACGCCGGCGCCCCGGCCGGCGGCCGTGGTGAAGGCGGCGTCGAGCAGCGGCTCCGAGGCGGGACCGAGGTCGCTCAGCCCGACCACGACCTCGTCGCCCTCCATGGTCCTGCGGGCCTCGATGGACCGCACCGAGACGACGGGGCAGCTGGCGTGCGCGATGACCGGCTGGCCGACCGAGCCGAGCAGGAAGCCGACGACCGTGCCGTGGCCCCGGGAGCCCAGGACCAGCAGCTCCGCGTCCTCCGACTCGCCGACCAAGCCGGCCGCGGCGGTGTCGGGAACCAGCCGGGTGAGGACCGTCAGCTCCGGATGGCCGGACCGCACCTCCGCCTCGGCGCCCTCCAGCAGCCGCCGTGCCACGCCCTCGTCCGGGGGCGTCGGCATGAACAGCGCCTCCTCCATCCAGGCGTGCGCGAGACGCAGCGGCAGCTCGCGTCTGGTCGCCTCGCGGGCGGCCCACTCCAGGGCCGCCTGGCTCTCCGTGCTTCCGTCGACGCCAACCGTGATCGGAGGACGATCCATGTTCCTTCCTCGTGCCGCGCTCTCCTTCCACTGTCCCGCCGATCCGGGCCGCCGGCGACTCCAGGGACCCGGCGCACCACACGACCCGGCACGCCACACGACCCGGCGGACCACACGGCCCGGCACGCCACACGGCCCGGCGTGACCCGGGCGCCCGCACCCATTGACATGATCGCGGCAGGCGCTTAGAAAGGGGGGCGTCAGCCTGGCGGGGGCTCGACCGAGAGGGACGCCCTCGATGTTCTTCCATCCGGGCCGCACGCCCCGCGGTGTCGTCGTCGCCGCGCTGGCCGCCGTCGCGCTGCTCGCCCCGACCGGGCAGGCGGGCGCCGCAGACTCCCGCGCGGCCGCCCCGCCGTTACGCGAACTGGCCGCCGAGAGCGGCCGGTTCCTCGGGCTCGGGGTCAACGGCCCGCTGCTCGACCAGGCGAACTACACCGCCGTCGCCGGCACCGAGTTCAGCAGCCTCACCCCGGGCAACGAGATGAAGTGGGGCTCCGTCGAGCCCACCCGCGGCAGCTACTCCTGGGCCGGCGCCGACCGGATCGTGGACTACGCCGAGGCCCACGACCAGGAGGTGCACGGCCACACCCTCGTCTGGCACAGCCAGTTGCCGGACTGGGTGGCCAACGGCACCTTCGCGGACGGCGAGTTGCGCCAGGTGATGACCGACCACGTCGCCACCGAGGTCGGCCGCTACGCCGGCCGGATCGCCCGCTGGGACGTGGTCAACGAGCCGCTCAACGAGGACGGCACGCTCCGCGACACCGTCTTCCTGCGCGAGATCGGCCCCGACTACATCGCCGACGCGCTGCGCGCCGCCCGCGCCGCCGACCCCGACGCCAGGCTCTACATCAACGACTACAACACCGACGGCCTGGGCGCGAAGAGCGACGGCATGTACGAGCTCGTCACCTCGCTGCTCGACGCGGGCGTGCCGCTGGACGGCGTCGGCTTCCAGGCCCACCTGATCCTCGGCCAGGTGCCGGCCAGCATGGAACAGAACCTCAGGCGGTTCGCCGACCTGGGGCTCGAGGTGGCCGTGACCGAGCTCGACGTGCGGATGCAACTGCCGTCCGACGCCGCCAAGCTCCAGCAACAGGCCGTCGACTACGGCGCGGTGGTGGGCGCCTGCGTGGCGGTCGACGGGTGCGCCGGTGTCACCCTCTGGGGCTTCACCGACGCCGACTCCTGGATCCCGCCGACCTTCCCCGGGCAGGGCGCGGCCCTGCCGTGGGACGAGAACTACCAACCCAAGCCCGCCTACCACGCCATTGTGGAGGCGCTGGGCGGTGATCCCGCGCCCGAGCCGGAGCCTGGCTCGTGCGTCGCGGACTACCGCGTCACCAACCGCTGGAACGCCGGCTCGACGGTCGACGTCCGGGTCACCACCGGCCAGCCGATCGCCGGCTGGACCGTGACCTTCGGCCTGCCGGTCGGCGAGTCGGTGGTCAGCTCCTGGAACACCTCGCTGACCCAGAGCGGTACGACGGTCACCGCCCGCAACGTCTCCTGGAACGGCACCGTGGGCGCCGGCGGCACGCTCGGCTTCGGCTTCCAGACCAACAGCGGCGCCGTGAACGCCGCGCCGGTGCTGAGCCTCAACGGCACCACCTGCACCACCGCGGGCCAAGCCCCGTCCTAGCGGCTGCGGGTGGCGTAGACCGGCACGGTCCGCGCCGGGTCCGGGTCGTCGATGCACCGCCCGGTCGACAGGTCGAACCGCTGCTTGAGCAGCGGCGACGCCACGAAGGGCCGGCCCGAGCCGCCCCGCGAGCCGAGCAGGCCCCGGGAGAGGACGTAGGCGCCGCTGAACGGGTCGCGGTTGCCGATGGCGTAGGTGCGGCCGCGCCGGTCGAGGAAGACCGCGGCCTGCTGCCCGTCCGGCAGCAGCACCGCCACGCCACGCCCCGGGGTCAGCTCGGCGAGCCCGCAGACCGGCACCCAGCCGCCGTCCGCCGCCTGGATCTCCACCTTCACTTCGACGCGCTCCCTTCGAGCGTCCGGATGGGCAGGGTCGGCCCGGCCAGCAGCGTCAGGTCCGGCTTGTGCTGGTCGCGCTCGGGCACGAAGGCCACGGTCGGGTCGGGCGCGCCGGGCGCGTTGACGAAGGAGACGAAGCGCCGCAGCTTCTCCGGGTCGTTGATCGTCTCCGCCCACTCGTCGCGGTAGTGGGCGACGTGCGCGGCCATCATGGCCTCCAACTCGCCGCAGATCCCGAGCGAGTCGTGGACGACGACGTCCCGCACGTGGTCGAGGCCGCCCTCGACGCGCTCCAGCCAGGTGGAGGTGCGCTCCAACCGGTCGGCGGTGCGGATGTAGAACATCAGGAACCGGTCGATCAGGCGGACGAGTTCGGCGTCCGACAGGTCCTGGGCCAGCAGGTCCGCGTGGCGCGGCGTCGCGCCGCCGTTGCCGCCGACGTAGAGGTTCCAGCCGCTGGACGTCGCGATGATCCCGAAGTCCTTGCCCATCGCCTCGGCGCACTCGCGGGCGCAGCCGGAGACCGCCGACTTCAGCTTGTGCGGCGACCGCAGGCCCCGGTAGCGCAGCTCCAGGTCCACCGCCATCCGCACGCTGTCCTGCACGCCGTAGCGGCACCAGGTGGAGCCCACGCACGACTTCACGGTGCGCAGCGCCTTCCCGTAGGCGTGTCCCGACTCGAAGCCGGCCTCCACCAACCGGGCCCAGATCATCGGTAGTTGGTCGACGCGGGCGCCGAACATGTCGATCCGCTGGGCGCCGGTGATCTTGGTGTAGAGGCCGAAGTCGCGTGCCACCTCGCCGATCACGATCAGCTTCTCCGGCGAGATCTCCCCGCCGGGGACCCGCGGCACGATCGAATACGATCCGTTCCGCTGCATGTTGGCGAGGAAGTGGTCGTTGGTGTCCTGGAGCGCGGCCTGCTCGCCGTCCAGCACATAGCCGTTGGCGCCGACGACGGGTGCCAGCGAGGCGATGATCGAGGCGACCGTCGGCTTGCAGATCTCGCAGCCCTCGCCGCCGCGCGCCTCGGGGCGGCCGTGCCGGTCGAGCAGTTCCCGGTAGCCGGTGATCCGCAGGGAGCGGACGATCTCGTACAGCTCCTGGCGGGTGTGCGCGAAGCAGCCGCACAGACCGGTGTCCACGGCGACGCCGTTGGCCGCCAGCTCGTCGTTGACCAGCTGGCCCAGCACCCGCAGGCAACTCCCGCAGCCGGTACCGGCCTTGGTGCACTTCTTCACCTCGGGCACGGTGGTGGCGCCGCCGTCGGTCACCGCCGACCTGATGGCGCCCTTGCTCACGTTGTGGCAGCTGCAGATCACCGCCTCGTCGGGCAGCGCCGACGGGCCGAGCGCGGTGGCCGGCGCGAGCCCGGCCGGCAGCACCAGCTGCTCGGGCGGCGCCGGCGGCACCGTGCCGGTCATCGGCCGCAGCAGCCCGTAGGACTCCACGTCGCCGACCAGCACGCCGCCGAGCAGCGCGCCGTCCCCGCCGACCACCAGCTTCTTGTACACGCCGGCCCTGGCGTCGGAGTACACGACGTCGAGGCAGCCGTCCGCCGTGCCGTGCGCGTCGCCGAACGAGGCCACGTCGACGCCGAGCAGCTTGAGCTTGGTCGAGGTGTCGGCCGAGTGGAACGCGGCGGCGCACTCCTCGCCGCCGGCGATGGCCTCGGCGGCGGTCGCGGCCATCTCGTAGCCGGGCGCCACCAGGCCGTACACCATCCCGTCGACCGTCCTGGCGCACTCGCCGATCGCGTACACGGCCGGGTCGGTCACGGTGCGGCAGCGCTCGTCGACCACCACGCCGCCGCGCTCGCCGACCGCGAGACCGGCGCTTCCGGCCAACGCGTCCCGCGGCCGCACCCCGGCCGAGAACACCACCAGGTCGGCCTCGACGGTCGTGCCGTCCGACAGCGCCATGCCGGTCACCGCGCCCGACGCGTCCGTGGTGATCTCCTGCCCGGCCACGCCGGTGTGGACGGTCACCCCCAGCTCCTCGACGGCGCGCCGCAGCGCGCGGCCGCCGCCCTCGTCCACCTGGATCGCCATCAGTCGGCTGTTGAACTCCACGACGTGCGTGGCGAGTCCGAGCCCGCGCAGCGCGCCGGCCGCCTCCAGGCCGAGCAGCCCGCCGCCCACCACGACGCCGGTGCGGGCGCCGGCCCCGGCGTGCGCGGTGATGGCCGCCACGTCCTCGACGGTGCGGTACACGAAGCAGCCGGTGGCGTCACGCCCAGGAACCGGGGGTACGAAGGGGTACGAGCCGGTGGCCAGCACGAGGGTGTCGTACCGGACGACGCGCCCGGCGGCGGTGGTCACGGTCCGCGCCTCCCGGTCGACGCCGGTGACGGGGTCGCCGAGGTGGGTCTCGATGCCGTGTCGTTCCAGGAACCCCTCGGGGACCATGGAGAGTTCGTCGGGCGTGGTGCCGGTGAAGCAGGACGTGAGGTGGACCCGGTCGTATGCGGGACGCGGCTCCTCGCCCAGCACCACGACGCGGGCACGGTCGGGCACGCTGCGGTCGGCCAGCTCCTCCAGGAAGCGCTGGCCCACCATGCCGTGGCCGATCAGGACGATGGTCTGGGTCATCACGAGTCCGAGCGTGCGACGGGGCTGTTACCCGGCGACATCACGGTCGTTTCCCGGCGGCAACGCTGCCCTCAGCGGGCGCGCGGGCGACGTGTGAGGGGAACCGCCCCCCGACATCGCCCCCACCGCGCCCGGCCGTGTACCGGTGCGCTTAACACGCCCGCAGCAAAGGCTTATCCGGTGCTTAACGTCTCGTGTGCGTCTGCACGTTCATCCCCTCATCGGGTAATCATGCGAGCGGCGCGAAACGGCCCGACTGCTGCGAGGATGACGCGTATGACCGAGGTGCGCACCACCCACACCGCCGATCTGGAACCCTCCACGCTCACCGCCGCGCGCGCCCTGCTCGACGAGGCGTTCGGGGCGACGTTCAGCGATCACGACTGGGAACACTCACTGGGCGGCATGCACGCCATGCTCTGGGACGGCGACGAGCTCATCGGCCACGCCTCCGTCGTCCAACGCCGCCTCCTCCTCGCCGGCCGCGCGCTGCGCACCGGCTACGTCGAGGCCGTCGCCGTGGCCGCCGGCCACCGGCGCAACGGCCACGGCGCCCGGCTGATGTCCGAGGTCGAGCGGGTCATCCACGGCGCGTACGACCTCGGCGCGCTCGCCGCGAGCGACGAGGCGCACGACTTCTACGCCACCCGCGGCTGGCGCCTCTGGCGCGGCCCCACCTTCGCCGTCACCCCCCTGGGCATCGCCCGCACCGAGGACGACGACGGCGGCGTCCACGTCCTCCCGGTCACCGTCACCCCCGACCTCACCGGCGAGATCACCTGCGACTGGCGCGACGGCGACGTGTGGTGACGCGGGTCGCCGCTGGCCGCCCGCTCCCCAACCACCCCGCGCCGCCACCGGAATCTGGCTCAAGCGGGACGTGAGGCGCCAACGTCACGGGTAGCGTGAACAGCGGCCACCCGGTACTCGGCATCCGATCCGCCACCCGGCGGAGTCGCCGGCGTGGCCGGGGGCGAAGGGGGCGCGGAGCATGCGGGCGCTGGGCGCGAACGATCCCACGACGGTCGGCTCCTACCGGCTGCTGCGGCGGCTCGGAGCCGGCGGCATGGGGCGGGTGTACCTGGGACGTTCGCCCGGCGGCCGGATGGTCGCCGTCAAGCTGGTGCACGAGGAACTGGCCGCCGACCCCGAGTTCCGCCGGCGCTTCGCGCGGGAGGTGGCCGCCGCCCAGCGGGTCGGCGGCCGATGGACGGCTCCCGTGCTGGAGTGCGACACCGAGTCGGCGGTGCCGTGGGTGGCGACCGGCTATGTCCCCGGCCCCTCGCTGCAGGACGTGGTGGGCGCGCCGCCCGGGCCGCTGCCGGAGCCGACGGTGTGGGCGCTCCTCCACGGGCTGGCCCGGGCACTGACCGAGATCCACCGGAACGGCCTGGTGCACCGCGACCTGAAGCCGTCCAACATCCTGGTCACGTTGGACGGCCCGAAGGTCATCGACTTCGGTATCGCCCGCGCGGTGGACGCCAGCATGATGACCCGAACCGACGCGGTGGTCGGGTCCCCCGGCTACCTGGCGCCCGAGCAGGTCCGTGGCGAGCGGGTCACCACGGCCTCCGACGTGTTCGCGCTCGGCGCGGTGCTCGTACACGCCAGCACCGGCGTCGGCCCGTTCACCGGCGACCAGCCTCCCCTCCACACGCTGTTCTACCGCGTGCTTCACGAGGACGCCGAACTCGGCCCGCCGAGCGGCCCGTTGAGCGGCGACCTGCGTGAGCTGACGCGGCTCTGCCTGAGCAAGGCCCCGGCTCGCCGCCCGACAGTCGCGGACCTCGCCGCGACCTCGGCGCGGCGGGCGGGGGACGGCCTGGATACCGGGCTGTGGCTGCCGCCCGCGCTGACCGCCCGGATCGGCCGGGACCTCGCCCAGGTGCTGGAGCTGGAGCTGCCCTCGGCCGAGCCGACACCGGCGCCCCCGCCGCCCTTACCGCGCTTACCGCGCTCACCGGATGCGCCGCCGACCACGGGTGGCCCTTCGGGTCCGACGTTCGTCCCCCCGTCACCCCCGTCGCCCCCGCCGCCGAACCGGCGTCGTCGTCTGGTGCTGGCGTGTGCCCTCCTCTGCGTCGTGGTGACCGCCGCCCTGATCGCCTTCCTCACCCGGCCCGGGGACGAGCAGGACCCGGCGGCGAACGGCGACGGGCCCGAGGGAACGGCGCCCTCCGCCACCACGGAGTCGGAGTCGGTGCCGGAGCCCGAGCAACTCGGTGATCCGGAGGCCCCTCTGTACCACCTGTTGCCGGACGAGGTGAAGCGGACGGGCACGATCCGGGTGCTGGCCGCGACGGGGGTCCGTCCGTACTCCTACCGCGACGACGGCGGCAACGTGGCCGGTGTGGAGGTCGACCTGCTGGGGGCCATCGACGCACTGCTGGGCGTGGACTTCGTCTTCGAGCAGGTCGGGGACTCCGAGTCGCCGCTCTCACGGTTGGCCCCGGAGGAGGCGGCGTCGGGCGAGAGCCCGGTTGTCGCGATCGGCGGTTTCGTGGACGACCCGACGGTCCGGGGCGCGAGCGATCTGAGCTTCGTCAACCACTACCAGGAGGGCTCCGTCCTGGTGACGGACGAGGGCGAGGCCGTCGAGAGCCTGGTCGACATCTGCGGTGGCACCGTCGTCAGCTGGGACGCCGACTACTTCCGGTACCTCGTGACGGAGGGCGGCGCCGACTGCGACTCCCCGGTCGAGTTCCAGCCCGGCGCGGACATCGAGGGCATGCTGCGCACCGTTCGCACCGGCTCGGCCGACGCCGCGCTGCTGCCGTACGGCTCGGTCGTCGACTACCTCGACACCTATGAGGACGGAGGCGGCGGGCGGGCGCTCTCCGCCCGGCAGTTCGGGGTCGGGCCACACGGCATCGCGGTGCCCGAGGCGGACCCCGACCTGGCCGAGGCGATCCGGTCGGCACTCCGGTACGTCATGGACGACGGCACCTACACCGAGATCCTGGACGAGTGGGGCGTCCCCGATGTCGCCCTGGAGAGCCCCACCATCAACGCCGCCCACTGACCGGCGCCGCGTGCGCGGTGATCGCAAGTTGCCGCAAGTTCGTGGTGACGGTGGGTTGTTGACGGCAAGCTGTGCGTGGCGGGCCGCGCGGCCCGCGGAGAGGAGGGCGCTGTGGCGCTGCACAAGCTCGGTAAGGACCCTGAAAGCAAAAAAGACGGCTCCCCCACGCTGTACCACGATGACGTGCGGGACACCTACGCCCGGGAATGACTTCTGGCTGTTCGACGGGGAGCTCCTCGTGATCAACCACTTCGACGGCGATGGCGAATCAGCGCCCGTCGAGCCCACCGAGGTGGTCTCGGACCCTGGAGCTGTGAAGCTCTGCGGCACGTCGTTCGAAGCGGTGTGGGAACGAGCCATCCCACACGAGGCGTACGAGTTGACCTGATCTCCCCGGATCACCCCGCACACTGGACTCGTGCCCTCGTCAACCAGTGTTCAGGAAGCCAGGAAAGCCCTGGGCCAGCGCCTACGCGAGATGCGGAAGGATTCCGGGATCACCGCGCGGGAGCTGGCCCGGAGGGCAGGCTGGCATGAGTCGAAGTGTTCGCGTCTAGAGAATGGTAAGGCGACGCCCTCCGAGGGCGACATTCGCGTGTGGTCTCGGCTCTGCGGGGCTGACGGTGAGACCGATGATCTCATCGCCACCGCGCGGGGGATAGAGGGCATGTATGTCGAGTGGCGTCGCCTCTGCCGCTCCGGCCTGCGTCAGCTCCAGAACCGTTCCGTGCCGCTCTACGAGCGGACCCGGCGTTTTAGAGTGTATGAGCCCGGCGTGATTCCTGGGCTCTTCCAGACCGCGGACTACGCGAGGGCGTTGATGGGGGCGATCATCTCCTTCGAGGGATATCCCGACGACACGGAAACCGCCGTCGCCGCCCGCATGGCCCGCCAACGGGTGGTCTACGAGGGCGATCACCGGTTCGCCGTTCTGCTGGAGGAGTCGGTGCTTCGGGCGCGGATTGGCGGCCCCGACGTCATGGCGGCGCAGCTGGGACACTTGCTGGTCGCCGCGAACCTGCCCCGCGTGAGCCTCGGGATCATCCCGTCGTCCGTCGATCGGGCCATGTGGCCGGTGGAGGGGTTCTGGATCTTCGACGAAGAGCTGATCAAGGTGGAATTGGCCACCGCAGGGGTCACCGTCACCCAGCCTCGCGAAATCGCCATCTACGCACGAACCTTCAAAGCTTTGGCGGATATGGCGGTATACGGCGCCGGCGCACGTTCGGTCATTACCGAAGCCATCAACGCGCTTTCCCGGGCGTGATCGCAAGTTTCCGCACAGTGATGGCCGGCCCCTTTCCGCCCTCCCTACCTTCCTGTTCGTCGGCATTCCGCCGTACCACCGAACAGGAAGGTGCCAGCCATGGCATTCACTCCCGACCTCTACGCCCTCGACCTCACCGGGGCCACCTTCTCGGCCGCCTGTGGCGGCAACCACCCCGACGGGCCCGAGACGTGCCTCACGCTCGCGTCCATCCCGGGTGTCGCGGACGCCTACGCGCTGGGCGACGGCAAGCGGCCGGACGTGGCGCCGCTCCGGTTCACGGGGGCGGAGTTGGCCGCCGCCGGGATCGACCCGGGGCGTTTCCGCGCGTGAGGCACGTGCACGCGTACTCCTGGTCGGGGCGGCGCGCCGACTTCGACCGGGAGGCCGAGCGTCGGCCCGACCATCCGGCGTTCGCCGTCGCCGAGGTGCCGCCGATGCGGGTGGTCGACTGGTTGCGGAAGCCGCCGCGGCTCGTGCGGGGCACGTTCGTGGAGCCGCGGGCGGCCGTCGACTGGCTGACGGAGCGGGTCAGGGAGCAGGCGGTCGAGAGCCGGCCGCCGCTCGGTGTCCGGCGGGCGTACGCGCTGTCCACGCTCGGCTGGGGCGGCGACGTCAGCTGGGGCTACTACACCGGCGGCACCGGTTTCCTCTCCCTCGCCCTGGTGAGTTGCCCCAACCGGGCCGAGCCGGAACTGGCGTGCCCGGCCGCCGTCAACCACCACACTGGCGGCTAGAGTTGGTGCCTGCCTGTGCGTACGGGGAGGCCTGGTGGCGGTGGCGGGGGTTTCGGTCGGGTTGGTGCTCGACACGGGGGACGGCGATCCCGAGCACGTCGAGGAGCAACTCCAGTACCTGCTGGCCGAGCTGAGCCGGCTGGAGCTCGACAGCATCGACCGGGCGCCCGCGCCCCACCCTCCGCCCGACGGGACCCGTGGCCTGGAGGCGGCGGAGCTGGGCGCGTTGGTGATCGGGCTCGGCGGGGGCGGGGCGCTGCTCCCCGTGCTGCTCGGCCTCGTGCAGGACTGGCTGAACCGCCGCCGGGCCGGCACCATCCGGATCAGGATCGGCGACGACGAGATCGAACTGACCGCGTCCTCCGACGAGATGCGGCAGCGCGCCCTGGAGGAGTTCCTCCGCCGCCACCGGGAGTGAGCCGCCGTGGCGAAGCGTGCCCTGATCATCGGGAACAGCCGGTACGACGACGGCCACTTCGCCGCGCTTCCGGCGGCCACGGCTGACGTGGCCGCGCTGGCGGAGGTGCTCGGCGACCCGGACATCGGCGGCTTCGAGGTCGACACGCTCGTCGACGTCGAACAGCGCTCGGCGCTGCGGGCCCTCGAAGCGTTCCTCACCCGGGCGAAGCCGGACGACCTGCTCCTCCTCCACCTGTCGCTGCACGGCTGGAAGGACCTGCGGAACCGGCTGCACTTCGTGATGCGGGACACCGAGCGGGACTTCCCGGGGGCCACGGCCGTCCCCGCCGACCTGGTCGGCGACTGGATGAGCGCCAGCCGCTGCCGCAGCATCGTCGTCCTCCTCGACTGCTGCTACAGCGGCGCCTTCACGCTGAACGCGCGGCGCCGCGACGGCGAAGCGCCCACCGTCGACGTCGCCGAGCCCTTCGCGGGCAGCGGCCGCGTCGTGCTCACGGCGTCCACGGCCCTGCAGTACGCCCACGAGGACGATCAGGACGTCCGGTACAGCCGCTCGCCGGCCGGGCCGTCCGTCTTCACGTCGGCCGTGGTGGCCGGGTTGCGCGACGGGTCCGCCGACCTGGACGGCGACGGCCTGGTGTCGGTCGCCGAGCTCTACGACTACGTGCACGACCACGTGCGGCTGCGGATCGCCGGCCAGACGCCGACGCTCAGCGTGGACAGCGCGCAGGGCACCATCCACCTGGCCCGCAACCCCCGGTACACGGATCTCGACCACCTCGCCGAGATGCGGGCCGCCGTCCGCGACCCCCAGGTCTGGAAGCGCGTCGGTTCCCTGCACCTCGTCGAGCGCCTGCTCGGCAGCGTGCACGAGCACACCCGGGACGCGGCGCGGGCGGCGCTGCTCGGGCTCACCGCCGACGGGGACCGCGAGGTCGCCAGGCAGGCAAGGGAGTTGTGGCACCGGCGGGGCCTCGGGGAGGTCCCGACGGCGCGCGCCGCCGGCTCGTCGCGATCGACGGGACGCCAGCCGCCGCACCGGCACTGGCTCGGCATCGACTTCGGCACCACGAACTCGGCGATGGCCGTCCTCGACGGCGGGGACGTCCGGCTGATTCCCAACGCCGAGGGGGCGCCGACGACGCCGAGCATGGTGGCCATCACCGCCGGGGGCGGGATCCTGGTGGGCGCGGCGGCCAAACGGCAGGCGATCACCAACCCCGGCCACACGGCGCGGGCGGCGAAGCTGAGGCTCGGCACGGACTGGAGCATCACACGGGGCGACGTGCGGCTGACGGCGGAGGACGTCGCGTCGCTGATCCTCGCCCGGCTGCGGGAGGACGCCGAGGCCCACCTCGGCGGGCCGCTGGGCGGGGTGGTGCTGACGGTGCCGGCCGGCTTCGGGCTCGACCAGCGGGCCGCGCTGGCGACGGCGGGCGAACGGGCGGGGCTGGACGTCGCCCGGATCATCAACGAACCCACGGCCGCCGCGATGACGTACGGCCTGAACCGGGACGACAGCACCGCGCTGGTCTTCGACCTGGGCGGCGGCACGCTCGACGTCTCGCTCATCGAGGTCGGCGACGGAGTCGTGGAGGTGATGGCGGCGGGCGGTGACAACCACCTCGGCGGCGACGACTGGGACCTGCGGATCGTCCACCACCTGATCGACCGTGTACGGCGGCGGCACGGCGTGGATCTCACCGACGACGCCGTGGCGAACCAGCGACTGCGGGAGGCGGCCGAGGCGGCGAAGACCGAGCTGTCGGCCGCGCGCACCACCTCACTCCGGCTGCCCTACCTCACCACCGGCCCGCGCGGCCCGGTGCACCTCGACGAGGAGCTGACCCGCGTGGAGTTCGAGACGCTCACCCGGGATCTGCTGGAACGCTGCCGGACACCCGTCGAATGGGCCGTCAGGGACGCCGAGCGGGCCCTCAGGGACGTCGGGCTCAGCTTCTCCGGCATCGACCGGGCGATCCTGACCGGCGGCGCCACCCGGATGCCGGCGGTGGGCGAGCTGGTACGCGGACTCACGGGAGGCCGACAGCCCTACCGTGGCCTGATCCCGGAGGGCGTCGCCACCGGTGCCGCGCTCCAGGCCGGCGTCCTGACCGGCGCCCTCAAGGACGTGCTGCTCCTCGACGCCTACGCGAACTCGATCGGCGTCGAGGTGCGCGGGGGGAGCATGGTGAAACTCGTCGAGCGCAACACCACGATCCCGACGAAACGCGGCGAGGTCTTCACCACGCACACGGACGAGCAGCCCTCGGTGGTGCTGCACCTCGTCGAGGGCGAACGCGAGGACGTGACGGCGAACAGGACCCTCGCGGTGCTGGACCTGGCACTCCCGTCCGCCCCCGGAGGCGTGCCCCGGATCGAGGTCGCGGTCGACATCGACGCCAACGGCATCCTGCGCGTCACGGCCAGGGACCTGGGCACCGGGAACACGGTCTCCAGCACCGTCGACCGCGCCACCGTGAGGCGGGCGCTCGCCCTCGTCAGGTCGCACCGCTGGGCCGAACTGCGGGGGTACGCACCCGTGTTGCCGGAATCCTCCGCCTCGTAGCGGGTCAGGCCGACTGGCGGATGACCAGGCTGGTGTCGCAGATGATCGGCGCCTCGGTCTCGGGCGCGCCGCCGATCCGGGCGCGCAGCAGCTCGACCATCCGCCGACCCATCGCCTCGGTGGGCTGGTGGACGGTGGTGAGCGCCGGCTGGGCCTGGGACGTCACGACCGCGTCCTCGAAGCCGACCACCGCGACGTCGTCCGGCACCCGCCGGCCCTGTTCCTCCAGCGCCCACAGGGCGCCGACCGCCATGTTGTCGGAGGCGGCGAACACCGCGTCCAACGCCGGTTCGGCGTCGAGCAGTCGGCGCATGGCCAGCATGCCGCCGGAGACGCTGAAGTCGCCGTGGGCCACCAACTCCCGGCGGTCGCCGAGCGCGTCGCGGTAGCCGGCGAGCCGGTCGATGCCGGCGGTCGTCTCCTGGGAGCCGGCGATGGTGGCGATGCGCCGGCGGCCCTGGCCGACCAGGTACGCGGTGGCGCGCCGGGCGCCGTCCCGGTTGTCGGCGTCCACATACCCCGTCGGCACCGGGCGCGGGCCGCGACACGGCCGGCCGCCCAACACGGTGGGGATGCCGTGGCGTTCGAGCTCGTCGACGAGGGGGTCCTCGCACACCAGCGAGATCATCAGCACGCCGTCCACCCGCTGCGCGCGCAGCTGGTCGGCCAGGTCGGCGCGCTCCTCGGGGGAGCGGGTGAGCCGCAGCGTCAGCGCGAGACCGGCCTCGTCGGCGGCCGAGCTGATGCCGCCCACGATCTGGCCGAAGTACGGCTGCTCGAACTGCCGCCCGGCCTCCTCCGACATGACCAGCGCGACGGTGCCGGTGCCGGTGTGGCGCGCGGCGAGCGCGCTGGCCGCCCGGTTCGGCACGTAGCCGAGTTCGTCGATGGCCCGGCGCACGGCCCGCCTGGCCTGCTCGCTCACGCTGCCGGAATCGTTGATCACCCGGGACACCGTGCCGCGGCCCACCTTGGCGTGGGCGGCGACCTGTTCGATGGTGGGACGACGTTGGTGCACCCGACGAACGTACCGCAGAGCGGGTGGGGCCGGCCGGGCCACGCCCCGCCGGCCGAGCCCGGCCGGACCTCGGCCGGTCAGTCGCCGAGCAGGGCCTGGCGGGCCCTGCGGGTGCGCCGCGTGCCGTGGGCGGCGCGCAACTGGCCGAGCAGGGCGAGGCGTTGCTCCGCCGCCTCGTCGAGCGAGCCGAGGGCCTCGCAGGCGGTGACGGTGAGCCAGTGCGTCGGGCCGAGGCGCGCGGCCGCCTCCAGGACGACCGGGCACAGCGTGGCGATCGCCTCGGCGGTGTGGCCGGCCTCGGCCGCGATCTCGCCCAGTTGGTAGCGGGCCATCAGCTGGGGCCAGTCGCCCGAGCCGTAGTCGTCCCTGAGGTGGGGGACGACGGTCCTGATCGTGTGCAGGGCCTCGGCGGGTTCGCCCTCGCGGGAGAGGGCCCAGGCCAGTTCGGCGCGGAGGTCGAGCCCCGTGCGGGTGTCGGCGGCGCCGACGACCGTCAGGTCGTGGAGGGCCAGGCGCAGGGTGGCGAGGGGCACCCGCTCGGCCTGGTAGGCCTGCTCCGCGTCGGCGAGCGCGGCGTCCGCCCACTCGCTCAACGGGTCGTCGGTCCACGCCAGTTCGTCCTTGAGTTGGCGCAGCAGCCAGACCGCCCGGTCGTCGGCGCCGGTCCGGCGGCAGCAGGAGACCAGCAGCGCCCGGGCGGCGAGGGTGGTGCGGTCGCGCGATCCCAGGGCGCGGGCCGCCTCCGGGACGAACTGTTCGAGGAGCGCCGTGGCCTGGTCGGGGGCGACCGTCGCGGTGCTCCGCGCCTGGGTGAGGCGGGCGTCGAACGACGCGCGGACGTCGGGCCCCGTCGGGGCGGCGGCGACCGTCGGCGGGTAGGCGGGGCGGCCGGGTACCGGGGAGACGACGGCGGTGGGCGTCGGGCCCGCGTTCGGGGTGGCGCCCACGCTCGGGGCCGGGCCCGCGTTCGGGGTGGCGCCCGCGCTCGGGATGGCGCCCGCGAGGGCCCGGAGGGCGTCCCGGACGGTGGTCGCGTCGGCCGGGCGGTCGGCCGGGTCCTTGGCCAGCAGGTCCCGCACCAGCCCGTCGAGTACCGGGGATATCCCGAGGTCCGGCGGTGGTTGGTGGACGTGGTGGAAGAGCACCTGCACCGGGCCGAGCGAGGAGGGGAAGGGCGGCCGGCCGGTGAGCATGGCGTGGAGCAGGCAGCCGAGGGCGTACAGGTCCGTGCGGCCGTCGAGGTCCTGGGAGCCGAGGCACTGCTCGGGCGCCATGTACTCGACGGAGCCGACGACCACGCCCGAGGCGGTCAGCCGGGTGTCCCCGACGCCGTGCGAGAGCCGGGCGATGCCGAAGTCCAGGAGCTTGGCCAGGCCGTGGGTGATCATGACGTTGGCCGGTTTGAGGTCGCGGTGCACGATGCCGATCTCGGGCGCGTGCACGGCGGAGAGCGCGTCGGCGACCTGCGCCGCCCACCCCAGGGCACGCGTCAACGGCGGCCGCCCGGCGGCCAGTTCGTCCGCGAGGGAGCGGCCGGGCAGCAGCTCCATCACGACGTAGACGGCGGGCGTGCCGTCGACGTCGACCCGGTTGCTGTCGTGGACGGCGACGATGTGCGGGTGGGTGAGCCGGCCCGCGGCCCGCGCCTCGCGTTCCAACCGGCCGAGGAGCACCGGATCCGCCACGTCCCGCACGGTCTTGACGGCCACCTCGCGCCCCAGACGCAGGTCGTGCCCGCGCCACACCTGCCCCATGCCGCCCTCGCCGAGCGGCGCCAGCAGCTCGTACCGGCCGTCGAGGACGATGCCCGCCCGCATGCCGAAGTCCTTCCCCCCGAGATGGTCGGGAACAGGTTAGAGGAACGCCCGGTCAGCGGTGGTCGCGGCGGGGTGCGCGAGCGGCCCGGCGCCGGGGTGTTCGACCGGCGGGGCGGCAGGGTAACCACTGAACCTGGCAGGGCGATGCTGGAACAGGTGTCCGCATTCAGGGGCGCCGTGAGCGAGGAGTGACGGATGCCGAGTGGACTCGTCGCGCTGGCACTCGGCGGCTTCGGCATCGGCCTCACCGAGTTCCTGATCGCCGGGCTGCTGCCGCAGGTGGCGTCGAGCTTCTCGGTCTCCGAGGCGGCCGCGGGCTGGCTGATCTCCGGCTACGCGCTGAGCGTCGCGGTCGGCGCCATCGCGCTGACCGCCGCCACGGCGCGGCTGCCACGCAAGACGATCCTGGTCGGCCTGATGGCGCTGTTCGTCGTCGGCAACCTGCTCTCGGCGGTCGCCCCGAACTATCAGGTGATGATGCTCGGGCGGATCGTCGCGGCGCTGTGCCACGGCTCGTTCTTCGGCATCGGCTCGCTGGTCGCCCGCGCCCTGGTCGCGCCGGAGCGCGCGTCGCGCGCGGTGGCGATCATGTTCGCCGGGCTGACGCTCGCCAACGTGCTCGGGGTGCCGTTCGGCGCGCTGGTCGGCGAACGCTGGGGCTGGCGGGCGGCGTTCTGGGCGGTCACCGGGATCGGGGTGCTCGCGCTGGCCGGAATCGTCGCCCTCGTCCCCGCCAGGGCGGGCGAGACGCGGAGGGCGGCGGAGCCGAGCGGGCCGCGCGACCAGTTCCGCGCGTTCCGCTCCTGGCAGGTCTGGCTGACCCTGACGGCCACCGCGCTCGGCTACGGCGCGATGTTCGGCGCGTTCAGCTACCTCGCCTACACGTTCACCGAGGTCAGCGGCTTCTCCTCGGGAGACGTCGCCTGGCTGCTGATGGTGTACGGCGTCGGCCTGGTCGCCGGCAACCTCGTCGGCGGGCGCGCGGCCGACCGGGACCGCGACCGCGCCCTCGTGCTCGCCCTGCTCGGACTCACCGTCACCCTGGAACTGTTCGGCCTGCTGGCCGCCAGCCCCGTCGCGTCCGTGGTGCTGGTGTTCCTCCTGGGGGTGTTCGGGTTCGCCAGCGTGCCCGGCATGATCACCCGCGTCACCGACGTCGCCGGCGGGGCGGCGCTGGCCGCCAGCGCCAACGTGTCCGCCTCCAACGTCGGCAACGCGCTCGGCGCCTGGCTCGGCGGCCTCGCCATCAGCGCGGGCCTCGGCTACGCCGCGCCGCTGCACGTCGGCGCCGGCATCGCCCTGGCCTCCGTCGCCGTCATGGTGGTGGCCGCGCGCCGATCGCCCGACCGGGCGCCGGAGGCGCGGAAGGATCAGGAGCGCGGCGCGCCCGTCGCGTCGTAGCCCCGCCTGGCCTCCTCGACCCGGTCGAGGTGGGTGCCCGCCCACTCGGCGAGGTGCGCGAAGAGCGGCGCCAGACTCAGGCCGAGATCGCTGATCTCGTACTCGACGCGCGGCGGCACCTCCGGGTGGTAGGTGCGGGTGATCAGCCCGTCCCGCTCCAGCTGGCGCAGCCGCTGGGTCAGCACCTTGGGAGTGATCCCGGTGATGCGCCGCTGCAACTCCACGAACCGCTGACGCCCGAAGGCGTGCAACGACCAGAGGATCGGCGTGGTCCACCGGCTGAACACGATGTCCACCACCGGGCTGATCGGGCAGGCCGACTCCGGATCGCCGCCGGCGACGGCCGGGGCCCAGGTCGTGCTGTCGGTCATCCGCCACACCCCTCTGAGGTAGTCACTTTCCTCTGGGTACCTACTATACCGAGGCTGTTAGCGTCGCCGTTGTCGCGGAGAGAACGCGACGAGAACGACACCGAGGAGTGGTGAGCATGATCGTGGTGACAGGTGCGACCGGGAACGTCGGCCGCGCGCTGGTACGGACCCTCTCCGCGGCCGGCGAGACGGTGACGGCGGTCTCGCGCGGCGTCTCCGCCGCCGACGTGCCGGCCGGCGTGCTGGCCAGGCCGGGCGACCTGACCGAGGCGGCGAGCCTGCGGCCGGTCCTCGACGGCGCCGACGCGCTGTTCCTGCAGAGCGGCGGCGCGAGCGCCGAGCGGCTGAACGCGCCGGAACTGCTCGACCTCGCCAGGGCCGCCGGCATCCGGCGGGTGGTCCTGCTGTCCTCGGTCGGCGTGGCGACCAGGCCGGAGTCGCCGTCGCACGGCGGCGTCCTCGGGCGGATCGAGGAGGCCGTCCGGGGCGCCGGACTCGACTGGACCGTCCTGCGCCCCGGCGCCATCGACTCCAACGCCCTCCAGTGGGCCGCGTCGGTGCGGGCCGAGCGGACGGTGGCGGCACCGTTCGGCGACGTCGGCGTCCCGGCCGTCGACCCCGCCGACATCGCCGAGGTCGCCGCCGTGACCCTGCGCCAGGCCGGCCACGAGGGGCTGACCTACATCCTCACCGGCCCCGAACCCAGCTCGCCCCGCCAACAGGCGGCCGCCATCGCGGCGGCCCTCGGCGAGCCCGTGCGGTTCCACGAGTTGACACCCGACGAGGCCCGCGCCGGCATGCTGCGGTTCATGCCGGAGGCGGTGGTGGAGACGACACTCGCCGTGCTCGGCACGCCCAACGCCGGCGAGACGGCGATCAGTCAGGACGTCCAGCGGGTCACCGGTCGCCCGGCCCGCCCGTTCGCCGCCTGGGCCCAACGCAACCAGGCGGCCTTCCGGTAGCCGAGGAGCCACCTGCTAAACTTTCGAAAATTCGCCTTCGGCACCCCGGCAGGGGCGGTCGGAGGCTTTTTTCATGCCTACCGACAATCCGGCGGCCCTTCCCGCCGACCCTCCTGCCGACGCTCCCGCCGACCCACGTACGGCCCGTTCCGCCGACCGTCCCGCCCGCCGATCCGCCGCCGGTTACCGGGCCCTGCTCCGGGACCGCGAGTTCGCCGGCCTCCTCCTCGGCTTCACGCTGACCGTCGTCGCGAGCACCCTCTCGGGCTTCGCCCTCGGCACCCTGGTCGACGAGCGGACCGGCTCCCCGTTCCTGACCGCCGTCAGCATGTACGGCGCCACCTTCGCCACCGTGCTCGGCGCGCTGACCCTCATGTCCGTCGCCGACGGGCACCGGCCCCGCCGCACGCTGGTCACGCTCCAACTCCTCGCGCTCGTCGGGGTGGCCGCCCAGGCCATACCGGGCCTGCCACTGGCCGCGCGGTTCGGCCTGCTCCTCGGCCTCGGCTTCTTCCAGTCCCTCGGCACCGGCACCCGGATGGGGCTGCTCGCCGAGGTGGTGCCCGACTCCCGTTACGCCCTGGCGCGTTCGCTGATGAACGTCACCGCCGGCGGCGTCATGATCCTCGGCTACGCCGCCGGCGCCGCACTGCTGCACTGGCTCAGCCCCCAGGGCGTCTTCCTGGTCGCCGCGACGCTCACCGGCCTCGCGCTCGTCGTGGTCGCGGCCACCGTCCGCGAACGGTCGATCCGGCTCACCAGGCGCCCCGGCCTGCGGCAGACCTGGCGCGCCAACCGCGAACTGTTCGCGCACGGCGGCCGCCGGGCACTGCTGCTGAACCTGTGGGTGCCCAACGGGCTGATCGTCGGCTGCGAGGCGCTGTTCATCCCCTACGCGGCCGGCAGCGCAGGCGTGTTGCTCGCCGCCACCTCCGCCGGGATGCTGCTCGGCGACCTGACGGTCGGCCGGCTGCTCACCGCCGAACAACGGTGGCGCCTGGCCTTCCCGATGCGGCTGCTGCTCGCCGCCCCGTTCCTCCTCTTCGCCCTCCAACCACCGCTGTGGATCCTGGCCACGGCGGCCTTCGCGGCCAGCTTCGGATTCCCCGCCTCGCTGGCGCTCCAGGAACGGCTGCTGGCGCTCACGCCCGAGGGGACACGAGGACAGACCCAGGGCGTGGAGGCGGCCGGCCGGCTCACCTGGCAGGGGCTCGGCGCGGCCATCGCCGGCGGCGTCGCCCAACTCGTCGGCCCCGAGGCCGCGATCACCACGATGGCGGTGGCGTCGATCGCCCTCACCCTCGCCTCCCGGCCGTTCGTGGCCCGCGCCTGAGGGGGGAAGATCGCGGATCGCCGCCCCGGTGGTGGCCGGTCCTACTCGGCCGCCGACAGGGTCCGCTGCATCAGGATGGTGTCGAGCGCGCGACCGTGCTTGACGCCGACGGCGCTCAGCCGGCCCGCGTCGGTGAAGCCGAACCTGCGGTGCAGCGCCGGGGACGCCGCGTTGTCGCCGGCATCGGCGATCACGGCGATCAACTGCCGGACGCCGGCCTCGGCACAGGCGGTGATCAGCGCGTCGAGCAGCCGGCCGCCGAGGCCCTTGCCGGTGTGGTCAGGCGCCAGGTAGATCGAGTTCTCCGCGGTGTAGCGGTAGGCGTGCTGGGCCCGCCACGGGCCGGCGTAGGCGAAGCCGGCGACCTCGCCGGTGGACGTCTCGGCGACCAGGAAGGGCAGGCCGCGGGTGGTGAGGTCGGTGAGCTTCCGCTCCCAGTCGGACGGGGAGGGCGCGGTCTCCATGAAGGTGATGACCGTGTCGGTCACGTAGTGCGTGAAGAGCGCGGCGATGGCGTCCAGATCCGCGGGGCGGGCCGGGCGGATGGAGAGGGG